>NZ_JCAFWP010000032.1:0-57670 GCF_059295135.1 Stenotrophomonas sp. INTA L402-1
AGATGTGTATAAGAGACAGCTACCAGAGTCTCCGGATCTCAGCCCTTCATCGTGCCGGTATCCAGCCAACGCTGGTGCCACGACAGCGCTTCCGGCAGCAGGTGCGGGGTGTGCTTGCCGTAGCTCTCGCGGCTGGCGCGGTCGAAGTAATCCTGCAGCTGCGGGCGGAAATCCGGGTGCGCGCAGTTGTCGATCAGCACCTGCGCACGCTTGCGCGGGGTCAGGCCACGCAGGTCGGCCAGGCCCTGTTCGGTGACGATCACCGACACGTCGTGTTCGGTGTGGTCCACGTGGCTGGCCATCGGCACGATCGCCGAGATGGTGCCGTTCTTCGCGGTGGACGGGCTCAGGAACGCCGACAGGAAACCGTTGCGGGCAAAGTCACCGGAACCGCCGATGCCGTTCATGATCCGCGTGCCCATCACGTGCGTCGAATTGACGTTGCCGTAGATGTCCACCTCGATCATGCCGTTCATGCCGATGCAGCCGAGGCGGCGCACCAGTTCCGGATGGTTGGAGATCTCCTGCGTGCGCATGATGATGCGCTCGCGGTAGAAATCGATGTTCTCCTTGAACGTCTCGTTGGCCTGCGGACTCAGCGCGAAGCCGGTGCACGAGGCATAGCTCAGCACGCCGTCGCGCAGCAGGTCGAGCATGCCGTCCTGGATCACTTCGGTGAACGCGGCCAGGTCGCGGAAGCCGCTCTTGGCCAGGCCGGCCAGCACCGCGTTCGGAATATTGCCCACGCCCGACTGCAGCGGCAGCAGGTTCGGCGGCAGGCGGCCCTTCTTCACTTCATGCTTGAGGAACTCGATCAGGTGCGAAGCGATCTGCTCGCTGGTCGCATCGATCGGGCTGAACGGGCTGTTGCGGTCCGGGCCGTTGGTGCGCACCACGGCCACGATCTTGTCCGGGTCGCAGCGCAGCGCGGTGTCGCCGATGCGGTCGTTGGCGTTCACCAGCGGAATCGGCTTGCGGTGCGGCGGCAGCGCGGTGCCGTAGTAGATGTCATGCATGCCGTCGACGCCGGCCGGCTGCCATTCGTTGACCTCGACGATCACCTTCTTGGCCAGGTCCAGCCAGGTCTTGTTGTTGCCGACCGAGGTGGAGGGCACCAGCGAACCGTCTTCGCGGATGGCCGAGACTTCGATCACGGCGGTATCGATCTCGCCATAGAAACCGAACCACACGTGCTGGGCCACGTGGCTGAGGTGGATGTCGATGTAATCCAGCTTGCCCTCGTTGATGCGGTTGCGCGCATCCGGGTCGCTCTGGAACGGCATGCGCATGGCGATGCCATCGGCCTTGGCCAGCGCGCCATCGAGTTCCGGCGCGGTGGAGGCGCCAGTCATCAGGCTGATCTGGAAGGGCTGGCCCTGGGCATGCACCGCTTCGATGCGGCGGGCCAGTTCGACGGGAACGGCCTTGGGATACCCGGAGCCGGTAAAGCCGCTCATGGCCACGGTTTCACCGGGCTGGATCAGCGCGGCTGCGGCCTCTGCGGAGACCACGCGGTCACGAAGACGCGCGTTGGCGATGCGATCAACAGACATGACGACACGTGTTGCTGGGGGGAATTCCGATTATCGGCCATCCTCATCCGTACGGGGGGTTCTACCTTCGTGGAATGGCTTTTCCCGCAGGGGTCACCCAAACCCGCCGGTTTTGTTTTGCAGTGCAGCGTGCAAAGTGCTTTCGCAGCCCGCACGATGGACCTGCATCCCGACGTGGGGGAGGGAGCAGAGCCCGCTGGCAGTTCGCTGCAAGCGGGCTTTTTTATTGCCTGTCGTCCAGTATGAATACGCGGTCTCCATTATCGGTAGTGCCGGCCGCTGGCCGGCAACCCCAGTAACCTTCGGCAGGATCATCGGATTTGCCGGCCAGCGGCCGGCACTACCGGGTCCGTTGCGTCCCGGCCGGGTCGATACAATCAGCCCATGACCCTCGCCCCCGCCGACCTTCCCGCGTCCCTGCAGCCCCTTGTCGACCGCGCGCTGGCGCGCCTGGCCCAAGTCCTGCCCGAGCCCGTTCCTGCTGAGCTGCTGCCGCTGCTGACCCGTTTGGCAGTTGCCAGCGACTTCGCGCTGGACACCCTCGTGCGGCAACCGGCCTTGCTGGCACAACTGGCCGCTCCCGGCTGCCCGCCGATCCCGGCGCCGGTGCTCGATCCGCTGCAGCCCAGCGACTGGCCGGCGCAGATCCGGCGCTGGCGCACCGCGATGTCCACACGGCTGATCTGGCGCGACCTGGCCGGCCTCGACGACGTGGCGCAGACCCTGGCCGGCGCCACCGCTTTGGCCGAAGACTGCCTGCGGCTGGCACTGGACGCCCTGCAGCAGGAATTCGCCCAGCGCCACGGCGTGGTCCGCGATGGCGAAGGCGCGCCGCAGCAGCTGGTGGTGTTCGGCCTTGGCAAGCTCGGCGGTGGCGAGCTCAACTTCAGTTCCGATGTGGACCTGGTCTACGCCTACCCGCAGGGCGGTGAATCCGACGGCCCACGCGCACTGGCTGCCGAGGAGTATTTCGCCCGCCTCGGCCAGCGCCTGGCCAAGCTGCTGGACGAGACCACCGTCGATGGCTTCAGCCACCGCGTCGACCTGCGCCTGCGCCCGTTCGGCAGCGCCGGTCGCGTCGCGCTGTCGTTCGCGGCGATGGACCAGTACTTCCAGCGCGAGGGCCGTGATTGGGAGCGCTATGCCTGGCTGAAGGCGCGCGCGGTGGCCGGCGATATCGAGGCCGGTGAGGCGTGGCTGCAGACCCTGCGCCCGTTCGTGTACCGCCGCTACCTGGATTTCACCGCGCTAGACGGCCTGCGCGAAATGAAGGCGGCCATCACCGCTGAAGTCGCACGCCGCGAACTGCACGACGACATCAAGCGCGGTGCCGGTGGCATCCGCGAGATCGAATTCCTGTGCCAGGCGCTGCAGCTGATCCGCGGTGGTCGCGAACCGGCATTGCGCGAGCGTCGGCTGCTGGTGGCGCTGGACGCACTGGTGGCCGCCGGGCAGATCGCGCCCGAGGATGGCAGCGCGCTGCGCGAGGCGTACCTGTTCCTGCGGCGCCTGGAGAACCGCCTGCAGATGCTGCGTGACGCGCAGACCCATGTGTTGCCCAGTGATGCGCTCGACCGCGAACGCATCGCCGTGGGTCTGGGCTATCCGGATTGGGAGGTGCTGCGCGCGGCGCTGGCCGAACAGCAGCAGCGCGTCAGTACTGAATTCGCCGCGCTGCTGGCACCGCGCAAGGGCCAGGCCGCGCCCGATGCGCTGGCCAACTACTGGCGCAGCCTGCCCGAAGGCAGCAACGCACCGCTGCTGGCCGAAGCCGGTTTCCTCGATGCCAACGGCGCCGACCAGTCGCTGCGCGACTTCGCCCAGGGCACTGGCGTGAAGTCGTTGTCCGATGCCGCGCGTGCGCGGCTGGATCGCGTACTGCCCGCGTTGCTGCATGCGGCCACGCGCTCGCCACAGCCCGATGCCGCGCTCAAGCGCGTGCTTGGCCTGCTGCAGGCGGTGCTGCGCCGGACCAGCTATCTCGCCTTGCTGGATGAACAGCCCAGCGCACTGGCGCGGTTGGTGGACGTGCTGGCGCGCAGTGCGCTGCTGGCCGAACGTCTGGCCGCGTATCCGCTGCTGCTGGACGAGCTGCTGGACGTGCGCGTGTCCGGGCCGATGCCCGATGCCGCCGGCATGCTGGCCGAGTGCCAGCAGGTGCTGACGGTGGAAGATCCGGAATCCGCGCTGCGCTGGCTCAATGAAACGCGGCTGGCACTCAGCTTCCGCATGGCGATGGCCACGCTGGATGGCCGCCAGGGCGCGGTCGACAGCACGCGTCAACTGGCCGAGCTGGCGCAGGCCGTGGTGGTCACCGTGTTGGCGATGGCCGAAGCGGACATGCATGCCGCGCACGGCGAGATTCCCGGCGGGCGTTTCGCGATCATCGGCTACGGCAGCCTTGGTGGGCTTGAACTGGGCTTCGGTTCCGATCTGGACCTGGTGTTCCTGCACGACAACCCGGCCGGCGTAGACGCCAGTGATGGCGCGCGTCCGCTGGAACCGGGGCGCTGGTATGCGCGCCTGGCGCAGAAGGTGATGGCGCTGCTCGGTGCGGTGACCGCCGCCGGGCGCCTGTACGACATCGACGTGCGCCTGCGCCCGGATGGTGGCAAGGGTTCGCTGGTGTCTTCGTTGGCCAGTTACACCGAATACCAGCGCGAACGCGCGTGGACCTGGGAACACCAGGCGCTGGTGCGCGCGCGTGGCGTGGCCGGCGATGCCAGCCTGCTGGCCGACTTCGAGCAGGTGCGTGCGCAGACGCTTGGGCGTGAGCGCGACACCGGTGTGCTGTATGCGGACGTGCTGAAGATGCGCGGCCGCATGCGCACCGAACTGGACCGCAGCGATGCCGCGCGGCTGGACCTGAAGCAGGGCGCGGGTGGCGTGGTGGACCTGGAGTTCCTGCTGCAGACCGGCGTGTTGGCGCGTAGCGCCCGGCATGCAGCGCTGCTGCAGCCGCGCGACACGCCGTCGTTGATCGATGCGTTGGCGGTTGCGGAATTCCTGCCGGAAGACACCGCGCAGGCGCTGCATGGAGCACATGCCACGTTGCTGGATGTGGGCCTGGCCTGCACCCTGGACCGGCGCCCGCGGCTGGCACCGACCACGCCCGCGATTGAAGAGGCGTGTGCCGCAATTGCGGCAGCGTGCATCGCCGCGGAGCTGCCGTTCGCCTGAGTGGGGGCACCCGCCAGCGCAATGGCCTGCTTTGGGTGGGTGCCGACCGTTGGTCGGCACAATCTGTCGGCAGCGATGAGTTCTGCTGGGCGTGCCGACCAACGGTCGGCACCCACCGGATCAATGGCCGGCGATGACCTGCTGTTGGCAGCTACCAGATCAATGGCTCGGCGATGGTCGCCGTTGGTAGGTGCCGACCGTTGGTCGGCACAATCTGTCGGCAGCGATGAACGCTGAAGGATCGTGCCGACCAACGGTCGGCACCCACCGGGTTCAAGGTGTGTGCCAACCAAGGTTGGCAGCTACCAGAGCATGTGCGGTCAGCTGGTGGTGCGCAGCGGCGCCATCTTCCACAACAGCGCGCGGAACGGGGCCAGCAGGCAGACGCCAATCGCCAGCTTCACCGCCAGGTCGCCGGCAGCCCAGCTCACCCACGGCAGGGTCGAACCGGCAAACGCGATCGACCAGAAAATGGTGGTATCCACCGTGGCGCTGCAGGTGGTGGCCACCATCGGTGCGCGCCACCAGCTGCCACGGCGCAGGCGGTCGAACACGGTGATGTCCAGCAGCTGGGCCACGATGAAGGCCGAGCACGAGGCAATGGCGATGCGCGGGGTGGCCACCCAGATCGACAGCAGCACCGCCACCGCGAAACCGATCCACGCCACGCGGCGCGCAGGGCCCGGGCCGAAGCGGCGGTTGATCAGGTTGCTGACCAGGAACGCGACCGGGTAACTGAAAGCACCCCAGGTCAGCCAATCGTTGATCGGGTACTGCACCAGTACGTTGGACAGCAGCACCACCGCGCCCATGGCCAGCACCGCCAGCACCAGGGCGCGGGCGGTCAACGGGGCAAACACAGGGGCAGGACGCACGGACATGGCGAGCCAGGGGGACAAAGGGGATCGCCCATTATCCGCCCGGCTCGCGGCAATGCCAAAACCGGCCGTTCAGCTTTACAGCGTTTCGCTCATCACATCGCCGGCGGCATAGGCGGTCGGCACATAGGCCAGCGCCTGGCCCTGCGCGCTCTTCACGGTCCAGCCGGCACCCGCGTCGGTCGGGTCGAAGCGCACCTGCTGGCCGACGACGAAACCGGCAATCGGGTCATCGCCTGCAGCTGCCGGCCATTGCAGCGTTGCGGTCTGGTCGGCCTTGCCGGGCACCTGCAGGTGCACCTGGCGATCACCGGTTGGCGTGGTGGCGACCTGCTTCACTTCCATCGGTGGCAGCGGCACCGCCGGCGTGCGTGCGGCGACCTTGCCGTTGCGCTCGCTGGCCTTGAACGGGGCCTTGGACAGTTCGGCCAGTCCCATCGACGTGGCCAACGGAATCGACAGCACGATCAGCGACGTGACCAGCACGCTGGTCTGGCCGCTGTTCAACTGCGGCGCTGCGCCGGCATGGACGGTGGGCACCACCAGCGCCGAAAGCAGCAGGGCAGTGGCGGGAACGCGCAGGCAACGGAACATGGAGACCTCCTGGTCAGGGTGGGGACGGCGGCTCAGCGCCGGGTGTCGAAGATGTCGCGCGGGCCGGTGGCCTCGGGCAGGTATTCCAGCGGGCGGCCCTGGTTGTCCTTCAGCTGCCATCCCTGGTCGGCGCCGGTCGGTTCGAAGTTCACGGTCTGGCCCACGGTGAACTGCACGGCGGGATCGCCGATGCCGCGCGGGTACTGCATCGATGCGGTGTTCTGCGGGTCGTTGGCATCGCGCAGCAGCACTTCGCGGCGGCCATCCACGGTGGTGGCGATCGCACTCACCTGCATCTGCGGCAGCTTGATCTGCTGCGGGCGGGCCAGCGGCTGGCCAGCGTCGGCGGCATCCTGGGCTTCCTTCGCCGCCGCCGCGCGGGCCGACGTCACCATCTGCGTGGACATCTCCAGGCTCGGTCCCTGCGGGCCCGGGTCGTGGATGATCACGATGCGGCGCTCTGCATGAGCGGCCGTGGACCAGGCCAGGCTTGCGACGATCAGCATCGGCATCAGGACGGCGGGCAGGGTACGCATGTCGTTCTCCTTGCTGGATTCAGGGCGTGGCGGCGGCAGCACCAGCTACCGGCACGTGAGGGATCACCAGTTCCTGCTGCAGCTGGCTGCGCTGGTGCAGGAAATCGAACACCGATTCCACCGTCACCACCGAATAGTTGCCGGAGATGCGTTCGCCGGCCGGATGATCAGTGGTGGTGGCGTTGGCCACGAACAGGCGCGCACCCACGCGCTTGCCGAGGCCGATATGCAGCACGCTGGGCTGGTACTTCTGCTGGCGCAGCCACTGCTGCGCCTGTTCGCGCTTGACGATGGCCGGCGCGCCTTCGGCCTGTGCCATCGCCGCGGCCAGCACTTCCAGCACCCACTGGTTGGAGTTCTGGTAGTCGGTGGCGAACGGGTAGGCAACCACGTTGTATTTGGTTTCGTGCAGTGCCTTCGGCTGGATCGACGGCGACACCAGCATCGCTTTCAACGCGGCACGCAGTTGCGCCGAGGGCACGCCGATGCGCAGGTCGGTATGGCCGCCGCTCTCACCGACGAAGTTGCCCAGCCCTTCGTGGTACAGCTGCGAGCTGTCGGTCTTGCAGCGGTTGAGCAGGTGCATCGCGCGCCAGCGGCCATTGTCCTCACGCACCAGGAAGGCCAGGTGGCTGTGGCGCAGGCCGTAGCGGCTCAGGTCCTGGCCACCGCGCGCGGCCACCACCACGTCCACATCGGGCAGCGCGTCCAGGCGCTCAGCGGTGGTCCAGGCCACGTCCAGCATCGCCGCCTGCGCGGCCACGCTCGGGTAGCGCTCGCGGCATTCTGTGCTGTTGGCCCAGGCCGGTGCGGTCGCCAGCAGGCTGGCGATCAGCAGCGCGGCGCGGGGCAGGCGGGAGAAACGATCCATGTCGATACCTTCAACGGCGGGCAGGCCCGCGCGCCGATCATACGCTGCTCAGCGCAGGGGACGATCCACGCCCTTGCGCTGGAGCTCCTTGTCGCAGGCATCGCTGATCGGGGCCACCGGCAGCGGCGGGCGCTGGCCCTTCGGATCGCGCAGCGCCGGTTGTTCGCGGTACGCGTCCAACTGCTGCTGGCATTGATACGAAATCGGATCCAGCTCGGTGGGCGTGGTGGAGCAGGCCGCGAGCAGGGCCAGGGGCAGCAGGAGCAAGGTACGCATGAAGACGTTCAGAGTGATGGGGGACGCTGGACTCTAACCGCGTAGCCGGATCGAAATGTTCAGAAATCGCTGCGCGGTCGGGTAGTGCCGGCCGCTGGCCGGCAACGACAGGGTGTTCGGTAATGGGTACAGCGTTGCCGGCCAGCGGCCGGCACTACCGTGATGCCAGGCGCCGAGGATTGCCGGCCAGCGGCCGGCACTACCCCAATGCCAGACGCTGTTTCACTTCCGCCGCCACCCGCGCGGTCTCGCGCAGTGGTTCGATGCGGTCGTACTGCCAGTCCAGCCAATGCGCCTGCAGCCGCCCGCGCTCGCGCAGCTGCTGCTGGAAGCGTGCCAGCCGGCCTTGCGCGGTCTCGGCCAGCGCCACCATCACCGGCATGCGCGTGGCGCAGGCTTCAGACAGCAGGTTCACCGAATCGGGCGAGACCACCACGCGGTTGGCCCAGCCGAGCAGGCCGCCATAAGGATTCGTACCGTCGCCGCCGTCGCCCCAGATCACATGCGGCAGGTCGGCGAACGTCGCGCGCAGGATCTCGGCCAACGCCGATGGCGTGCGCCGCGAGGTGGTCGCCAGCAGGCTGCCGCCTTCGCTGCGGATCTGCCCAGCCAGCGCCTGGAACACGCCCACCATCGCCGTTTCATCCCACGGCGCCAGCGGCGTCGGTCCACCGACAAGCAACGCGGTGCGCGGGCCGGGCAAGGTACTGAAGCCGGCGAACGCGGCGCGGCCCCAGGCCAGCCAGTCGTCGTCCACCGGGTTGAGGCTGCCGAGCAGGGTCAGCACGTTGCTGCCACGCAGGGCATCGTGTTCGGGCACCACCACCATGTCCCAGTGGCGGGCATTGATGCGCGGGTCGAGGATCTGCACCACCTGGCTGCCACGTGCGCGCAGCACGCGCAGTGCGCCGGCGGCCTGGCGGCCACAGCCGATCGCAAGCGGCGGTGCGTCTGCGGCCAGCGTCGCGAATGCCTCGCCGTAGCCGTTCACATCACTGGGCAGCCGCCGCGGCGACAGCCAGCGCCAGGGGGCGCGGGGCTGCAGGACCAGCGGGCGATGGGTGCCCTGGCGCAGCGCAGAGGCCAGCGCGACCGCCTGGCGGACATTGCCGGCACGGCCGTCCGTGACCGTCCAGGGCGCACTCGATCGTTTCACCTGTGGCATTAATTCGTTTCAGCCCTGCTGGGTGTTGCAACAGTCGCGACACTCTACACTGCGGCTCGTCGTTTCGCCCCGCGCCGCCCGCGGGCACTGACTTCCCTTAGCCGCCCTGGAGATCCACCGATGTCCCACGCGCTCGACGCTGCTGCCCTCGACCAGCTGTTCCGAACTGCCCGCACCCAGAACGCTTTCCTCGACAAGCCGGTCCCGGCCAGCCTGCTGCAGGAACTGTATGACCTGGTGAAGTGGGGCCCGACCGCCGCCAACACCACGCCGGCCCGCTTCGTCTTCGTCACCTCGAAGGAAGCCAAGGCCAAGCTGGCCCCGGCCCTGTCCGAAGGCAACCACGACAAGACCATGGCCGCCCCGGTCACCGTCATCATCGGCTTCGACCTGGACTTCCACGAGAAGCTGCCGTACCTGTTCCCGCACACCGATGCCAAGGCCTGGTTCGACGGCCCGCAGGAAGGCCGCCACGAAGCCGCCATCCGCAACGGCAGCCTGCAGGGCGCCTACCTGATCCTGGCCGCACGCGCGCTGGGCCTGGATGCCGGCCCGATGTCGGGCTTCGATGCGGCCAAGGTGGATGAAGCCTTCTTCGCCGGCACTTCCATCAAGTCGAATTTCCTGGTCAACCTGGGTTACGGTGACTCGGCGGGCCTGTTCCCGCGTCTGCCGCGCCTGTCGTTCGACGAAGCGGCGCGCATCGCGTAAGTCGTTGTATCGGTTTCGGGCCTGCCGTCCCGCGGCGGGCTCTTGCTACACCGTGTACCCACCCTACGATCCGGAGAGTTCCTGAGATGAGCGCCACCCGTAAACTGCTGCTGCCGCTGGCCCTGACGCTGGCCATCGCCGCCTGCTCCAAGCCGGCCGACACCGCTGCCCCGGCCGCCGATGCCGCCGCCCCGGCCACCACCGAGCAGGCCGCCACCCCGGCCGCCGATGCCGCTGCTGCTGCGCCGGCCGCCGAAGCGATCAAGATCGCCTCGGGCACCTACAAGCTGGACCCGACCCACACCGACGTGCTGGCCCAGTGGAGCCACTTCGGCTTCTCCAACCCCAGCGCGCACTTCGGCAACGTCGAAGGCACCCTGGTGTACAACGCCGAAGACGTGACCAAGTCCACCGTGGAAGTGAAGCTGCCGCTGAGCGGCCTGAACAGCTTCACCGCCAAGTTCGACGAGCACCTGAAGAGCGCCGACTTCTTCGACGCCGCCAAGTTCGCCGATGCCACCTTCAAGAGCACCAAGGTGGAAGCTGCTGGCACCAACAAGCTGACCGTCACCGGCGACCTGACCATCAAGGGCATCACCAAGCCGGTCACCCTGGACGTCACCGTCAATGGCGGCGGCGAGCACCCGATGGCCAAGGTTCCGGCCGCCGGCTTCGATGCCACCACCACCCTGAAGCGCAGCGATTTCGGCGTCGGCGCGTATGCCCCGAACGTCAGCGATGAAGTGAAGATCCGCATCACCACCGAAGCCACCGGCGAAAAGCCGGCCGCTTGATGCACCCCACTCACTCGTCGTGAGAAGGCAGAAGGCCCGCTGAAAAGCGGGCCTTCTTTTTGGGGTTCTGGTAGAGCCGGCCGCTGGCCGGCTGCATGCGAGGTGCCCGATGCTGATGGGTTGCCGGCCAGCGGCCGGCACTACCCGATAGATGCCAACCTGCACCTTGTGGGTGCGGACCTGCATCTGGTGGGTGCGGACCGTTGGTCCGCACGATCCCTCAGCGCAACGCGCCCAACCATGCCACGCACGCCTCGCTCGGGCTCTGCTTGGCCTTCACCGCCAGCCCGCTCACCCGCACGAAGGTCTGCGCGGCCTGCGCCACCACCTGGCGTGCGATCAGCGCCGCCTGCTTGGTCGCGGCCTGCTGCTTGCGCAGCTGCACGATGTTGATCGAAGGCCGACCGACCGGCGCATATTTCTGGTCGCGGCGCAGCACATCGGCTACCTGCGCCACTTCGAATTCGGCCTGCAGGTAGCGGTGTTGTGCTTCCACCAGCTCACGCAGCGGTACGCGCAGGGCAGCGGTGTCGGCGAAGGCGGCCAGTGCCGCGTCGCAGGCGGCGTCATCGGCAAAGCGGGTACGCAGCGCATCCACGCTGGCCAGGGTCAGTTTGGCCATGTGGCCCTCGTTGCTGCAGGAAAGGAGCGCGATTGTCGCATTGCTTGGCGTGCTCCGGGCCGGGAGGCTTTCGCTTTGGTAGAGTCGACTGTCAGTCGACTGCTCTTGGCGCGATGCCGGAAACCCCCGCGCTGCGCGCGATAGTCGACTAACAGTCGACTCTACCTGGCTGGCATTTCAGGCGCAGCCGCATCCACGGAAGGAAGACCCATGCAGGACACGCAGTACTGGTTGAACGAATTCTGGACGGGCCTGAGCGTGCTCGATCTGCTAGGCGGCAGCCTGCTCGGTACGCTGCTTGGCCTGGTGCTGGGCATCTTCGCCTGGCGCTGGCTGCACCGCCGGGGTTGGTTGCAGCGGCGCAAGCGCTGGCATCACTGGCTGCTGGCCAGCTACGTGGTGGTGCTGCCGCTGGCCACCGCCTTCTTCGGCCTGCAGCTGGGCTTCACTGCTGGCGCGCACCGCGCGCTGTTCAAGCAGCTCGATCATTTCCAGCCGCACCTGCAGACGCTGGTGGAAGGCTGGAGCGAAGGCTTCACCGATTCGCTGGACGACCCGCGCATGCGCGAGGCATTGCGCAGCCAGGGCACGGTGGGGGATGTGGCCGACACCATCGCCTCGGCCTACCTCAGCGAACATCCGTTGCCTGGCCTTGATCGTCTTGGCAACGGCCCGTTGGCGCGCGGCACCGGTTGGGTGATCGGCAAAGTGCGCGAAGGCCTGCTGCGCGGCATGGTGGAAGACACGCTGGTGGACAAGGCCGGCACGCTCGGCCTGGAGCCCAAGGTGGTGCGCGAGGCGCTGACCATGCACGTCGATGAGCTGCTGCACACCCGTGGCGTGCTGCGGCTGGTGAAAGCGCAGATCAACGGCATGATGCCCGGCGTGTACTTCGGGCTGCTGTTGCCGTTGCTGATCATCGCGCTGCTGGTGGCGCTGGAGATCTGGGCCGCGCAGCGGTTCGGGTGGACGCGGCAGGTGGCATCCAGCACGGTAGTGCCGGCCGCTGGCCGGCTGTTGCGCGATGCTTCCGGAGGAGTTTGAGGTTGCCGGCCAGCGGCCGGCAGTACCGCGCATTGAACGGCCCATGAGGTTGCCGGCCAGCGGCCGGCACTACCGCAGTGGCGCGGCATCCGGGTCGGCCACCGGCGACGGCGGGCAGGCCGGAATCTCCGACGGCGTGGCCAGTTCTTCGGCGTGCGAGGGCTTGCCCATCATCTTCGCCTTGCGCCAGCCGCCCCAGCGGTAATACGCCAGCGACAGCAGCATCGACACCAGCGAGCTGACCGGGAAGCTCCACCAGATCGCGTCGGCGCCCCAGTACGGCTGCAGCAGTTCGGCGAATGGCACGCGCACGCCCCACAGTGAGCCGGCCAGGATCAGCAATGGCGGAATCACCGCGCCGGTCGAGCGCACCACGCCGGAGATCACGAAGCTGACGCCGAAGAACAGGAACGAGCCGATCACCACGTGGTTGAGGTGGCGGGCGATGTCCAGCGCTTGGCTGGCCGGCGGCAGGAACAGCGCCAGCAGCTGGCGGTCGAACAGCACCAGTGGCAGGATCAGCGCGCCGGTCAGCAGGAAGTTGAACAGCACGCCCTGGCGCGCAGTGCCACGCACGCGATCCCAGCGCTGCGCACCGACGTTCTGCGCGGCCATCGACGAGCACGCCGCACCGATCGCCATCGCCGGCATCTGCAGGTAGTTCCACAGCTGCAGGGCAGCGCCGTAACCGGCGCCGGTGTCGGTGCCGTACTGGTTGACCATGGTCATCAGCAGGATCACCGACAGCGAGATCAGCACCATCTGCAGGCCCATCGGCACACCCTTGATCACCAGCGCCTTGAGGATGGTCAGGTCGAGCTTGAACAGGCGCATGTCGGCGCGGCCCAGCCACAGGGTGTGGCGCTTGTGCCGCATGTACAGCAGCAGGCCGGCCAGCGACAGCGTCTGCGCGACCAGCGTGGCCCAGGCCGAACCGGCAATGCCCAGCGCCGGGAACGGCCCCATGCCGAAGATCAGTACCGGGTTCAGCACGATGTCCAGTGCCACCGACACCATCAGGAAGCGGAACGGCGTGCGCGAGTCACCGGCACCGCGCAGTGCAGCGGTGAGGAAGGCGAACGCGTACAGCGTCGGCATCGCCAGGAAGATGATCTGCAGATAGGCTTCGGCCAACGGCAGCGAGGCGGCCGGTGTGCCCATCGCCGCCAGCAGCGGATGGGCCATGAACCAGCCGGCGATGGCGATGATCACTGACAGGCCGATGAAGAAGGTGGCGCTGGTGCCGACCACGCGCCGCGCCTGCGCGATGTCGCGCGCGCCGATCGCCTGGCCGATCAGGATGGTCGAGGCCATGCCGAAGCCGAACACCGAGCCGATCAGGAAGAACATGATGTTGTTGGCGTTCGCGGTGGCGGTCAGTGCCGCCTCGCCGAGGAAGCGCCCGACCCAGACCGCATTCACCGAACCGTTCAGCGACTGCGCGATGTTGCCTGCCAGGATCGGCAGTGAGAACAGCAGAAGATTGCGGCCGATCGGGCCGGAGGTCAGGTCAAGCGGCGCTTTGGCCATGGAGTGGTGATCGAATCCCGGGAGGCGCACACTAGCACCAAGCCGGTTTGCAGGATGTGGCAATGCATCAACGACTGCAGGTGAAATGGAGCATGGCGTTGGCCTTGATCGGCGCCGCACTGGCCGCATGTTCGACAGGTGACCGGCTGGGCGATACCCAGGTGCGGCCAACCGACCGCCCCGAGTGCCTGGTCGGCAGCCAGCGCCAGGATCTTTCCGCCGGCGTTCCCACCCTGATCGGGGGCAGCGGTTGCCGCACCGACCCCGATAACCCGCGCCCCCTGAACAAGCCACCGGAGTAGCACGCACCAATGCCCGAGCTTTCCCCGCTGTCGCCCAGTGTCCGCCTGGACATCTGGTTGTGGGCGGCCCGTTTCTTCAAGACCCGCAGCCTGGCCAAGCAGGCCATCGAAACCGGCAAGGTCAGCGTGGCCGGGCAGCGCCCGAAATCCTCGCGCGCGGTGCGTGTTGGCGAGCAGCTGCAGGTCGACCGCGGTGAGGAGCATTTCGAGATCCGGGTGCTGGGCCTGAGCGACCAGCGCGGGCCGGCGCCAACGGCACAGCAGCTGTACGCCGAGAGCGAGGCTTCGAAGGCGCGCCGTGCCGAACAGCGTGCACTGCGCATCGCGGCACGCGATGGTTTCCAGCCGCCGGAACACAAGCCGGACAAGCGCGCGCGGCGTTTGATCCGGGCGTTGGGTGACATCGACGCGCTCTAGCGAAATCCTGATTCCAACGGATTGTTCCTATCGCGGTGCGAAACAAAGCGCCGGTCACGGTGCGTTCGGATTGCGCTGGGCAGGCTGTTTTTTCACCTATCGGAGGCCTGCCCATGCGTCGTCTGCTGTTATGCCTGTCCCTGCTTGCTGCTGCGCCACTGCACGCTGCCGACATCACCTTCTGGGACGTTCCGCAACGCGGTGGCAACAGCATGAACATGTCGCCTCCGGACCGGAAATACTTCGAGGCGCTGCGTGCGACCGGTGCGACCTGGGTGCGGCTGGTGCCGGACAAGTGGAAGGGGCAGGGCGGTCGTGACTTCCTCATCGGCAACGCCGATGACTATCGCGGACTGGTTCCGGCCGACCTGGCCACGCTGCGGCGGGTGCTGGATGACGCCGATGCGGCCGGACTGAAAGTGGTGCTGACGCCGCTGTCGCTGCCGTTGCTGCGCTGGAAGCAGCACAACGGCGATGTGGTCGACCAGCGCCTGTGGCAGTCCTTCGACAACCATGTGCCGGCCCGTCGCTTCTGGCATGACCTGGCCACGGCGCTGAAGGGTCATCCTGCCTTGGCCGCCTACAACCTCATCAATGAGCCGGTGCCCGAGTACGGTGCAGGCCTGGCCGAGCATGCGTCCACTGAGGCGATGCAGCGGTGGTATGCCGGTGTGCAGGACGGCCCACGCGATCTGCGCCGCTTCTACTCGGAACTGATCGCCAGCATCCGCGAGGTCGACACCGCGATGCCGCTGATGCTGGATGCGGGCTGGTATGCCGCCGCCGACGGTTTCAACTACTGGCCGGCACCGCTGGCGGATTCGAAGCTGCTGTACAGCGTGCACATGTACGAGCCGTATGCAGCAACCAGTGCACCGAACCAGACGCGTGCCAAACCCTGGCGCTATCCGGCGCAGGTGCCGTTCGGTGCAGGCAGCGAGCATTGGGATGCGGCGCGTGTACGCCGTTACCTGCAGCAGCCGATGACGTGGGCCGCCTCGCATGGCGTCGGTGCCAACCGCATGGTGGTGGCCGAATTCGGCTGCATGCGGCGGTGGCCGGACTGCAGCCGCTACCTGCAGGATGTGCTGCAGGTGCTGGAGCAGGACAAGGTGCACTGGGCCTTCTACGCCTTCCGCGAGGATGGCTGGGACGGCATGGACTACGAACTGGGCGACAAGCCGCTGCCGTGGTCGTACTGGCAGGCGCAGGAAAAGGGCGGCCATGTCGAGCCGCCGCGTTCGATGCAGGCGCCCCTGTTCGCACCGATCCTGCAGCGTTTGAAGGCGGGCAACCGGTAAGCCGCCGGGCATGGCCCGGCGCTACCCATGGCGATGCCGGTAGCGCCCGCCCATGTCCGGCCAGGCTTTCCCTCAGCGCTTGCCGCCGAGCAGATTGCCGCCCAGCTTGAGCAGATCGCCCACTCCGAGCTGGCCGTCACCGTCCTGGTCCAGCAGGCTGCCGAGCAGGCCACCGGCAAGACCGCCCTGCTGCTGCACCTGCTGCTTCTCCTGGCCCAGGGCCTGGCTGAGCGAGCCGGCATCGGCCTGGCCGCCGCCGAGGCGCTGGGCGAGGAAGGCCATCACGATCGGGGCAAGAATCTGCAGTAGCTGGCTGGTGCGGCCGCTGTCGAGTTGGGTGGCCTGGGCCAGGCCGGTTTCCACCTTCTGCTGGCTGCCGCCGAAGATGTGGCCGAGGATGCCGGCGCCGTCGCTGGCGGCACCACCGCCACCACCGCCCAGTACCGATCCGAGCACGCTGCCCAGGTCCAGGCCGCTGTGGTTGTTCTGCAAGGCGCCGAGCAGCGCCTGCGCGCCCTGCGGCTGCGAGGCGTTGTTGCCCAGCGCGCCCATCAGCACCGGCAGCGCGGCACTGATCGCGCCGGAAGCCTGGGTATCGCTGATGCCGAGCTGCTGCGACACCTGCTGCAGCGGGGCGCCCTGCAATTTGGCGAGAAGTTCGTCGGTCAGGCTCATCTGCGGAATCCTTGATTGGGGTTGGGCGTGCAGAAGGTACGACGCGGACCGTTAAAACGGCGACGCCGCCTCACGGGGAGGCGGCGTGCCGTACACGGGGCAGGGCGATCAGAGCTCGATGTCTTCGGCGCCCGGGGTGGCGGTGGGGAAGTCCGCTTCCGGCTGCGCCGGCTTGAACGGATCCGACGGCTGGCTGGCCAGCGCCTTCAGCGCCGCGGCAACACCGGCACCGTAGGCCGGGTCGGCCTTGCTGCAGTTGTCGATGTGGCGCTGCTTGATGAAGTCCGGCGCATCGCCCAGGGCGCGGGCGGTGTTGGCGAACAGGCGGTCCTTCTGTGCCTGGTTATAGCTGCGGAACAGCGCACCGGGCTGGCTGAAATAGTCGGCGTCGTCCTCGCGGAAATTCCAGAAGTCGGCGTCGCCCCGGATCTTCATCGGCGGCTCGCGGTACTGCGGCTGCTCCTGCCACTGGCCGTAGCTGTTCGGCTCGTAGTGCGGCAGGCCGCCGTAGTTGCCGTCCACGCGCATCGCACCGTCGCGGTGGTTGCTGTGCACCGGGCAGCGCGCTGCGTTCACCGGAATCTGGTGGTGGTTCACGCCCAGGCGGTAGCGCTGCGCATCGGAATAGGCGAACAGGCGTGCCTGCAGCATCTTGTCTGGCGACGGGCCGATGCCCGGCACCAGGTTGCTCGGTGCGAACGCCGACTGCTCCACGTCCTGGTACCAGTTGACCGGGTTGCGGTTCAGTTCGAACTGGCCCACTTCGATCAGCGGGTAGTCGCTCTTCGGCCACACCTTGGTCAGGTCGAACGGATGCACGCGGTAGGTTTCCGCGTCCAGCTCCGGCATGACCTGGATGAACAGCTTCCACTTCGGGAACTCACCCTTCTCGATCGCGGCGAACAGGTCGCGGCCGTGGCTTTCGCGGTCATGGCCGACCAGGATCTGCGCCTGTGCGTCGGTCAGCGATTCGATGCCCTGCTGGCTGACGAAGTGGAACTTCACCCAGAAGCGTTCGCTGTCGGCGTTGGTGAAGCTGTAGGTGTGCGAGCCGAAACCGTGCATGTGGCGGAAGCTGCGCGGAATGCCGCGGTCGCTCATCACCACGGTCACCTGCAGCAGGGCTTCGGGCAGCAGCGTCCAGAAGTCCCAGTTGTTGCGCGCGCTGCGCAGGTTGGTGTGCGGGTCGCGCTTGACCGCCTTGTTGAGGTCGGCAAACTTGCGCGGGTCGCGCAGGAAGAACACCGGGGTGTTGTTGCCGACCAGGTCCCAGTTGCCTTCTTCGGTGTAGAACTTCAGCGCGAAGCCGCGGATGTCACGCTCGGCGTCGGCGGCGCCACGCTCGCCGGCCACCGTGGTGAAGCGGGCGAACATCTCGGTCTGCTTGCCGACCTTCTCGAACAGCTTGGCGCGGGTGTACTTGCTGATGTCGTGGGTGACGGTGAAGGTGCCGAACGCGCCCGAGCCCTTCGCGTGCATGCGGCGCTCGGGAATGATCTCGCGGTTGAGGTTGGCCAGCTTTTCCAGCAGCCAGACGTCTTCCATCAGCAGCGGGCCACGCGGGCCGGCGGTCTTGCTGTTCTGGTTGTCCACCACCGGTGCGCCGAAGGCCGTGGTCATCGGCGTGACCGGATCATCGCCGTGCTTCTGCTTGGGCGTGGTGCTCAGCTCGCGCTGCTGCTCGGCGCCCTGCTCCGGCGACGGGGCGGTGTGATACGGGCACTTGGCGTTGTTGTTGTCGGACTGGCTCATCGGCTGGCTCCTGGTGGCGGTGAAGACGTGGGAGAAACATCTTCACTCGACTTTAGCTATGGCCAGATGAAATGAATAATCGAATGATCCATTCAGGTTGATAGATTCTGTCAATTGAAACGCAGAATCGGATTTGCACAATCTTTCAACAGGCCTCCCGCAAGGCGAGCGGGAGGCCATGGGCGTGCGCTGCGGCTACAGCAGTGCCTTCAACCGGTACAGGGCTTCCAGCGCCTGCTTCGGCGTCAGTTCGTCCGGGTCGATCGCCGCCAGCGCGTCCTGCGCCTTGCTCGACGGTGCTGCGAACAGGCCGAACTGCTGCGGCGCATCCAACGCCTGCGGCGCCAACTCGGCGGCATGGCTTTCACCACCGCGCTGTTCCAGCTCGGCCAGGCGACGCCGTGCCTGTGCCACGGTGGCGCGCGGCAGGCCGGCCAGTGCCGCCACCTGCAGGCCGAAGCTGCGGTTCGCCGGGCCATCCTTTACCGCGTGCATGAACACCAGCGCCTCACCGTGCTCGACGGCATCCAGGTGCACGTTGGCGATGCCGCTGCGGCCACCCTCGTGCTGCTCGTCGGCCAGCGCGGTCAGCTCGAAGTAGTGGGTGGCGAACAGCGTGTAGCAGCGGTTCTGGTAGGCCAGGTGACGGGCCACCGCGTCGGCCAGTGCCAGGCCATCGTAGGTGGACGTGCCACGGCCGATCTCGTCCATCAGCACCAGCGAATGGGCGGTGGCGTGATGCAGGATGTAGCTGGTTTCGGCCATCTCGACCATGAAGGTCGACTGCCCGCGGGCAAGGTCGTCACCGGCGCCGATGCGGGTCAGGATGCGGTCGATCGGGCCGATCAGCGCACGGCTGGCCGGCACGAAGCTGCCGATGTGGGCCAGCAGTACGATCAGCGCGTTCTGCCGCATGTAGGTCGATTTACCGCCCATGTTCGGGCCGGTGATGACCAGCATGCGACGGTCCGGATGCAGATCCAGATCATTGGGTTCGAACGGCTGCTCGCGCACCGCCTCGACCACCGGGTGGCGGCCACGCTCGATCTTCAGGCACGGCTCGGCCTGCAGCTCCGGGCGCGCCCAGTCCAGCGCCTGCGCGCGTTCGGCGAAGGCGGCCAGTACGTCCAGTTCGCTCAGCGCGGCGGCGCATTGCTTCAGGGGTTCCAGTTGGCCGCCGAGGGTGTCCAGCAGCTGCTCGTACAGGTACCTCTCGCGCGACAGCGAGCGGTCACGCGCGGACAGCACCTTGTCTTCGAACGCCTTCAGTTCTTCGGTGATGTAGCGCTCGGCATTGGTCAGCGTCTGGCGGCGGGTGTAGTGCACCGGCGCGCGGTCGGACTGGCCCTTGCTGATCTCGATGTAGTAGCCGTGCACGCGGTTGTAGCCCACTTTCAGGGTGGGAATGCCGCTGCTTTCGCGCTCGCGCTGTTCCAGGTCGACCAGGAACTGGTCGGCGTGGGTGGACAGGCGGCGCAGCTCGTCCAGCTCTTCATCGAAGCCATCGGCCAGCACGCCGCCATCGCTCAGCTTCAGCGGCGGCATTTCGGCGATGGCGCTGGCCAGCAGCTGCGCGCACTCGTCGTGTTCGCCCAGCGCCGCATGCAACGTCTGCAGGCGCGGCGAATCCAGTGGTGCCAGCACCTCGCGCACCGCCGGCAGCAGGCCCAGGCCGTCGCGCAGGGTGGAGAAATCGCGCGGCCGCGCCGAACGCAGCGCGACACGGGTGAGGATGCGTTCCAGGTCACCGAGGCGGCGGAACTGCTCGCGGATGTCCGCATCGCTGCCGCGATCGATCAGGGTTTCCACCGCATGGTGGCGCTGTACGAGCACCTCGCGCAGGCGCAGCGGGCGGTGCAGCCAGCGCCGCAGCAGGCGCCCGCCCATCGGCGTCACCGTGCTGTCGAGCACACCCAGCAGCGTATTGCGGGTGTCGCCATCAACACGCGTATCCAGTTCCAGATGGCGGCGGGTAGCGGCGTTCATCGCGATCGCCTCGCCGGCGGTTTCCATCGCGATCGAGGTCAGGTGCGGCAGGCGCTGCTTCTGGGTTTCCTCGACATAGCCAAGCAGGGCACCGGCCGCAGCGGTGGCGCGCGGCTTGTCGTCGATGCCGAAGCCGCTCAGGTCATGCAGCTTGAAGAAATTCAGCAGCTGGCGGCGGCCGCTGTCGGCATCGAACAGCCACGGCGCGCGGCGACGTACGCCGGTGCGCTGGCGCAGGAACTCCGGCCAGTTCTCTTCATCGGGCACCAGCAGCTCGGCCGGTTCCAGCCGTGCCAGTTCGGCTTCCAGCGCGTCGTCGGTTTCCACCTCGTTGACCAGGAAGCGGCCGCCGGCCAGGTCGGCCCAGGCCAGGCCGTAGCCCTGCTTGCTGCGCGACAGGGCCATCAGCAGGGTGTCGCGGCGTTCATCCAGCAGCGCCTCGTCGGTGACCGTGCCGGGGGTGACGATGCGCACCACCTTGCGCTCGACCAGGCCCTTGGCCAGCGCCGGGTCGCCGATCTGCTCGCAGATCGCCACCGACTCGCCCAGCGCCACCAGCCGTGCCAGGTAGCCTTCATAGGCATGTACCGGCACGCCGGCCATCGGGATCGGTGCGCCGCCGGAGCTGCCGCGCTGGGTCAGGGTGATGTCGAGCAGGCGCGCCGCCTTACGGGCGTCGTCATAGAACAGTTCGTAGAAGTCACCCATGCGGAAGAACAGCAGCAGGTCCGGGTAATCGGACTTGGCCGCGAAGAACTGCTTCATCAGCGGGGTGTGTTCCTTGGACGCCTTGGCGTTGCTGGTGTTGTCTTTTGTATCAGTCACTTGGGGCGTTTCGCGTCTTGGCAGGGCGTCGGGGCGTGGCCACGCGCAGGCATGGCCGGAGAGGACATTAGTGTAGCGACCTGGGGAGGTCGATGATCCGCGGCACCCGTGCTGGGC
Source organism: Stenotrophomonas sp. INTA L402-1 (assembly GCF_059295135.1). NCBI lineage: Bacteria > Pseudomonadati > Pseudomonadota > Gammaproteobacteria > Lysobacterales > Lysobacteraceae > Stenotrophomonas > Stenotrophomonas sp. INTA L402-1. Next base: position 21,130 of record NZ_JCAFWP010000032.1, read on the forward strand.
CCGGGGGCTGTCCGTGTGCCAACGGCTGCGCCCCTGCGCCGGCACTTTGGTTGATTTCCCCAGGGGCCCACGGTAGTGTCAGCCCCGGCGATTTCCGCCAAGCGGCCTCCATGGAAACCGGGGCGACTTATCCCCCGGGCGGGCGTTGATGGAAAGAACAAGCATGACTGCAGCCTGCATGGCCGCCGAACCTCGTTACACCTGGCGTACCGTCCTGCTGAGCATCCTGGTCGCCATCGTTCCGCTTGCCGGCTCCGCACCCTACACCTTGCTGAAGGCGGTGCTGCTGCTGGCCCTGCTGGTCACCGGCGTGGTTCTGATCCGCCGCCAGCCCGATGTCCGCCTGCGCTACCGCATCGCCCGGTTCATCGTGATCGTCTGCTTCCTGCGCCTGGCTTATGCCTTCTACAGCATCCTCTGGCACGGGCTGCGCTGGAACGAGCTGGATCTGCCGGCGCAGACACTGCTCTACCTGGGCACCGCTGCCGTGTTCGCCACTGCGCTGGACTGGCGCCTGATCTGGAAGATCTTCGCCGTGTCCACCCTGGTCTTCGGCGGGTCGTGCATCGTGCAGCACCACGTGATGGGCCTTGAACGCGCGCACGGTTTCAGTGGCGGCGAATGGACGGCGATCGAGTTCACCATGGTGACGCTGTGCATGGCGTTGTTCTCGGTCATCCGGTTGATCCAGCCCAATGTGCATCCGGCCGAACGCTGGCTGCACGGCGTGGCCATCGCGGTCGGCGTCTACGGTTCGATCCTGGCGCAGAGCCGCGGGCCGATCCTGGCGTTCATTCCCGCCATGCTGATGGTGATTGCGGTGCACGTCCGGCGCACCCGGCGCTGGCGGGGGGCACTGGCCTTCGTCGGTGCCCTGGTCATTGGCGTGGTCGGTGCCACCTCGGTGCTGAACCATGAGGTGATCCAGCGCTTCGGTGAGGTCAGTGGCGAGATCTCCGGTTTCAACCAGGAAAACGAGGTCGGCTCGGTCCGCGAGCGCATCGCCATGTGGGGCGTGGCGGTCGACGCCTTCGCCGAGCATCCCGTGGCAGGGGTGGGCCTGAACCAGTTCGGTACCTATGCACGTGAGGGCATCGCCCGCGGCGAGGTGTCCGAGTCGATCTTCCGCTACAACCACCCGCACAACGAGTACCTGGAAGCGGCGGTGACCGGTGGCGTGCCGTTGCTGCTGATCATGCTGCTGGTCTTCATCCTGCCCGGCATTCATTTCGTGCGACGTCTCGGCCACGCCGACGACATCACCGCGATGATCGCCACCGCCGGACTTGCCGTGGTCATCGTCTATGCGCTGTCGGCGTTCACGGACAACGTGTTCTACCGGGCGATGCCCCATTCGTTCTATTTCTACCTGGTGCTGGGCTTCATGCTGGCGACCGCCTTGCCTGCGCGCGACCTGCGCCGGCCAGGGAGTCCCTCCTGATGGCGCATATCCACCTGCTGGCCGCCGACAACCAGCGTGGCCTGTCCCATGACATCCAGGTGATCGAGCGCTCGTTGCAGCAGCTCGGGCACACGGTGACGGTCAGCCGTCTGGACGCGGTGCGCAATGGGGGGGCCTGGAAGCTCCGCGGGATGCGCCTGCGCAGGCTGCTGGCCTCGTGGCTGAGCCTGGGGCGCACGCCGGCCCGGTTCGACATCAACATCTCGCTGGAGCATGTCCGGCCGGCAAGCTTCGGACTGGCCGAGGTCAATCTGTTGATTCCGAATCCGGAATGGGTGTCCGCACGCAGCCTGCGGATCCTGCCGCGGTTCGATGCGTTGTTGACCAAGACCGAAGACGCTACGCGCATCTTCAATGCGCTGGGCATGCGCGCACTGGAAGTCGGTTTCTGCAGCCGTGACCGCTACGACCCGGCGGTGCCGCGCAGGCCGCGCACTTTCCTGCATGCAGCTGGTACCAGTCGCATGAAGGGCACGGCAACGCTGGTCGAGGTCTGGAAGCGCCATCCGGAGTGGCCCTTGCTGACCATCCTGCGCGGCGGCCCTTCGGACGAAGATGAGGGCGGGGCCGCGAACCTGCGGATCGTCCGCGAGCGCCTGCCCGACCAGGAGGTGCAGCGCCTGCAGAACGAACATGCGTTCCACCTGTGCCTGTCGCAGACCGAAGGCTGGGGCCATTACCTGGTGGAAGCGATGAGCTGCGGGGCGGTGGTGATCACCTGCGATGGCGCGCCGATGAACCAGATGATCGACGACAGCCGCGGCATCCTGGTTGCCGCGCACGAGGGCGAGCCCTGCCATCTGTCCAGGACCTGGCATGTGGATGAGAAGGCACTGGAACAGGCCGTCGAGCATGCGCTGGCGATGGATGAGGCCGAGTGGACCCGGCTGGGCGCCAATGCACGCGCATGGCACCTGGCCAGCGAAGTGGCGTTCCCACGCCGGCTGGGCGAGGCCCTGGCCAAGCTTTGAGCTGATGGGGGCTGGTTGCTGCAGAGTGCTCAGCCTGGCACCAGGGTGATCTGCGGATGGCTGCCGAAGATCTCCATGACGATCTCGAAGTAGGTCTGTCCCTGGCCAAGCGACAGTGCCATCAACTGAGCGTGGATGGCCGGACCGTTGAACCTGCCGCCCTGATCGAGTTTCGACTGCAGCCAGGCGCGCGTCGTCTCGCGGCCCAGTGCCTCGCGGCTGTGGGCGATGTCGCGCCACACCACCGTGGCGGTGGCATGACCGGCGAGCGCGCCGTAGCCCCCGTGCAGCAGGTCATCAAGCGCGTCCAGGCTTGCGCCCAGCTGCCAGTCTTCGTCGGCCATGAACACACGATTGATTTCCACGTAGAGGCTGGCGATGTCGTTGATGGACGCGCCTTCGATGTGCAGGATCCGTGTCATCTGCAGACTGTAGCCCTCCGGGGCGACGGTTGTGTCCGGCGCAGATAATCCGGGCCGCCTTGGATGGGGTGGTGTTATTATGGTGTTAATCCTGCGTGATTTTCATCGGGCGTTGGCGTGGCAGCGGTATTCGATAAGGATATGGCGCCATTATCGGCCGCTGCATTTTCTGACTGCCTGCACAGTTCCATATATTTGGATCGGTCCATATATAAAGTCCCGTAAAGTTTCCCTCCGCTGCGCCGCCATCGAACGTACGGCCACGATCAAGGGAATTGAGATGCTTGCCTTACGTAATCTCCGTGTGGGATCCCGGCTTGGCGCCGGCTTCGGTCTGCTGCTGCTGTTCATCATGGCCATCGTCGGCCTGGTGCTGTATGGGAATCAGCTGAAATCCGCCCAGTTCGAGAAAGTGGTGGACGTCAACATGGTGAAGATGCGCCTGTTGAATGACATGCTTGATACCAACAACGCGGTGCTGATGCATCGTCGCCTGATGGTGATCAAGCGGGGTGACGAGTTCGACAAGGATTACCAGCGTGCCCAGGAGTTGTCGCGGACCTATGACGGTATCTGGGCCAAGTACATCAAGATTCCGCGTGACGCTACCGGCGATACCCTGGTCGCGCGCATCGAGGCGGCCCGCAAGGCCACCGATGCATCAACCCAGCAATTGCATGAGCGCATGAAGGCGGGGGATTTCGATGGTGCAGCGAAGGAGCTGCTGGCCGAGCACGGATTGGCAACGGCCTGGAATGAATCCATTTCGGCCCTGCTGCGCCACCAGGAAGCACTGACCGAACGCAGCCGCGAAGAGTACCGCGCAACCGAATCGTGGACCGGCACGCTGTCGATCGCGTTCGGGGCACTGAGCCTGTTGCTGGGGACGTTGGCGGCCTGGGCGATCACCCGCAGCCTGACCCGCCCGCTGGAAGGAGCGGTGAAGCTGGCCGACGGCATCGCCAGTGGCCGCCTGGACAGCAGCATCGACGCCACCGGCAACGACGAGGTGACCCAGCTGCTGAAGTCGATGCAGCGCATGCAGGCACAGCTGCAGTCGGTGATGGCGGCACAGGGGGAGCTGGCCCGCCAGCACGATGCCGGCAGCCTCAGCTACCGCATGGACGAGAGCGCGTTCCCCGGTGACTACGGGCGCATGGTGCATGAGACCAATGCGCTGGTTGGATCGCACGTGCAGGTACAGAACCGGCTGATCGAGGTGATGAAACACTACGCACGCGGCGATCTGTCGGTGGACATGGACCCGCTGCCGGGCGAGAAGGCGGCGATCACCCAGGCGATGGACGAAACCAAGTCCAGCCTGTCGGCGATCAACAGCGAGATCCGCCGGTTGGCGACAGCGGCCGCGGCAGGCGACTTCAGCCTGCGCGGCGACGAAGATCGCTTCGCCTATGATTTCCGCGACATGGTGGCCGGGCTCAACCGCCTGATGCAGACCACCGACGAGAACCTGGTGCAGGTGTCGACCCTGCTGCAGGCCATCTCGCGCGGCGACCTGACCGTGCGCATGCAGGGTGATTTCCATGGCGTGTTCGCGCGCATGCGTGATGACTGCAATGCCACCGTCGACCAGCTCAAGCAGATCGTCGGCCGAATCCAGTCCAGCGCCTCCAGCATCAATCTGGCCGCAGGTGAAATTGCTTCGGGCAACACCGACCTGTCGCGGCGTACCGAACAGCAGGCGGCAAACCTGGAAGAAACGGCAGCATCGATGGAGGAGCTGACCTCCACCGTGAAGCAGAATGCCGAGCATGCACGGCAGGCCAACCAATTGGCCATCGGCGCGCATGGTGTCGCCTCGCAGGGCGGTGAAGTGGTGGGCCAGGTGGTCACCACGATGTCGGCCATCGAGGCATCGTCGAAGAAGATCGCCGAAATCATCTCGGTCATCGATGGCATCGCCTTCCAGACCAATATCCTCGCGCTGAACGCGGCGGTCGAAGCTGCGCGTGCCGGCGAGCAGGGCAGGGGCTTTGCAGTGGTGGCCAGCGAAGTGCGTACGCTGGCGCAGCGCTCGGCGGGTGCGGCCAAGGAGATCAAGGGGCTGATCGAGGATTCGGTCGGCAAGGTCGCCGACGGTTCGGCGCTGGTCCGCCAGGCGGGCACCACGATGGGCGAAATCGTGGCCTCGGTGCAGCGCGTGACCGACATCATGGCCGATATCTCTGCTGCCTCCCAGGAGCAGAGCTCGGGCATCGAACAGGTCAACCAGGCGGTGGTGCAGATGGATGAGACCACGCAGCAGAATGCGGCGCTTGTAGAAGAGGCCAGTGCGGCGGCACGCTCGATGGAGGAGCAGGCCAACCTGCTGGCCGAGGCGGTTTCGGTGTTCCGCACGGGGGCAGTGACCGCTGCCGCCGCGGTGCGCCCGGCGCTGGCAGCCGTGGCGGCATCGGTTGCGCCGGTGCGCCGGCCCGCGGTGCTGTCGCCGCGGATCGAGCCGACGCTGGCGGCCAATGCGGGTGGTTGGGAAGAGTTCTAGAAGAGGGCAAGGTCGGCAGGGAGACGGCGCCCATCGCGACGGCTGGTCGCGATGGGCGCGGATTTTCTTCCTGAACGTGCGATGGCCGATGAAGTGGCGGACACGCGCATTTCACTTCCGGTTGCCAACCGCGGGAGGACACTGGCGCCATACCGGAACTCAGGAGATGGCCATGAAGACCTCGACCCGATTGCTTGTGCTGGGCACCCTGCTGGCGGCTTCGTCGGTGGCCGGCGCGCAGACCTATGGCCCGCGCGATGAGGGACGCAAGTTCAACGACGGCAGCCGCGTGGTCTGCAAGAACGTGGAAGTGCAGCGCAACTCGCGCGATCCGAACCGCATCACGGGTACCGCTACCGGCGCCGTGATCGGTGGCCTGCTCGGCAACCAGGTAGGTGGCGGCAACGGCAAGAAGCTGGCCACCGTGGCAGGCGCCGTTGCAGGTGGTGCGGCCGGTCGCCAGATTCAGGGCAACAGCCAGCAGAAGAACGGCGACCGCGTGGTGGAACGTCGCTGCGAACGCGTCTACCGCTGATTGACCGACCTGGTTGGCCCTTCCACGATGCAGTATCCGAACGCCGGCCTCGCGCCGGCGTTCTTCGTTGCAGGAAAAGGGGACGGAGGGGATTAAGTCGCAATCCCCCAATCTGCCGTTTACGACTTAATCCCCTCCGTCCCCTTTTTTGCGAGGAGGCGCCAGGTGGCGAGGCTGCCGTAGAGCAGCAGCAGGACGGTGAGGGTGACCAGTTCGTGGCTGACTTCGGCCAGGCGGGCGTCCATCTGGTTCAGGCGCACCATCAGGTTGATGCCCGAGGTGGTCGGCAGAAGCTGCGCCAGCCAGACCAGCGGTGGTGGCGTCATCACTGCCGGCCACGACAGGTTGGCCAGGAAGAACAGCGGGATCGAGGTGGCGATGATGTACTGGAAGGCGCGTTCGCGGGTGCGGAAGAAACTGCCGACGAACAGGCCGAAGGCCACGGTGGCGGCGATGAACAAGGTGCCGCCCAGCAGCTGGCCCAGCGGATTGCCGCCGCGCGGGTAGTCCTGCACCCAGGCGGTGAAGCCGGCGTAATAGAACAGGCCAAACAGGCCGATCAGGCCGAAGCCCAGTGCCATGCCGGCCAGGGTCGGCAGGTCGAAGCGCAGGCGCCGGCCGAGTGCGAGACGACGGCCACCGAGCAGGACGCCGATGCCCATCAGCAGGGTCTGGTGCACGATCAGCTCGGCCACTCCCGGCACGATGGCGCTGCCGTAGCCTTCCTGGGTGTTGTACAGCGGGCGCTGCACCAGCGTGACCGGTGGTGCCTGCGGTGCGCCCATGAAGGCGGCCTGGCCGACCACGGCATCACGTCCGAACGCGCCCAGTGCATCGGCCACGCTGCCCAGCACCCAACTGGCACGGCCCAGGTAGGCGCCGTTGCCGAGCAGCACCAGCTTGGCCGGATGGCCGCGCAGGATGTCGCGCTCCAGGTCGGCCGGGATCAGCACGATGCCTTCGGCGTGGCCGGCTTCCAGCTGCTGGCGCGCGCTGTCGATGTCTGCCGGTTGTCCGATCACGCGCGCAACACGGAGTGCATCGAGCTTGCGCAGCAGCTCGCGGCTGGTCGCGCTGTGGTCTTCATCCACCACCAGTACCGGCAGGTTGCCGGCCACCTGGTGGCGATACGCGGCCGGGTAGAAGAACGAGTACAGGATTACCGCGCCGACCATCACTACGATCGCATAGCGGTCGCACAGTACCGCCATCAGGGTCTGCCGCAGGCTGCGCCAGAGTGCGCTCATGCGTCGGCCCCCGCCGGTTGCGCGGCTTCGGGCGTACGCGCGAAGGCGATCAGGCGCAGCCCACCGATGCTGCCAGCCACCACTGACATCAGCAGCAACGTGGCCATCGGCCATACCGAAACCTGCAGCGGCGAACCGATGAACTGTTGCTGGGTCTGCAGCTTGATATAGGCGCTGAGCGGCAGCAGCTGATGCCAGACGCGGGTGAATAACGGCCCGTCCAGCACCGGGAAGGTGGCGCTGGAAAATGCCAGTGCAGTACCGATGCTGAGGCCGACCGCGGACAGCGCGGTACCCATGTCGCGGGTGACGCCGACGAAGAACAACGCGTAGGCGGCAGTAGCCAGGTAGAACAGAGGTTGTGCGAGCAGCAGCAGGAGCACGCTGCCGGCCACACCGTCGCCGCGCAGCCAGGCCAGGTAACCGATGCCGAGCGCGCCATACAGCGAGAACAGCAGGACGTACGGCGCGATCTTGCCGGCAATCGCCGGCCACGGTGTGCGGCCGAGCCGGGCGGGCAGGCTGCCGTCGCGGATCTCGCGGCCGAGGCTGCCGGCCACCGCAAGTGCCAGCACCAGCGACAACACCGCCGGGAAGATCAATGGCAGCAGGAACAGCTCGTAGCTGCGCGCCGGGTTGTACAGGATGTCCGACTGCACCGCGATCGGTGCCGCACGCAGCTTGCCCGGGCCGACCTGCAGGCCGATGCGCTCGCGCAGCAGGCGTGCGTTCCAGGCCGAGACCGCGTCGCCGATATCGCGCGCCGCGGACTGGCCGGTGGTCATGTAGGTGGCGTTGTAATAGGCGAACACCGTGCCCTGGCGCCCACGCAACGCCTGCCGGGTGACATCGCGCGGCACCAGTACGATGGCGAACACATCCAGCCGACGCAGCTGCGAGCGTGCGTCTTCCAGGTCCACCGGCTGGCTGGCGATGCGCACGCCGGGGCTGGCATCGAGCATGCGCAGCAGCAGGCGGCTGTCGCTGCTGTGGTCAAGGTCGACCACCGCGATCGGGATGTCGCGCATCACCGAGGGCGTGAACATCCACGCCATCACCACTAGCATCAGCAGCGGCAGCAGGGTGACCAGCAGCAGGTCGGCGCGGTTGCCGCGCAGCGACCGCAGCTCGCGCCGCCAGCTGGCGGCGAAGCTGCTGCTGTCGGGGCTCAGTGCTGGGGCCATGCGAACAGCACGCTCATGCCGGGGCGGAAGCCCTCGATGCGGCGTACCGGGCGCACCCGCACCTCGAAGCTGCGGACGTCGTAGCCGGACGACTGGCGGGTGGTCCGCCAGGTCGCATAGTCACCGGCCGGATTGATGAAATAAACCTCGAACTCGCCGTTCTGGCCAAGCGCCGGCACGCTGCCCTGCAGCTTGCTGCCGACCTTCATGCCCTGCATCTGCGATTCGCGCAGGTTCATCGCCACCCACATGCGGTCGATGTCGACCAGGGTGAACACCGGGTAGCCGGCCGGCACCAGTTCACCCGGGTCGGCCATGCGCTTGTTGATCTCGCCGGCCACCGGCGCGCGCCCTTCCACTTCGACACGCGCGGCGTTGACTTCGGCCACCGCGCCCTGTGCCTGTTGCACCTGGCCCTGCGCGGCACGCTTGTCCTGCTCGCGTGCGCCGGCCAAGGCCATGTCGTACTGCGCGCGGGCGGCACGCGCCAGTTCGCGCGAACTGGTGGCCTGGGCATGCGCTTCATCGCGCTTCTGCCGGGTCATCACCCCTTCGTTGAACAGGTTCTGCACGCGCTGGTAGGTGGCTTCAGCCAGCGTCGCACCGGCTTCAGCCCGCTTCCAGTTCGCTTCGGCGGCGCGGATGTCCTCGCTGCGCGCACCTTCGTCGGCCTTGTCGGCCACCGCCTGTGCGGCGGCCAATGCGCCGTGCGCCTGCTGTTCCTTGGCGGCCACTTCGGGGCTGTCGAGCAGGAACAGCACCTGCCCGGGCTGCACGCGGTCGCCCTCGCGCACCTTCAGTTCGGCCACGCGCGCGGTGATCTTGGCGGCCACGTTGATGGTGTCGGCGTCGGCCATGCCCTGGATCTGGTCGGCCGGGCTGCGCCAGGCCAGCCACAGGCCGAGCACCACCACGACCAGCAGCACCACTATCAGGATCGGGCCCAGGCGGCGCTTGGCCGGGGGCGTCGTTGCATCGTCGTGCAGCACATCACTCATGGTCGATCACCTCGTCCGCACGCCGCCGGAACTCTTCGAAACGGTCCATCTGTCCACTGACCTCCAGCAACTGTGCCAGCGCAATATCGTATTGGTAGGCGGCCTGTGCGCGCTCGACGCGGGCGCCGCCGAGGCCGAGCCGCGCGTCGATCACATCCAGCGAGGTGGCCTGGCCTTCGCGGAACGCCAGCTCCTGCAGGCGCAGGTTTTCCTGTGCCTGGGCGATGCTGCTGTCGAGCAGCACGTACTGCTGGCGCGCGGTTTCCAGTTCGTTCCAGGCCTTGCGCACGCCCAGTGCGACCTGGTTCTCGGCCTCGCGCAGGCCCGCTTCGGCCTGGTCCTGCTGCGCACGCGCGGCGCTGATCTGCGCCGGCCGCGAATTCGGCGACAGGAAGGTGTACTTCAGGCCGATGCCGAACGCCCAGTCCGGATCGGTCAGCATCTCGTCGCGGCGGCGGAAGTCGTACTGGCCGAAGGCGAAGATCTGCGGCTTCAGCTTGGCCTGCTGCACGCGCACGCCCTGTTCGGCCTGCGCCACCATCGCCCGCAGGCGTGCGATCTGCGGCTGGCGCGCCTGCGCCGTGCGCTCGAAGCTGGCCACCGGTTCCAGCGGCACGCGCTGCACGAACAGCGGCGACACCGGCTGCACCTCGCCACCACTGCGCAGCAGCGTGGCCAGCGCGGCCTTCAGCGTGGCCAGGTCGTTCACCGTCTTCTGGTATTCGCGCTCGGCCTTGTCGCGGGCCACGGTGGCCTGCAGGCGCTGGGCGCGGGTGGCGAAGCCCTCGCGTTCCAGCTTCTCTGCGTCGGACAGGTGGCGGTTCAGGCCATCGCGTACGTCGCGCCGCACATCCACTGCCTGCTCGGCCAGGCGCTGGCCGAAATAGGCCTGGGCCAGCTGCACGGTCAGCGATTGACGCTGAGCCTCGCGCTCGGCGCTTGCCTGCTCGTGGGCAGCGCTGGCGGCACGTTGCGCGGCCGGAATCACGCCGCCGGTGTACAACGGCAGCACCGCGGTAACCACGGGCCGGGTACGCCAGTCGCGTTCGGTGAATGACAGCGGTGAGTCGATGCCATAGGCCTCGGCGACAGGTGCCAGCGAACCCAGTGGCAGGGTGAGGGTCTTCTGGAACTGCAGCCGGCGCACTTCGCCGGTGATCTCCGGCAGGCGCAGCAGGCGGGTGGCGTCCTGAAGGTCCTGCTTGTTGCGCACCGCTGCATCAGCGGCGGCCAGTGCATCGGAGACCTGCTCCAGGCGCTGGCGTGCCTGTTCCCAGTCCAATGCGGGTGCATCGGTGAGGCTCTGCGCCGGCACAGCCAGGGGCAGGCAGGCTGCCAGCGCCAGCGCGGCCTTCGCGCCGTGCATCCTTGTACGTCGGCCGATCACGCCCATGCCGTCCCAATGGTGAAGAAGTGCGCAAACGGTAGTGCGCGCGGCGTGAAGCCCGGGTCTGCGGTCATTGGATTGTCCTCAACGAAGGGTGCCGCTGGCTGCAGTGCGCAGCGCCTGGGTGATGTGCTGCAGCGTGCTTGAACGCACGGCAGCATGCTGCCAGTACAGCGGCACATCGAGCCAGCGGCGGGGTTCCAGTACCACCACGCGGCCGGCGCGCACGGCGGGCGCGACCAGGGTTTCCGGGGCCATGCCCCAGCCGAGTCCGCACGCGGCGGCTTCGACGAAACCGGTGGAGGAGGGCAGGTAGTGTAGCGGCGGCTGCAGTCGCGCGCGGGTCAGCCGCCGCACGAAGCGCCACTGCAGTTCATCCTTGCGGTTGAACACCAGCATCGGTGCGCGCGCCAGGGCCGTGGCCTGCATGCCGTCGCGGAAGTACTGGCGGGCGAAGCCGGGCGAGGCGATGGCGTGGTAACGCATGGCGCCGAGCGGATGCACGTTGCAGCCCTTCACCGGCTGGCTTTCGGCAGTGACCGCGCCGAGCACGCTGCCATCGCGCAGCAGCTGCAGGGTATGGTCCTGGTCATCCATGCGCAGGTCGAACAGGTAGCCATGGCGCTGGTGCAGTTCGGCGATGGCTGGCACGAACCAGGTATCGAGCGAGTCATCGTTGACCGCCAACGGGATCGGCGTGCGCGCGGCATCGCTGCCGCGTTCGGGCAGCAGTTCGGCCAATGCCTCGGCCTCCAGCGCCTGCATCGGCCGGACCCGGCGCAGCAGCGCTTCGCCTGCGGCGGTGGGCCGGCTCGGTGCCTGGCGCACAACCAGCACCTGGCCGAGCCGATCCTCCAGTGCCTTGATCCGCTGCGACAGGGCCGACGGACTGATCGACAGGCGGCGCGCCGCAGCCTCGAAGCTGCCTTCTTCCAGCACCGCAGCAAACGCGGCCAGTTGCGGATGTACCAGATCCATGCCGGTGCCTCTTCAGTTTTCCTGCACAGGATAAAGAAAAATCAGATTGTCTAAACAGGGTCAGCGGCCGCACCCTGCGCGTCCTCTCGCTGCCTGGCCTGTCCTGATGTGGATCGCCGCTACCGCCGCCGGCCTGTTCGCAGGTGCCGGCCTGATCATCGCCATCGGTGCGCAGAACGCCTTCGTGCTGCGCCAGGGCCTGCAGCAGCGCCATGTGGGCAGGGTGGTGCTGGCCTGTGCCGGCGCGGACATCGTGCTGATCCTGGCCGGCGTCGGCGGCATGGGCGCGCTGGTGCTGCAGTGGCCGCTGCTGCTGCAGGTGCTGCGCTTCGGTGGTGCGGGCTTCCTGCTCTGGTATGGCCTGCAGGCGGGGCTGCGCGCATGGCGCGGTGGCAGTGCGCTGGCCGCCGCCGAGGCGCAGGGCGGCAGCGGACGGCAGGTACTGCTGACCTGCCTGGCCTTCACCCTGCTCAACCCGCACGTCTATCTGGATACCGTGGTGCTGCTGGGCAGTCTGTCCACGCGTTACCCGGGCGATCTGCGCTGGGCCTTCGCCGCCGGTGCCTGCATTGCCAGTGTGGTCTGGTTCTGCACGCTGGGCTATGGCGCGCGCCTGTTGCAGCCGGTGTTCCGCAGGCCGGGCGCCTGGCGTGTGCTGGATGCAGGCGTGGCGATCTTCATGTTCTGCCTGGCGACGTTGTTGCTGCTGCGTCCTTTATCGCCATGAGTGCGTGACGTACGCCGGTGTTGCGTATGTGTTCCACCGGTACGGTTCACGTGGCCGGATACAGCGCGGATAATGCGCGCCTGGTCGCGACCCCGCCGCGCATGCCGTCGTTCGGCAGCCCCCCGGTCGCCTGTGTTCTCGTTGTACGACCGCCACGGCGCGGCATCGGTGTTGCATGAAAGACAATCTACAGCTGCTCCTGTCCCACCTGGGGCGCACCTTCCTGTTCGGCCTGATGATGGCGCTTCCGCCTGCGTTGGCCTGGCTCGACATCCATTGGCTGGGCAATGCAGTCGGCGAGTGGTCGCTGGTCGAACTGACCCAGGAAGGCTTCCTGGTCGCCAGCGTGGCTGCCTTCGTCCGGCTTGCATTGCGACGTGCCGATGATCGGGCCTTTGCCGTTCTGGCGGCCGCGCTGTTCGCCTGCATGCTCCTGCGTGAAATGGATGAGGCGCTGGACCTGATCGCACACGGCTTCTGGAAGTACCCGGTGGCCGTGCTGATCATCGGTTCACTGGCCTGGGCCAGCCGCGACTGGCGCCGGGCCATGCCGGCGCTGGTGCGTTTTCTCGTATCCCGGCCGGGTACCGTGATGACGATCGGCCTGGTTCTGCTGCTGTTCTATTCGCGTCTGATCGGCATGACGTCGTTGTGGACCGGACTGCTGGGTGACCAGTACATCCGCGTGTTCAAGAACACCATCGAGGAGACCACCGAACTCCTTGGTTACACCTTCATTCTCGCAGCCAGCGTCGGCTATGTGGCACAGCGGGTACGCGAACCGCTGACGGCACGGAAGCGCGCCGTGCACGAGGGTGCCGGGATGCAGCAACGGCCACTCTAGGCGGCATCCACCGCGCACAACGGCGTCTCGCCGGGGCGCAGGGTCAGTACCCGCACGCCGGTGCGGGTGACCGCCACCGTATGCTCGAACTGCGCCGACAGCTTGCCGTCGCGGGTGTACACCGGCCATTCGTCCGGCTGCTGGCGGATGGCCGGCTTGCCCTGGTTGAGCATCGGTTCGATGGTGAACACCATGCCTTCCTCCAGCACCATGCCGGTGTTGGGATGGCCGTAGTGCAGGATCTGCGGTTCCTCGTGCATCTCCTGGCCGATGCCGTGGCCGCAGTATTCCTTCACCACGCTGTAGCCGTGGCTGCGCGCGTGGCGGGCGATGGCGTGGCCGATGTCGCCCAGGCGTGCGTCGGGGCGGACCGCAGCGATGCCTTTCCACATCGCCTGGTAGGCGGTCTGCACCAGCCTGCGCGCGGCGTAGTCGACCTCACCGACCCGGTAGGTGGTGCTGGAGTCGGCGATGTAGCCGTTCTTCTCCAGGGTGATGTCGAGGTTGACGATCTGGCCGTTGCGCAGCACGTCGGTGGTGCTGGGTACGCCGTGGCAGATCACGTTGTCGATCGAGGTATTGAGCACGTACGGGAAGCCGTACTGGCCCTTGCTGGCCGGTCGCGCCTGCAGTTCATCGACGATCATGCGTTCGACGAAATCGTTGATCTCCATCGTGCTGTGGCCCTGCAACGGCAGCCGGTCGAGCGCGGCGAACACCTGCGCCAGCAGGCGACCCGATTCGGCCATCAGCGCGATCTCGTCGGGGCGCTTGATGATGCCCATCGGCTCAGACCTGGCCCGGCGGCAGCAGCGGCGGCTGCACACCGGCCGCGCGTAGTTCGCTGGCGACGATGTCCTGGAAGCTCAGTGTGGGGTTCAGCTCGCACAGCATGCCGACCCGGATCCAGAAGTTGGCCTGGGCGTTGATCGAGCGGCTGGAGACGGTGCAGGCACGGCGCAGCTGGTCGTGCAGGGTGTCATCGATGTTGACGATGCCCATGGGCGGTCCTGAAGGAGTGGATATACGAAGCGTATATGCTTCGTATATTCGACTCAAGGCCGCCCGGTTCAGCTCGCGTCGGTGGCAAAGCGCAGGCGGTTGCCGTCGGGGTCACGCAGCAGCATCTCGCGGCTGCCCCATTCGGTGTCATGCGGCGGCTGTTCGATGGGGACGCCTGCGGCGCTGAAGGCGCGGTGCAGGGCGTCGACGTCCTCTACGATGAAGTACACCGCGCCGCCGACCTCGCAGTCGCCGCTGTGTTCGGTGAGGAAGATCGTCTGGCCATCGCGGGTGAGCTGGGCGAACAGCGGGAAGCCGGGTTCGAAGCGGTGTTCCCAGTCGACCACGAAGCCCAGCCCCTGCACGTAGAACGGCAGGGTGGTATCGGCATGGCGCATGCGCAGCTGCGGGATGACGGTCTGGGCCATGGTGGCGGCTCCTGGGGCGGGAACCCAGTGTAGTGCCGAGCCATGCTCGGCCATCGCCCCCTGTAGAGTCGAGCCATGCTCGACTGCTGTTTGCCGTCCGCTGAGTCGAGCATGGCTCGACTCTACAGAAAGCGATAGCGATAGCCGAGCATGGGCCCGGCACTACCGAGGCGCTCAACAGTTGGTCGGCACAGCGGCCATCGCCGCCAGCAGCTCGCGGTTCACCTGCTGGTGCCGCGCCTGCCACACAGGTAGATCCTCGGCGCTGACGTCAGGCTGGCCATCCAGCGACGACAGCCAGCACTTGAAGCGGCTCTGGTAGTTGGCCAGCGACACTTCGCCGGTGATGTCACTGCCGACCAGGCCGCCGGCGCGCAGCGCTTCGATCACCACCAGTGCGTGTTCCAGCTGGAAGCGGCCCTGGTCCCAGTTGCTGCGGGCGACGTCCTCGGCGAACACATCTTTGTCGATCGACAGGTAGGTTGGTTGCGGTGACTTCGCCTGCTCGGCGGCGAACGCGGCCACCAGCGCTTCGGGATGCTCGAAACGGCGGAAGGCGTGGCCCATGCCGAGGCGATGCCCCCAGCCCACGTCCACGTCCATGCACCAGTAGGTCAGGCGACCGCCGATCAGCGGGCGCCAGTGGTTCTCCCAGGCATGGCCGAGGCCGATGTCGCTGGAGGTGATGCCCAGCACGTGGATGTGCGAGATCTGCGGCAGCTTGCTGGCGGCGTTCACCCACGACCCGCAGTGCATGCCGAACGGGAAGCGCATGTTGTCCGGATGGTTGTCCAGCACCACCAGCTGGAACGGCGCCTGCGTGCGCATGCGCTGCAGCAGCGGCAGGCTGAGGTGGTGGAAGTCGCCACTGCCGAGCATTACCGTGCCGAGCTGGGCCGGCAACGGCGCCAGCACTTCAGTGGCGAAACGCTCCAGGGTGGCATTGCTGCAGGCGAAGCGCAGTGGATCGTGCCATTGCGGCAGGGCCAGGGTCTGCGCCTCTGGCAGCGGCAGCACGCCACCGTCCAGGTCCAGGATCAGCGGGGAACGCAACGGCATCGCTCAGCCACCTCCGTCCGGTTCGCCCTGCAGGTACGGGGCCAGCCTGCGCAGGGCGGCGCGCAGCAGCGGGGAGCGTGCGTGGATCGCGTGCCGGGTGGAGGTGAAGCGGGCGCCCAGTTCGGCCTTGATCCGCGAATCGGTCCAGCCGGCCACGTAGTGGCTCAGGCTGTGCTGCAGCGCGTATTCGAGGTTGTGCATCCAGCTCACCGCGTACAGGTTGTGCTCGCGGGACTGCGGATAGGCCAGGCCGATGTACTTGTCCACCAGCTTGCCCGCATGCACGTAACACAGGTTCCAGCCGATCAGCTGGCCCTGGTGGCGGTACAGGAACATCCGTCCCTGGCCCTGGCTGTCGGCCAGAAGATGCTGGAAGTAGGGCAGGTCGAGCTGGTCGAAATGCACTGCGCTCTGCGCGTACACGCCGAGGTACAAGGCATACAGTTCGGTCTGCAGCTGCGGGTCGGCCAGCGCCGGATCGCCGGTGGCGATGCAGTCGATCTGCAGGTCGTCGCGCGAGCGCAGCTTGCGCCGGATGTTCTTGCGGCGCGAAGACGACAGGCGGCCGAGATAGCCATCGATCGAATCGAAATCGATCGCCACCCAGGCCAACGGCATGCCTTCCAGCTCGACGAAGCCGCGTGCCAGCAGCGCCTGCAGGAAGGCATCGCTGTGTGCGTTGGCGGCATCGCCCAGCAGCGGTGAATCGATGGCCAGGTCCTTGACCACCAACAGCCGGGTATCGCCGATCGCGTGGCGCGTCACGTCCTCGGCCAGTGCCTCCGGCGCGACGTGCGCCGGCAGCGGGGTGTACTCGGTGCTGGTGGCACCGATGAAGCGGGTCTGCCAGGTGATCCACGGCCGCCACAGGCGCGACAGCGGCAGGCCGAGCAGCTTGCCGCGCAGTCCGTCATCCATCGTGGTGGTCAGGTCCAGCGGCGCACGGAAGGTCGGCAGGCCACTGGGCAGGCGGCCCGCCTCGAAACCGAGCGGCGGGTGGGCCAGGAAACCCTCCAGCAGAGCGGCCGGTTCCAGCGCGGTGCTGGACGCGCGTGACGTCATCTCCATCGGCACGGGAACCGGCAGCGCATCCGACCTCAGCCCTTGGCCTTGGTCAGCGCCTGGTCGAGCAGGGTGATCGCCAGGTCGATCTCTTCGTAGCTGATGTCCAGCGACGGCGCGAAGGTAATCACGTTCTTATACCAGCCACCCACGTCGAGCACGAGGCCCATGCGCTTGCCGTCGTGCAGCAGGTCACCGGCCAGGCCGATGTCGACCATGCGGTCCAGCAGTTCCTTGTTCGGGGTGTAGCCGTCGGTCTGGCAGATTTCCGCACGCAGGGCCAGGCCCAGGCCGTCGACGTCGCCGATTTCCGGGTGGCGCTTCTGCAGGCCACGCAGGCCATCGAGGAAGTACGCGCCCTTTTCCGGCACGGTGCGCTCGTAATCCATTTCCTTGCCCAGCTTCAGCACTTCCAGGCCCAGGCGGGTGCCCAGCGGGTTGGAGTTGAAGGTGGAGTGGGTGGAGCCCGGCGGGAACACGGTCGGGTTGATCAGCTCTTCGCGCGCCCACAGGCCCGACAGCGGGTTCAGGCCGTTGGTCAGCGCCTTGCCGAACACCAGCACGTCCGGGGTCACGCCGAAGTGCTCGATGGCCCACAGCTTGCCGGTGCGCCAGAAGCCCATCTGGATTTCATCGACGACCATCAGGATGCCGTACTTGTCCAGCACGCGCTTGAGGCCGGTGAAGAAGTTGCGCGGCGGGATGACGTAGCCGCCGGTGCCCTGGATCGGCTCGACATAGAATGCGGCGTACTCCGCCTGACCGACCTTGGGATCCCACACGCCGTTGTATTCGCTTTCGAACAGGCGCTCGAACTGCCACACGCAGTGGTCGGAATACTCTTCCGGGGTCATGCCCTTCGGGCGACGGAAGGGGTAAGGGAACGGAATGAACATCGCGCGCTCGCCGAAGTGGCCGTAGCGGCGGCGGTAGCGGTAGCTGGAGGTGATCGACGACGCACCCAGGGTACGGCCGTGGTAACCACCCTCGAAGGCGAACATCAGGCTCTTGCCGCCGCGCGCGTTGCGCACGATCTTCAGCGAGTCTTCAATGGCCTGCGCGCCTCCGACGTTGAAATGCACGCGGCCGTCGAGGCCGAACTTCTCGTGCATGTCCACGGCAATGGTCTTGGCCAGCTGCACGCGGGTCGGGTGCAGGTACTGGCTGGCGACCTGCGGCAGGGTGTCGATCTGGTCCTTCAGCGCATCGTTCAGACGCTTGTTGCTGTAGCCGAAGTTGCAGGCCGAGTACCACATCTGCAGGTCGAGGTAGGGCACGCCCGCACCGTCGAACATGTAGCTGCCTTCGCCGCGCTGGAAGATCTTCGGCGGGTCGACGTAGTGGACGGTATCGCCGAAGGAACTGTAGCGGGCTTCGTCGGCCAGCAGCTGCGCGTCGGAGGCGGCGGCGTCGGCGTTCTTGTCAAAAATGTTCATGCAGTTCGGTTCCGTGAAGGACGTTCGAAAGAGGTAGCGGGGGCGTGCTTGGAAGGGAGTGCTCAGGCGGTGGCCAGCAGCAGGGGCAGTACGGCGGGCTGCGGGCTGGCGTCGATACGACGTGGCTGCAGCAGGCTGCCATCGAGCAGGCGCGGCAGCAGTGCGATTGCATCGTGGAAGGTATCGATGGCGGCATGCTCGATGCCGGCATGGGTGCAATGGGTGATCAGGCGACGCTTGGCGAACACGAAGTCGGCATCTTCGGAGACGCAGAAATCCGAACTGCCATCGCCGATCATCAGCACACGCGGTGCTTCGTTGGCGCGCGCCTGCGCAGCGCAGGTGCACTTGCAGGTGCCGCTGCGGCAGCCTTCGGCCTGGTAGGGCGATTCCAGTTCCCAGTGGTCATCGCACCAGCGCAGCTGGTTGGCCACCACCGGCAGTCGCGACAGGCCGTGGTTGGCGAGGATGCGGTGGATCGCATGGTCCAGGCCGTCACTGACGATGCGCAGCGGCACGCCCAGCTGTTCGGCACGGCTGACAAAGGCGGCAAAGCCCGGATCGATCTGCACCTGGTCCAGGTGGGCGTCGAGCGTGGCCGGGTCCAGCTTCAGCAGCCTGACCTGGCCCTGCATGCATTCGCGCGAGCCGATCTTTCCCGCTTTCCACTGGTCTTCCAGTTCCTGCCAGCCCGGCTGGCCGTATTTCTCCAGCAGCGAGTCGATGACATCTTCGAGGCTGATGGTGCCGTCGAAGTCACACAGGATGCTCCAGTGCATGGGCAGGTCCGTCGATGAAAGGAACGTCCGGCGCGATGCCGGGGCAGGCTCAATGTAGGCAGGCAGCCTTTCTCGTTCCTTTCCTGTTGAAAGCCTGCATTGCAGGGCGCGGAAAGCGTTCAGGAAGGTGCATGGATGAATGCGTGAGGCGCACTCCATCCGTGCGTCCTGGCGTCACGCGCGGGCCAGTGCCCGCAGTATTTCGGCGGTCTCTTCACGGGTCTGCCAGGCGCTGTTGCCGAGGGTCAGCATGCGTGCGGCGAAGTCGCGTGCGTTGGGCATGTCGTCCTGCGGCACGATGCCGCGCAGGTAGGCATAGCCGGGCAGGGCATGGATGAACATGCGGCTGGCGCCAAGCCCGCGTGGCCACAAGTCCTTCAGTACCGCATCGCGGGCGCGTTGGCTGGGCAGCAGCAGCATCAACAGTGGCCAGGTGCCACCGCTACCGGCCAGCCCATCGACCACCTCAACGGCAGGCAGCTGTGCCAGCTGCACCCGCAGCTGCAACGCACGCAGCCGACCGGCCTGAAGGAATGCCGGCAAGCGCCGCGCAGCATGCGCGCCGATGTTCTGCCGCCACTGGCTGACCCGGTGCTGCGGGATATCCAGCGGGAAAATGTCACCGACCGCATCTTCCAGATCGCCACGCTGAAGCGCATTGCGCAGTGGATTGCCATACACCAGTGACAGCAGCGAAGGGCGATAGCAGGCAGCAAGGCCCAGCAACTGCACGCTGCGCAGCAGCTCCCAGCGCAGGCTGGAGCGAACGTGCTGGACGGCATGTTCGGCCAGCGCAGCACGCAGTTCGTCATCGCGGCTGACCAGCAGGCCGCCTTCATGCAGGCTCAGGCCCTTGCCGGCGGCCAGGCTGAAGAATCCGATATCGCCGCGCAGGCCGACACTGCTGTTGCCGACCCGTGCGCCGAGTGCCTGCGCGGCATCTTCGATTGCCCAGGCGCCGGCGTTGCGGGCGACTTCGCAGGCCAGCTCGACATCGGCAATGCGCCCGCCCAGGTGGGTGGGCAGGATCGCCAGCGTGCGCGCATCGGCCAGCCGCTTGAGCTGGCCGGGGTCGAAGTCGAAATGACCGCGCCGGGTATCGCACAACTGCACGCGCAGGCCCAGGCTGTGCACCGCGATCGGCACCAGCGGGCAGGTATAGGCAGGCATGATCACGGTGTCGCGCTTTGGCGCACGCTTGCGCAGCGTGCGCAGGGCGATCAGCAGCGCGTGCGTGCCGGAACAGGTCAGCTGCAGCGGCGGTGTGCCGAGCTGGCTGGCCAGGATGTCACGCAGGTCGCCGCCACCGGGAAGGAAATCGCTGGCCTGCATCGGCAGGCCGGCGGTTGGTGGCAGTTCGCGCGCGAACAGGCTCATCGCAGCGCGCTCACGGGGTGCTTTCGGCAGGGCTGTGCGGGTCGTCCGCCTCGGCGCGGCCGAGGCAGACGATGCCGGCCACGATCAGTACCGCACCGAGCAGATGGTGCAGGGTCAGCGGCTCGTTCAACAGCCACGCCGACAGCAGCAGCACGCTGATCACTTCCAGGTGCGAGGCAGCAAAGGCGGGACCGATCGGCGCATGGCGCAGCAGGCTCATCCAGGTGAAGAATGCACCCACGTAGCCGAGGATGGCGCCGTAAACCCACGGCTGCGACAGCACGCGCAGCAGCCAGGCGGTGTTGGCCTCGACCGGCAACGCGGCGTCACCGGCGTACTTGAAGCACAGCTGGGCCAGCGTGTCGAACGCCATCAGCAGCGGGAAGCCGATCACATACAGGCGCCTCATGAGCCGGCCCCCACCACGGCTACGCCGGCGGTGACCAGCAGCATGCCGGTCACCCGCAGCGGCGTGAGTTTCTCGCGGAACAGGAAACGGCCGGCGATCATCAGCGCGACGATGTTGATCGAGCCCAGCAGCACGCCCTTGGACAGCGGCACCAGCGACAGGAACGCGATCCAGGCGACGAATTCGAGCACATAGCAGGCGATTCCCAACCACAACCAGGGCCGGCTCAGCATGTGCTTCCAGCGCTGCAGGCCCTCTGCTTCATTCGGGTCGCTGGCGGCGGCCTTGAACGCAAGCTGGCCACCGGTATCGAGCACCACGTTGACCAGCCACAACAGCGTGGCGAGTGATCCCATTTCAGGCCACCGCCTTGAGGATGCCGCTGCGTTCACCGATCTCGCTGAAGAAGCGCGCGCTGCGACGGATCACGTCGCGCCGTTCGCGATCGATGGTGATCATGTGGTAGCTGTCTTCCAGCACCACCAGTTCCTTCGGGCCGCTGACCCGCGACATCACCAGCTCGGCGTTGCCCATGCTGGCCACGTCGTCTTCGCGGGCGTGCATCACCAGACAGGGGGCGGTGACCTGGTGCAGGTGGCGGCGGGTCCAGTTGCTCAGGGCGCGCATTTCGGCCAGGGCATGCCAGGGGTTGCCCGGCAGGCCGGCGGCGGCGCTGTCGCCGGACAGCATGGCGGCGCTGACCTGCGCGCGCAGGCGCTCGTCACGCAGGCCGTAGGGCGGCTCTTCCATGAACATGCGATCGCGGCCGATGTTGAAGCGCTTGAACCACGGCAGCAGGAACGAGAAGCGGGCCACGGCCGGAATGTTCCAACCGTCGTAGCGGAACGTGGCGCCGTATACGCCCACGCCGGAAACCCACTCCGGGCGGCGCGCAGCCAATGCCAGCGACAGTACCGCGCCCATCGACAGGCCGCCGACGAACAGCTGGTCAACCTTGCCGCGCAGGGTCGCTGCCGCATCTTCCACGCCCTGGTACCACTGTTCCCAGGTGGTCGCCAGCAGGTCGTCGACGCTGCCGCAATGGCCGGGCAGCTGCACGCCGTGCACGGTGAAACCGGCATTGTTCAGGCCCTTGCCCAGCATGCGCATTTCCGCCGGGGTGCCGGTCAGGCCATGGACCAGCAGCACGCCCTGTGGGCCACCGGGGAGGAAGAAGTCGTGCGATTCGGTCACCTGGCGGCTCCGGGACGGCAGTGGGGATGGCAGGATCGCAAGCGCGATTTTCGCCAGCCTTTCAGCGCCCCGGGCCGGGTCAGGGCGCCTTCAGCAGCGGCAGCGTGATGGCGACCTTCAGTCCGCCACCTGGGCGGTTCAGGAAGCTCAGGTGGCCGTCGAAGTGCTCCACCGCCTCGTGCGCGATGGCCAGGCCGAGGCCGGTGCCGCTGGCAGCGGTGCCCGGCGCCCGGAAGAAGCGCTCGCCCAGCCGTGGCATCACGTCGTCGGGCACGCCAGGGCCGTTGTCTTCCACATACAGTTCGACATCATTGTCGTCCAGCGCGTGCACGCCCACCGTGACGGTTGCATTGCGGCCGGCATAACGCAGGGCGTTGTCGATCAGGTTGTCCAGCGCTTCCTGCAGCATGGCGCCGTTGCCCAGTACACGCAGCGGATGGGGACTGCCGCGGTAGCCCAGATCGATGCCATCGCGGATCGCCTCCGGTACGCGCATGCCGACCCACTGCGGTACCAGCTCGCACAGGTCCAGTGCCTCCACGGTATCGGGCACGGTCTGCGCCCGGCTCAGTGCCAGCAGCTGGGTGCTGACCCGGGCGGTGCGCTGGTTGAGCCGGCGGATGTGCTGCAGCGCCTCGCGCACTGTATCGGGGTCGCCATGTGCCAGTGCCTGGTCCACATGCAGGGCCATGCCCGCCAGCGGCGAACGCAGCTGGTGCGCGGCATCGGCGATGAAACGGTTCTGCAGGGTGATCATTTCCGCCTGGCGGGCAAACAGATCATCGATGGTGCTGATCAGTGGCTGGATCTCCTCTGGCACGTCGGCATCGGAGATCGGCGCCAGTTCGCCGCGGCGCTGGGCCAGGCGGGTCCTCAGCGGGGTCAGGATACGCAGGCCATAGGTCACGCCGAACCAGACCAGCGCTGCGGTACCCAGCGCCAGCATGGTCATCAGCGGGATGATGATCATCAGGATCTCGCGTGCACGCTGCCGGCGGTCGGCCATGCTCTCGGCCACGGTCACCGCCAGCTGGTCCTGCGGATCGTTCATCGCCTGCGTGCAGACGGTGGCCATGCGCACCTGCTGGCCATTGAGGTTGCCGTCGTACAGCGCCGGATGCACGCCGGTGCAGTCCTGCGAAGGGGCGTACGGGCTGAAGTCTGCATTGCCGCTGAGCGTACCCATGCGGCTGCTGTCGACGTTGAAGTAGCGATGGCCGTCGGGGTCGTACTCGATCAGGAAGCGCGCCTGCGGAGACAGGTCGCTGGTCACCGGCATGGTGCTCAGCATCTGCGCGAAGGAATGCGTGTCGTCGATCAGGTTGCGGTCGTGGATGCGGTTGGAATAGTCCAGCGCAACGTAGTAGGCCAGGATCGTGTTGAAGGTGAGCAGGCCCAGCATCGGCAACGCCAGAAAGGCGAGCAGGCGCCGGCGCAGGCTGGGCGGGCCACTGATCACGGCGTGCTTTCGTCCTGCGCGTCTTCCAGCATGTAGCCCAACCCGCGCACGGTGCGGATGCCCATGCCGCCGGGCTGCAGCTTGCGGCGCAGGCGGTGCAGTGCGATGTCCAGGCCGTTGTCGGTGAGGTCCTGGCCCCAGTCGCACAGCGCTTCCACCAGTTGCGCGCGCGACACGATGCGCTCGGCGCGTACCGCCAGTGCCGACAGCAGGCCGAACTCGCGCGCGGTCAGTTCCAGCGACTGGTCGTCGATCCACACGCGGTGCCCGGCCAGGTCCAGGCGCAGGCGGCCGATGCGCAGGTCCGGGTTGCCATTGCTGGTGACCCGCCGCAGCTGCGCACGCACGCGTGCTTCGAACTCGTCCAGCGCGAACGGCTTGACCAGGTAGTCATCGGCGCCCAGGTCGAGCACGCGCACGCGCTCGGCCAGGCCGTCGCGGGCGGTCACCACCAGCACCGCCAGGCCATCGCCGCGCTGACGCAGGCGCTGCAGCACATCGCGGCCATCCAGCTGAGGCAGGCCCAGGTCCAGCACCAGCAATGCGTACTGGGTCGAGCCCAGTGCCGCGTCGGCGTGCGCGCCGTTGTCGACGTGGTCAACCACGTGCCCCTGCCGGCGCAGCGAGGCGCACAGGCCGGAGGCGATATCCGGGTCGTCTTCAGCAATCAGAACGCGCATGCGCGGGGGCTCCTGTAACGGTCAGGCCCACCGGATGGACGGGGTGGGCCTCTCTCGGCTGCCGAGGGTAGCCGCAAACCGGGTGAAGGTGGAGCGCGCCGCCGCCGCCCGGTGCCGTCGCGCTGTCCCTTCATTCAGTCCTGCAGGCCCGGCTCACCCGGCGCCAACGGCACCCGCGAGCCATCCAGCAGGCCACGGCTGAGCCTGCCATTTTCGATGAACAGCAGTTCGCCGTTCTCGCCGTTCTTGATGCTGCTGTCGATGGCGATCACGCGGTCGCCATGGAAGCTGCTGACGTGTGGCATCGAGGTGTGGCCGACTACGATGCGTTTGAGCTGCAGGCGGTCGAGTACGGTCTGCACCCCCGCGGTGTCGAGGCGGCCATCGAAGTAGCCGCGGTACCAGATCGGGCTGGTCTTGCCGTCATACAGCGGTGCGGTGGCCGGGTCGGCCTTTACTTCGGCCTTTGGCAGGCCCAGTGACGCCTGGTAGGCCGCATTGGTGCGCGCCGGGTCCAGCGCCAGCTGCACTGCCTCGGGCGAAATGCCGCCGTGCAGGAACAGGGTGTCGCCGATCTTCAGCAGCACCGGGCGGGTGCGCAGCCACTGCCCGATCACCGAGTCGGCACCGTACAGCTGCGGGTAGCTGCGGCCGAGCAGCTGCGCGCTGCGCAGGTACTTCGGGTTGACGTAGCGCAGGTCGTCGTACAGCACCATGGTTTCGTGGTTGCCGAGCACGAAGTGCACCGCGCCGCCGGCGGCGGCCGCCTGCTGCTGCAGGCCATACAGCAGCCAGAAGGCCTCGGTCACCTGCGGGCCGCGGTCGAACACATCGCCGGCGATGACCAGCGTGTCCTTGCCCAGCGCCCAGCGATCCTGGGCATCGATGACCTGGTGGGCGCGCAGCAGGCGCACCAGCAACCCGTACTGGCCATGGATGTCGGACAGCGCAACGATGCGCGGCACGGCCGGCAGCACGGAAACCGAAGGCGCATTCGGGGCAGCCACGTGCACCGTGTGCTCGTAGCCGCAGCGCGGGGCGATGTCGGTACCTGCGGCCTGCGTGGCAAGCGTGTGCGACTCGACTTTGTCGTCGCAGATCCACTTGGCCTGCAGCTGGTCGCCCTGGCGGAACACATAGGGGCCATCGGCCTGCACATGGTCGGCGGGCGCGGCAACCTCGCGGGCCTGCGTGGTTGCTGTGGCGCAGGCCAGCAGCGGCAACAGCAGGGCGGTCAGCAGGGAAGGGCGATCGCGCGACATCGGCGGCATCCAGTGGCGGAAAGGTCTGATGCTAACCGGCGCGGGTGTTCGTCGGTGTGCGTGAATGGGCGGATCATGGAGGTGAAGTCGTCTGGATAGGCCATCGGCAAGAACGTCGACCGGGGACCCAGAAGGCCCGTCGTGATGCCGGGTATCCGCGGATTACGTTGGCATGTGACCGACAGTGCGATCCTGCCGCGCGGGCCCTTGGAGTTTCAATCGGCCATCTCTCGCTCTAGCTTGCGTTGCGAGCCCCTCTCTGAAGCAAGTTTCAGCAATGTGGAGATCTTCTCTAGCTTCCCTGCAAAGATAATCACGATCACTGCTCCCGCCAGCAAACCCAAGCTGCAACAGGTGATCAGAAGCTTGGCATCTGACACCCACTGCGCGGCCTTGTCGCCGTTCCCGGTGCTCAAGAGATTGATGATCAGTGCGCTGATGGCGGTTGCTGCAGATGCCAATCCAGCACGCCTTGTGAGGAGCTTGGATTCCTGCTCCAGAAGCTTTGAGCGCTGGTCCAAGTGCTGGGTATTGCAGTGCGAAAGATCCTCGGCAAGGGCGGAATCTGCGTCAGCAGAGACATCCACGCGATCCGCCATATTGTTGAAGCCATGCCTGAACAGCAGAAAGAGCTGGATGACCTGAATTACAAAGAATACTAGCCCCAGGAGCATGATAATCCCCGTCAGCGGGAGCACGATCACTTTGGCAGCCTGCTGAGTGATCTGATCTGCCTTCAGAAGTGCCATGCATCCAAGGCTCAGAAGGAACAACGCGACCATGCTGCCAACTACGTAGTTTTCCGCCTTGCTGAGGGGTATAACCTGCTTCGGACGTTTGATGCGAAGCAGCAAGATGCGGGTGCTGGGGATCTCAGGGTATTGGTCTTTGTCTATCATGTTTGATGCACGGGCGGAATGGGCCTCGAGCATCGGAGATCTTCGTCTCAGATACTGAGATGACTTTGATAAGGCCGATCAAATTGCGTATTTGTCCGCTGCAAAAGAACTAGAACGTCGTACTTGGGTTGAGCACATCTGAAAATTTCAATCTGCCCTTTTGATTGGGCTGGTGGTGATGAGTGACCTAGAAGTGGGTAGATCAGCGAGTGCTGTGTTCGGCACGGTGGCGTTCGAGCTGTGGGTGCTATGCGCCAATTGCTTTGGAGGCGTCGTGTGCCACGAGGGCAAGCTCAAAGACGCTTGAACAAAAGCCTACTGGGCCGAGGTATGAGCAGTGGTCATCGTCTAGCATCACGAGTAGAGAGCACCTTACGAGACGTTGTAGAAGAACCGATCCTCGTCTGGCGGAAGCGCGCGCTTCAGACGAGCTTGAGCACGACCGTCTGGCCTGACGCGAGAGCATGACCAGCTGCGTCTAGCGGCTGCATGTAGGGCAGCGGCCGCCGCGTCGCCGATTCGATCAGCTGTGAATGGGCTTCACCGGCCTCGAAGCGATGGCGTTCCGCCCATTGGCGCAGCGCGACCAGCAGCGGGAACAGTTCCTGGCCAGCGGCGGTGAGCACGTATTCCTGGTAGGCCGATCCATCGGAGGCCGGCTGCAGCTGCAGGATGCCGGCCTCTACCAGCCGGCGCAGGCGGTCGCTGAGGATGTTGCGGGCCGCGCCGAGGCTGCGCTGGAAATCACCGAAACGGGTGACGCCATCGAAGGCATCACGGATGACCAGCAGCGCCCAACGGTCACCGAGCAGATCGGCGCTGCGGGCGACGGGGCAGGGGCTGTCGGCGTGCATGGTGGACCTCTCTGATGTGGTTGCAGTTTAAAACCAATGGCAGTAGCCTGCATCAAGTTTCAAATTGCAACCACGTCATGAGTGTCACATCGCTTCCCCGCCCGCTGCTGGTCCTGCTTGCGGTTGCCGCCGGCGCCAGCGTCGCCAACGTCTACTACGCGCAGCCGCTGCTGGATCAGCTTGCACGCGCCTTTGCGCTGGACCGGGCCGTGGCCGGCGCGGTGCTGGCTGCTACCCAGGCCGGTAGCGTGCTGGCGTTGCTTGGCCTGCTGCCGCTGGCGGACCGTGGTGACCGGCGACGCCTGCTGCGGCTGCAGTTGATCGCATTGGTGCTGGCGCTGCTGTGGCTGGCAGCGTCACGCACGGCGGGCTGGCTGTTGTCGGGCATGCTGCTGGCCGGCTTGCTGGGCACGGCGCTGACCCAGGGCCTGATCGCCTATACCGCCATGCTGGCACCGCCCGAGCAGCGCGGTCGCGTGGTCGGTGTGGTGCAGGGCGGCGTGTTCATCGGCCTGCTGCTGGCGCGCGTGGTGTCCGGTACGGTGGCGGCGGCCTTTGGCTGGCAGATGGTCTACCTGTTGTCAGCGATGGTGATGGCGGGGTTGGCGGCGCTGCTGTGGCGGCGCCTGCCCCCAGTACCGGTGCCGTCGGTTCCCCCACGCTGGCGCGAGCTGCTGGGCTCGATGCTGGGCATGCTGCGCCGCGATCGAACGCTGCGCGAACGCGGGCCGCTGGCACTGCTGCTGTTTGCCGGCCTCAATGTGTTCTGGGCGGCGGCACCCTTGCCGCTCTCGGCGCCACCGCTGCATTGGTCGACCGCCGCCATCGGTGCACTGGGCCTGGCCGGGGTGGTCGGTGCGCTGCTGGCGGCGCGGGTAGGGCACTGGATGGACCGTGGTTTCGCGCATCCGGTCAGCGTCGGTGCGCTGTTGTTGATGCTGGTTGCGTGGTGGCCCTTGCTGGGCCTGCCGCAGTCGCTGTCGTTGCTGCTGTTGGGCGTGATTGTGCTCGACCTGGGTGGGCAGGCACTGCACGTATCAAACCAGGCATTGCTGCTGCGCGCGCCGGCTGAACAGCATGGACGCCTGGTGGCTTTGTACATGCTGTTCTATGCGGTGGGCAGTGGTGCCGGAGCAGCGGCCGGGCCGTGGATGCAGGCGCGCCATGGCTGGCCGGCGGTATGCCTGTTGGGGGCGGGCATTGCGTTGCTGGCGCTGCTCTGGTGGGCAGCGTGGCGGGTGGTGGCGGTGAAAGCAGCGGCCGGCGGCCGTATCGGTAGTGCCGGCTGTCAGTAGAGTCGACTGTCAGTAGAGTCGACTGTCAGTCGACTGCTCTTCGCCCTGCGTGCGAAAAGCCCCGCGGTGCGCGCGATAGTCGACCCGCGGTCGACTCTACCTGTCCTGCCGTCATCGCTGCAGTGCGCGCCGTCCCGGCGCTTCCTGCAGGTCCGCACTGGCCACCACCACGCGGTTGCGGCCGCTGCGCTTGGCCTCGTACATTGCCGCGTCGGCACGGGCCATCAGCCGCTCGTAGTCCGGATGGCCGTCGTGGCCGGCCACGCCGATGCTGGCGGTCAGTGCCAGCACCTGGCCGTTGGCCAGTGCCACCGGCGACTGTGCGATCTGCCGCCGCAGGCTCTCGGCGATCACGGTCGCCTGCGATTCGCTGGCAGCCACCAGTACCACCACGAATTCTTCGCCGCCATAGCGGAACAGGTAGTCGCTGCCGCGCGTGAGCTGGCCGAGCAGGCCGGCGACGTGCTGCAACGCGCGGTCGCCGGCATCGTGGCCGTGGCCGTCGTTGATTGCCTTGAAGTGATCCAGGTCGAGCAGCAGCAGCGAGAATGGTGTGCGGTTGCGTGTGGCCAGCTCGATTTCCCGGCGCAGCACGGTGGGCAGGAAGCGACGGTTGAGCAGGTTGGTCAGCGCGTCGCTGCCGGCATCCAGTTCGCCGATGCGCTCGAACAGCAGTGTCATCAGGGTGCGGATGGCGGCCAGGTCCTCGCGGATGGCCGGCAGCACCGCCAGTCGCTGCGCCGGAGCATCGCCGCTCGCGCGCTGCAGGTGGCCATCAATGCGGGCCATCAACTGGCCCACCTGCTGCGTTTCGCTGCTTTCGCCGAAGCTGGGGATGCCCTTGTGGGTGAACCACAGGCCGAACTCCGAGGTAGCCAGGCTCGCGTTGTCGCTGGCCTGCACGTGACCGGCCAACGCGTAGAGCAGGGCGTTTTCCCAGTCCAGCAGCAGTGCGCGCTGGCGCTCGCGTTCGGTACCGACGTTCTGTACCAGCGAGAACAGCCGGTAGGCGGCGTCGGCACGGGTGGAGCGCTCGCGCGCATGGGTGTAGGCCAGGGTCATGCCTTCCATGGCGATATCCATGATCGCGCTGAGGCAGTCGATGGCGGCGAATGCGGTGTCGCTGTCCGGTGCATCGTCACGCAGGCGCACGAACAGTTCGTGCTTGAGCACGCGCGCACCGCGGGTAACCAGGTCGACCGGAATGCCGACGCGGGCGTGCACGTCGCCGATGATCCGCTGTGAGGCCACGGTGTTGGCGATGCCGCTGGCATCAGTGGTCAGCAGCTGCGCCAGCCAGCGCTGCATGGCCGGCTGCAGGCGCTGCTTGACCTGGTCGTGGGACAGGAAACGGCGCGCACGGGTGTCCTGCAGCAGCACTTCGTAAAAGCGCTGGGCCAGCGCGGGTGGGGCATCGGTAGCAGCGGCCTTGAGCAGCGCGGTGGCGGCAGGGCCGGCCTGCAGCAGACACTGCTGCCAGGCCTCGGCCAGCGGCTGGCTGGCATCGTCCAATTGGGGTGGTTCCACGTCGATCTCTGACTGCGTACGGCAAACCACGGGTATCGGCCGCGGCGGCATACGGTTGATGGCGGGTTAGCCGGCCAGTTTACGCGCGGTGCAGGGTTGCACGGTGCGCAAACCACATCGGCGCCGCTGCGGCAATGAGTGAACGCATTTGAGAATCAATCGCATTGATGGGAGAATGCGCGCACGGAACGGGCTGCAGGTGCCTGCTGCAGGACTGCTCCGCCTCCCCCTCGTCGTTGCCTCAAGCCCTTTGCCAGAGGCCCCGTAGCCCTGCCAGAAGGTCCTGATCATGTCCCCTGCCGTTGTCCTTTCGCCGCGCCCGCTGGCGCTTGCCGTTGCCGCCCTGCTGGCCGGCAGCGCTCTGACCGCCCACGCCGAAACCGACGCCACCGATATCGACACGGTGCACGTCACCGCCTCGCAGATCGCGCGCCAGGCCCTGGGTACCTCGACCATCACCGCAGAGGACATCGCCAGGCGCCCGCCGGCCAACGACATCGCCGAGCTGCTGCGCACCATGCCCGGCGTCAACCTGACCGGCAACAGTGCCTCGGGCCAGTACGGCAACAACCGCCAGATCGATCTGCGTGGCATGGGCCCGGAAAACACCCTGATCCTGGTCGACGGCAAGCGCATCGGTGCGCGTGATGCCGTGCGCATGGGCCGCAGCGGTGAGCGCAATACCCGCGGCGATACCAACTGGGTGCCGGCGGAAATGATCGAGCGCATCGAAGTGCTGCGTGGCCCTGCAGCGGCACGTTATGGCTCGGGTGCTTCCGGTGGCGTGGTCAACATCATCACCAAGCGCCCGACCGGCGACCTGACCGGCGCGGTCGACCTGTATGGCCTGGTGCCCGAGCACAGCGCCGAAGGCGGCAGCGAGCGCGTCGGCCTGCAGCTGAGCGGGCCGATGACCGACACCCTGTCGTTCCGCCTGTACGGCAATCTCAACAAGACCGACGCCGATTCGCTGGAACTCAATCGTGACTTCGCGACGAATCCGAACGCGGTGCCGCCGGCCGGTCGCGAGGGCGTCAAGAACCGCGATGTCAACGCGCTGCTGCGCTGGGACGTGACCGCCAACCAGGTGGTCGAATTCGAAGCCGGCACCAGTCGCCAGGGCAACATCTATGCTGGCGACCGCGCGGTCAGCACCACCGGTACCTCGACACCGATCGATCTGGGGGCGTTGGCCGAGCAGCAGGCCGAGACCAACCGCATGTACCGCAACACCGGCGCGATCACCCATCGCGGCCGCTGGGGTGATGTGACCTCGCGGGTAACGGCTGCAGTGGAGGCAGTGAACAACTCGCGCATCAACGAAGGCCTGGCCGGTGGCCCGGAGGGCAGCTTCAACGGCACCGACTGGTCGACCTCGCGCCTGCGCAACTACCAGCTGGACGGCGAAGTCAGTTTCCCGACCACGCTGGGTGGTGCCGAGAACATCTGGACGCTGGGCTTTGAATACCTGGACAGCCGCCTGACCGACCCGTACTCGATGAGCCAGTCCAGCAGCAGCGGCGGCGGCATCCCGGGGCTGTCGGCCGATCGCGCACGCGGCAAGTCCGACGCGCAGACCACCGCCGTGTTCGTGGAAGACAACATCTACCTGGGCGAGCGCTGGATCGTCACCCCGGGCCTGCGCTTCGACCACCACAGCCAGTTCGGCAACAACACCAGCCCCAGCCTCAACGCGCAGTTCCGCATCAACAGCGACTGGGTGGTGAAGGGCGGTATCGCCCGTGCATTCAAGGCGCCGAACCTGTACCAGTCGAATCCGGACTACCTGTACTACACCCGGGGCAATGGCTGCCCGAATGCACTGCCGAGCCTGGGCGCCGGCTGCTACATGCGCGGCAACTCGGACCTGAAGGCGGAAACCAGCCTGAACAAGGAACTGGGTATCGAGTGGGCACCGCAGAGCGGCTGGCAAGCGTCGTTGACCTACTTCCACAACGACTACAAGGACAAGATCCAGGCCGGGTACAACCAGATCGGGCTGACCGCCGACACCAAAGGCCGCATCTTCCGCTGGGAGAACGCACCCAAGGCGATCGTGCAGGGTCTGGAAGGCAACCTGGTGGTCCCGCTGCTGGGCGAGCAGGGCAACCGCCTGAAGTGGAGCAACAACTTCACCTACATGGTGGAGAACGAGAACAAGAGCACCGGCCAGCCGCTGTCGGTGATTCCGAAGTACACCGTCAACACGATGCTGGACTGGCAGGCCACCGACAAGTTGTCGCTGCTGCTGACCGGCACCTTCTACGGCAAGCAGAAGCCGGCCACCACCAACATCAACAATGATCCGCGCTGCACCGGCACCTGCGATCCGTCGATCGCGCTGCAGGATCGCGGCGCCTACAACATCTGGGGCGTGAGCGCGCGCTACAAGGTGACCGAGACGGTCAGCTTCGGCTTCGGCGTGAACAATCTGGCCGACAAGCGCCTGTTCCGCGAGGCCAACAGCAGCGATGCCGGCGCGGCCACCTACAACGAACCGGGCCGCGCCTACTGGGCCAGCCTGCGATTCGGCTTCTGATCCGATGAGCGCTGCGCCGGGGCGGTCCCGGCGCAGCCTGCGGGACTACTTCACCTGACGGCAATCGCGCAGGTGGACGCCGCCGGTATCCATCTTGTCGACCACGCCTTCCAGTTTCACCCAGTCGTTCTCGCGCAGGGTGGCGCCCAGCGCCATCTGATCCGGGGCCAGCGCACAGTGCACGGTGAAGTTGGCATTGTTGTCATCGTTCGACTGGCGCCCACCGATGCCGCCGATGCCCTTCATCTTGGTGACCAGGTAGCCCACTTCGAAGGTCTTGGCAAAGCGGTTGGGCTGGGCGGTGTACACCTGGCCATCGATGATGAAACGGCGGCCGAAATACTTGACGAGCAACGGCTGGTACATCGCGTCGGTATCCGGTGGGGTGTTGCTGCCGGAGAACAGCGCCCTGAGCGGTGCGGTGTTGACTTCCCGCTGCAGCCGCTTGGAGTCCTTGCCCATTTCGGTGGACATGCCAACCGCAGTGGCCTGGATCGGCTTGTCGAAACCGCTGGAAACACGCACGGCTTCGGCGATCGCCTCGCCTTCGGGGCCGGTCTTGAGTTTGTCCAGCCAGCCACACAGCGCGCTGCGTGCGTCCTCTTCCTTGGCGGTCTGCCCGCGCGACAGCTTGGTGCCGACCACCACGTTGCCGCCATTGGAGGCGGTGATGATGCTGACCAGCGGCATCTTCGTGTCGGTCTGCAGCACGTACATCTGGCCTTCGGTTTCGGTGATGACATCGCCGCTGACGAAGTTGTTGCCTTCGTCGAGTGCGGCCTTGCGCAGCTGGCCCAGCGCACTGCGGGGCTTCAGGCCGGGAAGGGTGACCTCGGAGGTGAAGAACTGGCCATTGCGGGGGTCGCCTACCGAGCGGAAATTCTGCTGGCAGGTCTTGGCCGAGACGTCTGCGGCCATGCCCAGCGCGCAGGCCACGGCGACGGCGACCCAAGGGGTCTTGGTAGTCCACATGTTCCGTATTCCTTGTGCTTGGGTGTCCATTGCGGGCAGCACCGCGAGGCGATCCGGCTGCCCGTTCCCCCCTCCAGAGGGGATGCGGCCATCATAATGTGGCCCCGCGCCGGCGCAAGCTGCAGCGACCCACGTCGCGGATCCTGCAATGTTATAAACACCGTGATAGTTTCCCCACGGCCGCCGGCGTAGCCTGCCTCCATCGCAAAGGAGCTGTTGCCATGGGCCACGACCACGATCACCTGCCATCCGAGATCCGCCACGAGAAACCCTTGTGGTGGGCGCTCGGCCTGACCTCCACCTTCCTCGTCGTCGAGGTGGTGGGCGCGTTCTGGACCAACAGCCTGGCGCTGTTGTCCGATGCGGCGCACATGGCCACCGATGCTCTGGCATTGATGATCGCGCTGGTCGCGGTACGGCTGAGCCGGCGCCCGCCGGACGCGCGCCGCACCTACGGCTATGCACGCCTGGAAGCGCTGGGCGCGATGATCAACGGTGCGATGCTGTTCGTGGTCGCCGGTTACATCCTGTGGGAAGCCATCGGGCGTTTCCGCGAACCGCAGGAGATTGCCTCGTCAGGCATGCTGGTGATTGCCGCGGCGGGCCTGGTCATCAACCTGATCTCGATGCGCCTGCTGCAGGCCGGCAGCGGTGAGAGCCTGAACGTGAAGGGCGCCTACCTGGAAGTGTGGGCGGACATGCTCGGCTCGGTGGCGGTAATTGCGGGTGCGCTGTTGATCAAGTGGACCGGCTGGAAGCCGATCGATCCGATCCTGGCGGTGCTGATCGGCCTGTGGGTACTGCCGCGCACCTATGTGCTGATGCGCGAGGCGATCAACGTGCTGCTGGAAGGCGTTCCCAAGGGCATGGACGTGGCCAAGGTGCGTGACAGCCTGTCCGGCCACGCTGCGGTACTGGACGTGCATGACCTGCATGTGTGGGCGCTGGCCTCCAGCACCCCGGCGCTGACCGCGCACATCGTGATGCGCGACGGCACCGATGCCGATGCGCTGCGTCGTGATCTGGGCGGGCGCCTGCACGATGACTTCGGCATCGAGCACGTGACACTGCAGATCGAAGCGGACCACTGCGGCGAAGCCTGTGGTGAGCCGGCGCCGGCCAAGGGCGGCGAGCACGAGGGCCATGAAGGCCATGACCACGGCGAGGACGCGCAGGGCCATCGCGGCCACGTGCATCGCTGAACGAGGATGGCGACGGCGCCGGGTGATGCCCGGTGCGGTCATTCGTCCCGTCGCGAGGCCAGCCGGTCTGCCAGCCGCGTCGGCTCCGGCAGCCGGTAACCGCGCAGCGTGCGCTGCACCCAGTCCAGCGCGGTATCCGCACTGACCCGATGGCCACCGGCCACGAACAGCGGCTTGCAGCGAATCTTGCTGCGCAGCACCCAACCCAGTTGCTCATCGCCGTCCAGCAGCGGCGTATGCGCACCGGCCTCGGCGTCCGGTTCGACGAACCGGCCGACCAGCTTTGACTTGGCCACGCCGATGCTCGGCAGGTCGATGACCACTCCGAGATGAGCGGCCACGCCCAGCCGGCGCGGGTGGCTGATGCCATGGCCATCGACGAACACCAGGTCCGGCGTGCGCGGCAGCAGCGCCAGCGCGGCCAGCAGTGCCGGCAGCTCGCGGAAGCTGAGCAGGCCGGGGATATAGGGCATCACCGTGGGGATGCGCGCGATCTCCTGCGCCACGGGCTGCAGCGTCTCCGCGTCCAGCAGTACCGCCGCGGCGCGTGTGATGGCGCCATCATCCTCGAAGCCGACATCCAGCCCGGCCAGCCAGCGCACCGTGCGTGGCAGCCGGTCCTGGCGTTCCACGCGACCGGCCAGCTGGATCTGCTGCTCGCGGGCCGCGGCGACGCTGCCTTCCCAGCGCCCAGGGTCGATCACCGTATTCATTGGTTGCAGCATCGCATGTGTGGGGCCACGGCACGGTGAGCGGCGCCCGGGGCTACAATGGCGGCCTGCCTTTCCTCGCGTTGGAGACCCTGCAGTGACCCGTAAACTCGTACTGTTGCGCCATGGCCAGAGCCAGTGGAACCTGGACAACCGCTTCACCGGCTGGGTCGATGTCGACCTGACCGAGCAGGGGCGCCGGGAAGCGGCTGCCGCCGGTCGCCTGATGCGCGAGGAAGGCCTGCAGTTCGACGTCGCCCACACCTCCGTGCTCAAGCGCGCCATCCACACCCTGCAGGGTGCGCTGGCCGAGCTGGAGCAGGACTGGCTGCCGGTGAACAAGTCCTGGCGCCTCAACGAGCGCCACTACGGCGGCCTGCAGGGCCTGGACAAGGCCGAGACCGCCGCCAAGCACGGCGAGGACCAGGTCAAGGTGTGGCGTCGTTCCTACGACATCCCGCCGCCGGCGATGGACCTGGAAGATCCGGGCCACCCGATCCATGACCGTCGCTACGCCGGCCTGGACCGCAACGCGCTGCCGGGCACCGAATCGCTGGCGACCACGCTGGACCGCGTGCTGCCGTACTGGCACGACGCCATCGCGCCGCAGCTGAAGGATGGCAAGACCGTGCTGGTCACTGCCCACGGCAATTCGCTGCGCGCGCTGTACAAGTACCTCAACAACGTCTCGCGCGAGGAAATCCTCGAGCTGAACATCCCGACCGGCATCCCGCTGCTGTTCGAGTTGAACGACGACCTGACGGTGAAGTCGTTCCGCTACCTGGGCGACCCGGAAGCGGCGCGCAAGGCCGCCGAAGCCGTGGCCAACCAGGGCAAGGCGAAATAACAACGAAGGGCCGGCGCAAGCCGGCCTTTCGATTTGTAGAGTCGAGATCCTATGTTCGTGGTCAAGCCTGCTGGAAGCAGGCTTGACCCACCTTCAGCATGGCCGGATCGAAGTCCCGGCCGCTTTTGAAGACACCCCAGGCGATCCTGGCCAGCTTTCTGGCCAGGATGTTGAAGACGGCGGTGCTGGGGTGACCGCGTTTTGACAGCTCGTCGTAGAGCGGTTGCCCCTGGCGACACCGCTTGAGCCCCATTGCGGCCATGTAGAGCATCTGGCGCAGCACTGGCGCGC
>NZ_JCAFWP010000033.1:0-55794 GCF_059295135.1 Stenotrophomonas sp. INTA L402-1
TAGCGCTGTGGAACCACCCGATCCCATCCCGAACTCGGAAGTGAAACGCAGCTGCGCCGATGGTAGTGTGGCTCAAGCCATGCGAGAGTAGGTCATCGCCAGGGTTTACACCCAAAACCCCGCTGCTCACGCAGCGGGGTTTTTCTTATTAAGTGAAGGCACTGCATTTTCCGGGTACCTTCCGCCCCAAGGGCAAGATCGCGAAGCTGGCGCTGCAAGCGCTGCTGCAACCGTCTCCCTGGTGAAATTAGCGCTGTGGAACCACCCGATCCCATCCCGAACTCGGAAGTGAAACGCAGCTGCGCCGATGGTAGTGTGGCTCAAGCCATGCGAGAGTAGGTCATCGCCAGGGTTTACACCCAAAACCCCGCTGCTCGCGCAGCGGGGTTTTTCTTTGTGCGCGCGAAATGCGGGTAGTGCCGGCCGCTGGCCGGCACTGCCGTGGCTGCACACCGGCCGGTAGATCCACGCCATGCGTGGATGGCTGTCCCTGCGAAGAGCGGTGCCAACCCCCGGCAGCAGGTCCAGACAGTGCGCGTGGCTGTGATTGCCGGCCAGCGGCCGGCACTACCAGTAGATCCACGCCATGCGTGGATGCCCTCCGTGAGGAACCACGGCGCCAACCAAGGTTGGCAGCTACCAACAGCTGGCCCACACAGCGATCGTTTGCCGGCCAGCGGCCGGCACTGCAAGTAGATCCACGCCATGCGTGGATGCTCTCTGCACGGAACCACGGCGCCAACCAAGGTTGGCATCTACAACTGCAGGGCGCGATCACACACAAAAAAGCGGCGCCCTTGCGGGCGCCGCCTTGGCTTGCTTCAGTACTCAGTCGAGCAAGCTCGACGCTACTTCGCCGCAGCCGGGGCCTTGTCCTTCATCATCGCGTCGCGGGCTGCCTTGAACGGGTTGCCTTCGTACCAGTTCGGCCAACGATCGCCACCGGCCAGTTCCTTGCCGACGC
This sequence comes from Stenotrophomonas sp. INTA L402-1, assembly GCF_059295135.1. Taxonomy (NCBI): domain Bacteria; kingdom Pseudomonadati; phylum Pseudomonadota; class Gammaproteobacteria; order Lysobacterales; family Lysobacteraceae; genus Stenotrophomonas; species Stenotrophomonas sp. INTA L402-1. The sequence goes on from NZ_JCAFWP010000033.1 coordinate 965, forward strand.
CGTACATCAGCTGCAGGTCTTCCACGGTGCCGTCCAGCTTCCAGGTGGCCGCATCGAACTCGTCCTTCGGGCCGTGGTAGCGGTTGGCGCCGTAGTCGGCTGCAGCCTTGCGGCCCGCGTCCACGCCACCCTCGCGCAGGTCTTCGCCGCCATCGGCGTACAGGGCCGGCACACCGGCCTTGGCGAAGTTGAAGTGATCGGAACGGAAGTAGAAGCCACTCTGTACCGAGGTCTCGCCGTGCAGGGTACGGTCCTGGGCCGCGGCCAGCGGCTTGAGGATGTCTTCCAGCTCCGAGCTGCCGAAGCCGGTGACGGTAACGTCCTTGGCACGGCCGGCCACCGACATCGCGTCGATGTTGATCACGCCGGCGATCTTGTCCAGCGGGAAGGTCGGATGGGCAACGTAGTACTTCGAACCCAGCAGGCCGGATTCTTCCAGGGTCACCGCCAGGAACACCACCGAACGTTCCGGCTTCGGCTCCTGGTGGGCCATTGCTTCAGCCACCTCGAGGATGCCGGCCACGCCGGTCGCGTTGTCGACCGCGCCGTTGTAGATGTTGTCGCCGGTCTCGCCCTCGTGCTTGCCCAGGTGATCCCAGTGCGCCATGTACAGCACGGCCTCGTCGGCACGCTTGCTGCCCGGCAGTACGCCCACCACGTTGCGCGATTGCTTCTGCGCGATCTGGCTCTTCAGATCGACTGCAGCGGTGGCCTTCAGCGGCACCGGCTTGAAGCCGCGCTTGCTGGCGTCCTTGTAGGCCTGCGCCAGGTCCAGGCCGGCACCGGCGAACAGCGCCTTGGCAGCGTCGGCACTCAGCCAGCCCTGCACCGGAATGCGGGCTTCCGGGTCATCCTTGGCCGGCAGGTCGTACTGCGGGCCTGCCCAGGAGTTCTTCACCACATCCCAGCCGTAGGAAGCGCCGGCGGTGTCGTGCACGATCAGCGCGGCAGCGGCACCCTTTCGCGCAGCCTCCTCGAACTTGTAGGTCCAGCGGCCGTAGTAGGTCATGCGCTTGCCGTCGAACAGCTTCGCGTCATCGACATGGAAACCCGGGTCGTTGACGAACATGACGACCGTTTTGCCCTTCCAGTCCTGGCCGGCGTAGTCGTTCCACTTCTGCTCCGGCGCGTCGACGCCGTAGCCGACGAACACTAGGTCGCTGGCATCGACCTTCACCTCGGCCTGGCCGGTACGGGTACCCACCACCATGTCGGTGCCGAACTTCAGCTCGGTGGTCTTGCCGCCCTGGGTGATCTTCAGCACGGTCGATTCGTCGGCCGTAGTCTCGGTCATCGGCACATCCTGGAACCAGCTGTCGCCGTTGCCGGGCTGCAGGCCGATGCGCTGCATCTGGTCGCGGATGTAGTTGACCGTCAGTTCCTCGCCCTTGCTGCCCGGGGCGCGGCCTTCGAATTCATCCGAAGCCAGCGTCTTGACCATCTCGGCGAAGTCGCCGGCGTTGATCTCCGGCGAGAACGCATGGGCCGCCGGCTTGGCAGCGGCGGTGTCGGTGGCCGGCGCGGGCGCCGGAGTGTCTTCGCCTTTGCAGGCACTGAGCGCGGCCGCAGCGGCCAGGCACAGGAGGAGTTTGCGGGGCATCGTCGATTCCTGGAAAACAAAGGGCGGCCGCACCACGTGTACGACCGGTAACAGCGAGTATCACCGAACCGATGGGCGCGGTGTGCTCAGTCCGCCGGAGCGGTTTCGGTGTCGAACGGGATCGGCTCGGCGCCGGTGACCGGGCCGATGCGGGCCGTGCGGTGCACGTACAGCACCACCTCGCGTTCGAACTGCAACGGGCCGTCGACCACGGCATTCGGACCGATGATCACGCGTGGCTTGCGGCTGGCGGTCAGCGAGACGCTGAAGTTTGGCTTGCGCACGTGCACACCGCCCTTGACCTGCGAACCGATGCCCACGGTGATGTCACCGTTGACGGTTTCCACGTCGTTGCCGACGCGGCTTTCGACCAGCCCGATGCCACCGTTCACGGTTTCAACGCCGCCTTCGATCTGGCTGCCGCGATCGCTGAAGATGCTGCCGTTGACGGTGCTGACGCTGCCGTGTGCGATCACTTCGCGGCCCAGGCGTACGCCGCCGTTGACCGTTTCGATCTTGCCGGTGCGCGCGCGATCGGCGACCTTGACCCCGCCGTTGACGGTGTCGATGCTGCCGGTCTCGACGCCTTCGCCGACGCGGATGCCGCCGTTGACGGTGTCCAGCTTGCCGTAGCGCTGGCCGGGTTCGGCGCTGATGCTGCCGTTGACCTTGCTGATGTTTTCCTGCGCTGCCACTGGCCCGGTGACCAGCAGTACGCCCAACAGCAGCGGAATGGAGAGAGCTTTCATGGGGACCTCGATGGATGTGCGGCTGGCAGGCCGCGTGCGGAGATGTCACCATTCCCCGGTACCCCCTGCAACTGCCTGAAGTCACTGGAAAGCCCTTGCGCAACAACGCCTTCCCATCACGCCGACATCACATCGCCGCTGCTCGCGGCGGGCGCTGCCTGCTGTTGGGGCTGGCTTTGGCACTGGCGTTGCCGCTGCCGGGTGCCGCGCAGACCACGCGCGAGACCGAGCGCAAGCTGCAGAAACTGCGCAGTGAGCTGAAGGGCGTGGCGCAGGAGCGCCGGCAGATCGAGGGCCAGCGTGGCCAGGCCTCGCAGCAGCTGCGTGAGGCCGACGAGAAGGTGGCCCGCACCGGCCGAGCGCTTGCGCAGACGGAAACCGCGCTGCGCGAGCAGGGCCACGCCCTGGCCGAGGCCGAACAACGCCGCAGCACGCTGCAGGTCAACCTCGCCCAGCAGCATCGCGAGCTGGCCGGCCTGCTGCGTGCGGCCTACCAGCTGGGCAACCACGCACCATTGAAGCTGCTGCTGTCGCAGGACACGGTGGCCGATGCCAATCGCGCCCTGGCCTACCACCGCTACCTGCAGCGTGAGCGGGCCCAGCGCATCACCACGCTGACCGCCGACCTGAAGGAACTGGAAGCGCTGCAGGCGCAGATTGTGGAGCGTAAGCAGAAGCTGCAGGGGGCGCAGCAGGACCAGAAGCAGCAGGCAGCGGCGCTGGAAGCCGACCGCCGCGATCGTGCAAAGACCGTGGCCTCGCTGGACGAGCGCTTCAAGGACCAGCGCGAGAAGGAACAGGCGCTGGGCCAGGACGCCAAGGCGCTGGAAACACTGCTGGCCAATCTGCGTGCGGCCGCCGCCCGTGCCGAGGCCGAGCGTCGCGCGGCTGCGCGCCGTGCGGCAGCGGAGAAGGCCGCTGCCGAACGTGCCGCACGCCAGGCCGCGGCACAGGGACGGCCGCCACCGCCGACCAAGGTTCCGCCGGCGGTGGCTTCCGCACCGGCCCCGAAGGTGGGGGGCCTGGGCTGGCCGTTGTCCGGCAACCTGCTGGCCCGCTACGGCGGCAAGCTGCCTGACGGGCGTACCAGCAGCGGCGTGCTGATCGGCGCACCGGCCGGCAGCACCGTCACCGCCGTGGCCGACGGCACCGTGGTGTTCTCCGACTGGATGACCGGCTACGGCATGATCCTGATCGTTGACCACGGCAATGGCTACATGAGCCTGTACGCCCACAACGACACCCTGCTCAAGGACGCCGGTGCACGGGTCAGCCGTGGTGATGCGGTGGCCAAGGTCGGCAACTCGGGGGGCCAAGGGGTCACCGCGCTGTACTTCGAGCTGCGTCGTGGCGGGCAACCGGTGAATCCGGACAGCTGGCTGCAGCGGCGCTGAATCCCCGCTCGCCACGTGCGGGCTGGATTCAACGGGAATTTAGCTGTGCTTCGCGCATAATCCGTGCATGTGCCTTGGGCACCATGCCACCGTCGACAGGAGTGATCCATGCGCGCAGCCCGTACCGCCACCCTCTTGCTGGCCCTGTTGCCAGCGCTGTCCTGGGCGCAGCAGACCGCGCCCGCCCCGAGCCAGGAAACCGGCGGGCAGGCAGCGAGCAGCGAGGAGGCGGTGACCTCGAAGGTGCCGCTGGAGGACATCCGCCGCTTCGTGGCCGTCTACAACGCAGTGCGGGCCGCCTACGTCGATCCGGTCGATGACAAGAAGCTGATGCAGGCAGCGGTGCGTGGCCTGCTGCTCGACCTCGACCCGCACAGCACCTACTTCAACAAGGAAGACGCGCAGGCCTTCGACGAACAGGCCAGCGGCGCCTACGAAGGCATCGGCGTGGAGCTGCAGCAGCAGCCGGACAACGCCAGCATGAAGGTGATCTCGCCGATCGACGACACGCCGGCGGCCAAGGCCGGCATCCTCGCCGGTGACCTGATCATCGCCATCGACGGCAAGCCGATCAGCGCGATCGATGCCAGCGAACCGCTGCGCGGACCGGCCGGCAGCAAGGTGGTGCTGACCATCGTGCGCGAAGGCAAGCCCAAGCCGTTCGATGTCAGCCTCACCCGCCAGACCATCCGCGTGACCAGCGTGCGCAGCCGCCTGCTGGAACCGGGCTATGGCTACATCCGCCTGAGCACCTTCCAGGCCGACACCGGTTCGGACTTCCAGAAGCATGTGCAGCAGCTGCAGAAGCAGTCCGGTGGCCAGCTCAAGGGCTTGGTGCTGGACCTGCGCAGCAACCCGGGTGGCCTGCTGACCGCTGCCGTGCAGGTGGCCGACGACCTGCTCGACAAGGGCAACATCGTCAGTACCCGCGGCCGCATCAGCATCAGCGATGCACGTTTCGATGCAACGCCGGGCGACCTGCTGAAGGGCGCACCGGTGGTGGTGCTGGTCGACGCCGGTTCGGCCAGTGCCTCGGAAGTGCTGGCCGGCGCACTGCGCGACAACAAGCGCGCCCGCGTGGTTGGCAGCCGCACCTTCGGCAAGGGCTCGGTGCAGACCGTGCTGCCGCTGGACAACGGTGACTCGGTGAAGCTGACCACCGCGCGTTATTACACGCCCAGCGGCAAGTCGATCCAGGCCACGGGCATCGTGCCGGAGGTCGAACTGAAGCCGGCCGCTACGCCGGCCGAGGATGCACTGCCGGCCAGCCTGAGCGATTACAGCGAAGCGACCCTGCCGGGTCATCTGCGCGGTGACGACGAGGGCACCGAGGGCTATCACGCCGGTGCGGTACTGCCGGGCGATGGCCCGATCAACGACGCGCTGGCCGAGCTGAAGAACCCGGGTTCGGTGGCTGCACGCTTGAAGGCCGAAGCGGCGAAAGTGGATGCGGCCAAGGCTGCGAAGGCCGCTGCCGCGAAGCCGGAGGCGAAGGTAGAAGCGAAGCCAGAAGCGAAGCCGGAAGCGAAGCCAGAAGCGAAGCCGGAAGCGAAGCCAGAAGCGAAGCCGGAAGCGAAGCCAGAAGCGAAGCCAGAAGCGAAGCCAGAAGCGAAGCCAGAAGCGAAGCCAGAAGCGAAGCCAGAAGCGAAGCCAGAAGCGAAGCCAGAAGCGAAGCCAGAAGCGAAGCCCGCACCCGTCCCGGCCAAGCCCTGATTCTGTAGAGTCGAGCCGTGCTCGACTGATCCAAGAACGAGCGGGTGCGCGTGGAGCCGGCCAGCGGCCGGCACTACCAGGGCTCAGAAGCCGTGGCGCTTGCGCAGGCGGCGGGCGATGGCCGCCCGCACGTAGACCCCGTACACCACGCCGAACACGAAGCCGCCGATGTGCGCCCACCAGGCCACCATGCCGAAGCTTGGGCCGATATGGGCGAACACCACCTGCAGGGCGGCCCAGACGCCGATGAGCAGATAGGCCGGGGCGCGTACGAACTCCAGGAACAGGCCGAGCGGAATGACCACGCCCAGCCGTGCACCCGGGAACAGCGCCAGATAGGCGCCGATCAGTGCGGACACCGCGCCGCTGGCGCCGATGATGATCTGGTCCGGGCTGCCCATGGTGTAGATCGCCACCAGATTGGAAACGGCACCGCCGACCAGGAACAGCAGCAGCAGCCGCCACGGGCCCAGCACCCGCTCAGCAGGCAGGCCGAAGATCAGCAGGAACACCAGGTTGCCCAGCAGATGTGACCAGTCCGCGTGCAGGAACAGGGCCGTGAACAGCCGCAGCACGCTGCCGTCCTGCAGGGTCGCCCACCAGTCCAGCGGGTGGGTCAGGCCGGTGGACAGGGCGCCCCAGTCCAGCCAGAGGCTGCCCCGGGCGTCGTCCGGACGCGAGATCGACCACAGGAACGCCAGCCACAGTGCCGCAAACAGCACGGGCGTGGCCCAGCGCAGGGCCGCCTTCTTGCGCGACGGGAGGGAGACGAACATGGGCAATAGCCTAGCGTGCGGGCGCTTACGGCGGGGATTGTCCTGTTCAGCTTCTGGGACGAAAAAAGCGCCTGCGCTGTTATTGTTTCATTAACAGCTCTGGGTAATACTCGCATACGGCGTCGTATGTCGGGAGGGGAATCCGGCGCGCTCCGAAGGGCCCCAAGGCCTGCCGGGCGCAGGCGCACTCAGAGCACCATCACCGCTTACCGGAGAGAGAACTACGATGCAAACCGCTTCCACCATTGCCCGTCTGACCCTGCTGGCCGTCGGCGTTGCCGGTGCGCTGGCCGCCGCCGACGCCAACGCTGCTGCCTTCCAGCTGAAGGAAAACAGCGCCAAGGGCCTCGGCCGCGCGTTCGCCGGTTCCGGCAGCGCCGAAGGCGACGCCTCCATCATCGCCGTCAACCCGGCCGGCATGCGCCAGCTGGAAGGCACGATGGTCCAGGGCGACCTGAGCGCCATCAGCTTCAAGGCCGAGTTCAAGGGCCAGGGCCGCAATGCGGCAGGCCGCCCGCAGACCGGTGGTGACGGCGGCGACGCCGGCATGATCGCTCCGGTCCCGGCTGCGTACTTCCACATGCCGATCGGCGAGAAGGCCCACTTCGGTGTGTCGCTGACCGCACCGTTCGGCTTCAAGACCGAATACGACAACGGTTGGGTCGGTCGTTACAGCGGCCTGAAGACCGATCTGAAGGCCATCGACCTCGGCTTCGCCGCGTCGTATGACGTCAACCCGTACGTGTCCTTCGGCGCGTCGGTGTTCGTCGAGCACCTGACCATCGAGCTGAGCAACGCCGTCGACTACGGCAGCATCCTGGCCGGCGCCGGCGTTCCGGGCTTCGCCCCGGGCAGTTCGGATGGCACCCTGAAGATCGAGGGTGACAACAATGCCGTGGGCTGGACCGTCGGTGGCCTGTTCTCGATCGACGAGAACACCCACATCGGCCTGAGCTACCGTTCGAAGGTCGAGCACAAGATCACCGGTGGTGATGCGACCTTCCGCGACGCCGACCGCGCACGTTCGCTGCTGACCAACTCGCCGCGTACCCGCGGTTGGTTCATGGACACCAGCGGCAAGGCCACGGTGACCATGCCGGCCTCGGCCACCCTGAGCGTGACCCACAAGGTCAACGACCGCTGGACCGTGATGGGCGACGTGACCCGTACCGCCTGGTCGACCGCCTTTGACAGCGTCACCGTCGACTACGCGTCGCCGCAGGCGGACTCGGTCCTGGAGTTCGGCTACCGTGACACCACCTTCGTGTCGCTGGGCGCCGACTACAAGCTGAGCGACACCGTCACCCTGCGCGGTGGTGTTGCGCTGGACCAGACCCCGACCACCGACGCCCACCGCGACGTGCGCGTGCCGGATACCAGCCGCAAGTGGCTGTCGCTGGGCGTGGGCTGGACCCCGTCGGCAAACACCGAGTACAACTTTGGCTACACCCACCTGTTCACCAGCGATCCGAACGTGAACGTGCGTGCGACCACTGCCAACCAGGGCAACTCGCTGTCGGGCAAGTACAAGGTCCGTGGCGACGTGCTGGCGGCTTCGTTCCAGTACAAGTTCTGATTCGGGCCTCGGCCTGACGCAGCACACGGAAGGCCCCGCGCAAGCGGGGCTTTCTTTTTCTGTGGCCACGGGCCATCCACGCGAGGCGTGGATCTACTGAAGATCGCAGCCATCCACGGTGCGGATCCACGACAATAGCGCCATGAACCTGTCCGATCCGAACTTCCAGCTGGAGCTGGCTGCCAACATCGCCGTCGCCGGCTCGATCCTGCTGGCCGGACGCAACAACGTGCACACTTGGTGGCTGGGCATCGTCGGCTGCGCATTGTTCGCCGCTGTGTTCGAGCGTTCGCACCTGTACGCGGACATGGTGCTGCAGTTCTTCTTCATTGCCATCAGCGTGCTGGGCTGGTGGCAGTGGCTGCGCGGCGATCACGGTGCGCCGCTGCCGATCACCTCATTGCGACCGCGTGCATGGGCCTGGCTGGCGCCGCTGGCGGTGGTGGCCACGTTCGGCTACGGCTGGATGCTGACCCGCCTGACCAATGCCTATGCGCCGTACATCGATTCGGCGGTGCTGGTGCTGAGTGTGATCGCGCAGATCCTGATGATGCGGCGCAAGCTGGAATCGTGGTGGGTGTGGCTGCTGGTGAATACCGTTGCAGTGCCGCTGTACTACAGCCGAGGCCTGCACCTGACCTCGATCCTCTACGTAGGTTTCTGGATCAACGCGCTGGTGGCATTGCGCCACTGGCGGCACCTGATGCGGGGGTAGCGCCGAGCCCTTGCTCGGCTGCACCGTGCAAGCCGAGCATGGGCTCGGCGCTACAGGAAACAAGGCACAAAAAACCCCGCTTTCGCGGGGTTTTTCGTTCACCGCATCAACCGGGCGATCAGTCGCCCAGGGTCAGCAGCGAGGCGTTGCCGCCGGCAGCGGTGGTGTTCACCGTTACCGTCTTTTCAGTGGCGAAGCGCAGCAGGTAGTGCGGGCCGCCGGCCTTCGGGCCGGTGCCGGACAGGCCCTGGCCGCCGAACGGCTGCACGCCGACCACCGCACCGATCTGGTTGCGGTTGACGTAGACGTTGCCGACATGGATGCCATTGCTGATGCGGTCGACGGTCTCGTCAATGCGCGAATGCACGCCCAGGGTCAGGCCGTAGCCGGTGGCGTTGATCTGGTCGATCACCGCGTCGAGCTGGTCGCCCTTCCAGCGGATCACGTGCAGGACCGGACCGAACACTTCCTTCTGCAGCTGGCCCAGGTCCTTCAGTTCGTACGCACGTGGCGCGAAGAAGGTGCCATTGGCCGCTTCGGCAGACAGCTCGGCGGCAGCAATCAGGCGCGCTTCGCGGTCCATGCGTTCGGCGTGGTCCTGCAGGATCTTCAGCGCGTCGGCGTCGATCACCGGGCCGACGTCGGTGGACAGCAGGCCGGGGTTGCCGACCTTCAGTTCCTTCATCGCACCGGCCAGCATGGTCATCACCTTGTCGGCGATGTCGTCCTGCACGAACAGCACGCGCGCGGCCGAGCAACGCTGGCCCGCGGAGGTGAAGGCCGAACCGATCGCGTCCTTGACCAGCTGTTCCGGCAGTGCCGAGGAGTCGGCGATGAAGGCGTTCTGGCCACCGGTCTCGGCAATCAGCACGCCGATGGCCGCGTCACGTGCGGCCATGGCGCGGTTGATCGCACGGGCGGTGTCGGTGGAGCCGGTGAAGGCCACGCCGGCCACGCGCGGGTCGGCGGTCAGCGCGGCACCGACGGTGGCACCGTCGCCCGGCAGGAACTGCACCACCTCGGCCGGCACGCCGGCGTCGTGCAGCAGCTTCACCGCGTAGTAGCCAATCAAGTTGGTCTGCTCGGCCGGCTTGGCGATGACGCTGTTGCCGGCGGCCAGTGCAGCAGCGACCTGGCCCAGGAAGATCGCCAGCGGGAAGTTCCACGGGCTGATGCAGACGAACACGCCGCGGCCGTGCAGCTGCAGCTCGTTGGATTCACCGGTCGGGCTGGGCAGCTTCTCGGCGTGGCTGAACTGCTCGCGCGCCTGCTTGGCGTAGTAGCGCAGGAAATCCACGGCTTCGCGCACTTCGGCGATGCTGTCGGGCAGGCTCTTGCCGGCTTCCTTCACGCACAGCGCCATGAACTCCGGCATGCGCGCTTCCAGCTGGTCGGCGGCGTGCTCGAGGATGGCGGCGCGGCTGGCGGCCGGGGTGCGGTTCCAGGCCGGCTGCGCGGCCACGGCGTTGGCCAGGGCTTTCTGCACGGTGGCGGCATCGGCGGCCAGCCACTGGCCGACCACTTCGCGGGTGTCGGCCGGATTGGTCACCGGCAGCGCGGCGCCGGCCGGGTTCGCACCCGGCACCAGCGGGGCGGCCTGCCACGGCTTCACTGCAGCGTTGATCTGCTCGGCGAGGGCGCGCAGTTCGTTGTCGTTGGCGAGGTTGGCGCCCATGGAGTTCTTCCTGTCGTGGTTCTGGCTGCGCAGCAGGTCAACCGGCAGCGGGATCTTGGGATGCGGAATCGATTCGAACGAAGCAACCATCTCGACCGGATCGCGGATCAGGTCGGCGATCGGCACGCGCTCGTCGGTGATGCGGTTGACGAAGCTGGAGTTGGCGCCGTTTTCCAGCAGGCGGCGCACCAGGTACGGCAGCAGGTCCTCATGCGAACCGACCGGCGCATACACGCGGCAGGGCAGGTTCAAGCGATCGGCCGGCACTACTTCGGCGTACAGGTCGTCGCCCATGCCGTGCAGCTTCTGGTGCTCGTACACGCCGCCATTGGCGATGCTGCGCACGGCCGCGATGGTGTGCGCGTTGTGCGTGGCGAACATCGGGTAGATCGCGTCGGCATGCGTGAACAGGCGCTTGGCGCAGGCCAGGTAGGAGACATCGGTGTTCTGCTTGCGGGTGAACACCGGGTAGCCCGGGTAGCCTTCGATCTGCGCGCGCTTGATCTCGGCGTCCCAATAGGCGCCCTTGACCAGGCGCACCTGCAGGCGGCGACCGGCGCGGCGCGCCATGTCGGCCAGGTGGTCGATCGTGTACGGCGTGCGCTTCTGGTAGGCCTGCACGACCACACCAAAGCCATCCCAGCCGCCCAGCGAGGCGTCGGAGAAGACCTGCTCGATGATGTCCAGCGACAGTTCCAGGCGGTCGGACTCTTCGGCGTCGACGGTGCAGCCGATGCCGTAGCTCTTGGCCAGTTGTGCCAGTTCCAGCACGCCCGGCACCAGGTCCTTCAGCACGCGCTCGCGCTTGGCGTGCTCGTAGCGCGGGTACAGCGCCGACAGCTTGATCGAGATGCCCGGGGCGTTGTTGACGTCGCCGTCCGGACGGCCGCCGCGTGCCTTGTGGTCGCCGCCGATGGCGTGGATCGCACGACGGTAGTCTTCCAGGTAGCGCAGCGCGTCCTTCATGGTCAGCGCGCCTTCGCCCAGCATGTCGAACGAGTAGCGGTAATTCGCGTTGTCGCCCTTGTGCGAGCGCGACAGCGCTTCGCTGATGGTGCGGCCCATGACGAACTGGTGGCCCATGATCTTCATCGCCTGGCGCACGGCCAGGCGCACCACCGGCTCACCGACGCGGCCGACCAGGCGCTTGAACGCACTGGGCGCATCGGCACGGGTGGCGTCGTTCATCTGCACCAGCTTGCCGGTCAGCATCAGGCCCCAGGTGGAGGCGTTGACCAGCACGGAGTCGCTGCCGCCCAGGTGCTTTTCCCAGTCGGCATCGGCCAGCTTGTCGCGGATCAGCTTGTCGGCGGTGTCCTGGTCCGGAATGCGCAGCAGCGCCTCGGCCACGCACATCAGCAGCACGCCTTCCTCGCTGCCCAGGTCGTACTGGCGCATGAAGGCTTCGATCGCGCCCTGGTCCTTGGCACGCACGCGCACGCGGCCGACCAGGTCGGCGGCCAGCGCCTGCACCTTGGCCTGCTCTTCGGCGGGCAGGCGGGCCTGCGCCAGCAGCTCGCGCACGTGGCTGGCCTCGTCCTTCAACCAGCCATCGGTGATGGCCTGGCGGAACGGGTTGGGGGGCGCCGGCAGTTCCGGCGACAGCAGCGCGCCGGGACGCGGAGCGTCGTGGGCGGCAGGGGAGGAGGAAGGTGCGTTCATGCCGGTCCGGCCAGTGGAAAACTTGGCGATTTTAATCATTTTTGCGGGTTGCGGAAGTGCCCATCAGCCACCTTCGTGACACGCTGATAGCCCCTAGCTGCGGTGGATTCAGCGTGTTCAGCAAGCTTGGCAGAATTTGTGCTGAATTCGTCATTCGTGCCGCCGACCTCATGCTGTGTTGCAGCATGGTAAAAAGTGTGAATGCACCCTTGCTACCGGCGAGAGGGCGGGGCTACCATCGAGACGTTTCCCGCGGCAGGAACGCGGTTGCGACATGATCGAGGTGCTTCCAGCTCCGGATGGGTCAGGTACGCAGCTGCGGCTGCGTCCCCCACGGGCGCTCGATGCCCGGCAGTTCGTCCTGTTGTTCACCGTGTTGTCGGGTGCGATGTGGCTGGTGTCCGCCCTCGGGTGGTTGGCCGGCAATGCATTCGCCCCCCTGTTCGCGCTGCTGTACAGCCTGGTGCTGGCGGCGGCACTGCGTGCCTTGTGGCGCAGTGGTGAACGGCAGGAGGAGATCCGGGTAGTGCCGGCGTACGTGGAGGTCATCCCCGTACCCGGTGGATCGCCGGTGTTCCGGGCCCACCCCCACTGGGTGCGCCTGCTCACCGACGACGAGAGGGTCCGGCTGGCATCCAGCGGCCGGCAGGTGGAGGTGGGGAGTTTCCTCGCGCCGGCCGAACGTCAGACGCTCGCAGAGACACTTGAAAGCTTGCTCGCCGCCAGCGATGGCGGCAACCGACGACGCTAAGGGTCTAGGCAATGAAGCAAAGCAGCAGGTGGGGCACGAAGTGCGTTGCAGCGGTCGCCGCCATGGTGGCCGGGGGACTGATGCCGGCGTTGGCCTGGGCCCAGGCGGCCGATCCCAAGCCGTGGCAGCTGAACATGGGCAAGGGGGTGACCCAGACCTCGCGCCTGGCCTGGGAATCGAACAATCTCTCGTTGATCATCTGCACGGTGATCGGCGTCATCGTGTTCGGGGCGATGGCCTACGCCATCTTCAAGTTCCGCAAATCCAAGGGCGCGGTCGCCGCCACCTTCAGCCACAACACCAAGGCCGAGATCATCTGGACGGTGATCCCGGTGATCATCCTGATCGTGATGGCATGGCCGGCCACGGCCAACCTGATCAAGATGTACGACACCCGCGATGCCGAGATGACGGTGAAGGTCACCGGCTACCAGTGGATGTGGAAGTACGAATATCTCGGCGAGAACGTCACCTTCACCAGCCGCCTGGACCGCGAATCCGACCGCGTGCGGCAAAGTGGCATCGTGCCGACCCGCGAGAGCCATCCGCACTACCTGCTGGATGTCGACAACCGCCTGGTGCTGCCGGTCGATACCAAGGTGCGTTTCGTCATCACCTCTGATGACGTGATCCACGCCTGGTGGGTGCCGGCGCTGGGCTGGAAGCAGGACGCCATCCCCGGTTTCATCAATGAAGCCTGGACCAGCATCGAGCAGCCCGGCGTCTACCGCGGCCAGTGCGCCGAGCTGTGCGGCAAGGACCATGGCTTCATGCCGATCGTGGTCGAGGCGGTGTCCAAGGAAGAGTTCAAGCAGTGGCTGGCGCAGCGTAAGCCGGCGCCGCCCGCCGAGCCGGCAACGCCGGCGGCACCTGCCGAACCGACTGCACCGACGGGAGAGGCACCTGCAGCGCCTGCCGCTGCTGAAGCCGGCAGCGCGCCTGCCACCGCGGCCAGCGGAGCGTGATGTAAAGCCCGCGGCCGTTCGCGGCCGTGGTGACAACCGATTCTGAGAGGTGTTTTGCAATGGCGCACTCGGCAGTTGGGCACGACGATCACCATCACCAGCAGAGTTTCTTCGAGCGTTGGTTCTTCTCGACCAACCACAAGGACATCGGCACGCTGTACCTGGGTTTCAGCTTCATCATGTTCATCATCGGTGCGGCGATGAGCGTGGTGATCCGCGCCGAGCTGGCACAGCCGGGCCTGCAGTTCGTCAAGCCCGAGTTCTTCAACCAGATGACCACCGTGCATGCGCTGGTGATGATCTTCGGTGGCGTGATGCCGGCCTTCGTCGGACTGGCCAACTGGATGATTCCGCTGCAGATCGGCGCGCCGGACATGGCGCTGCCGCGCATGAACAACTGGTCGTTCTGGCTGTTGCCGGTGGCTTTCAGCCTGCTGCTGCTGACCCTGTTCCTCCCTGGCGGTGCACCGGCCGGCGGCTGGACGTTGTACCCGCCGCTGTCGCTGCAGGGCGGCTACAACGTCGCCTTCAGCGTGTTCGCCATCCATGTGGCCGGCATCAGTTCGATCATGGGCGCGATCAACATCATCGCCACCGTGCTGAACATGCGTGCGCCGGGCATCGACCTGCTGAAGATGCCGATCTTCTGCTGGGCCTGGCTGATCACCGCGTTCCTGCTGATCGCGGTGATGCCGGTGTTGGCCGGTGCGGTGACCATGCTGCTGACCGACAAGTTCTTCGGTACCAGCTTCTTCAACGCCGCCGGTGGCGGTGACCCGGTGATGTACCAGCACATCTTCTGGTTCTTCGGGCACCCCGAGGTCTACATCATGATCCTGCCCGCCTTCGGCGTGGTCAGCGAGATCATCCCGACCTTCAGCCGCAAGCCGCTGTTCGGCTACCAGGCGATGGTGTACGCCACCGCCGCCATCGCGTTCCTGTCGTTCATCGTCTGGGCCCACCACATGTTCACCGTGGGCATGCCGCTAGGTGGCGAGATCTACTTCATGTTCGCCACCATGCTGATCTCGATCCCGACCGGGGTGAAGGTGTTCAACTGGGTCAGCACCATGTGGCGTGGCTCGCTGACGTTCGAGGCACCGATGCTGTGGTCGGTGGCGTTCGTCATCCTGTTCACCATCGGTGGCTTCTCCGGCCTGATGCTGGCCATCGTGGCGGCTGACTTCCAGTACCACGACACCTACTTCGTGGTCGCGCACTTCCACTACGTGCTGGTGACCGGTGCGGTGTTCGCGCTGATCGCGGCGGTGTACTACTGGTGGCCGAAGTGGACCGGGCGGATGTACAGCGAGAAGTGGGCCAAGGTGCACTTCTGGTGGTCGATCGTGTTCGTCAACCTGCTGTTCTTCCCGCAGCACTTCCTCGGCCTGGCCGGCATGCCGCGCCGCATTCCCGATTACAGCGTGGCCTTCGCCGACTGGAACCTGATCAGCTCGATCGGCGCGTTCGGCATGTTCGTCACCCCGTTCATGATGGCCGCGATCCTGCTGTCCTCGCTGCGCAATGGCGAGAAGGCCGAGGCCCGTTCCTGGGAAGGTGCGCGTGGCCTGGAGTGGACGCTGCCGTCGCCGGCACCGGCGCATACGTTCACCACGCCGCCGACCATCCGCCCGGGGGATCTGGCGCATGACGACATCACGCATTGAGGTGGGGCATGCATAACGAAAGCCCGCTCCCGATCGGTAGAGTCGAGCCATGCTCGACTGACGAAAAGCAGCCGACCAACGGTCGGCTCTACCAGGGTGGAAGCATCGAGCAGCAACGCCAGCGCGCCAGGCGCACGGCGATGTGGGTCGGCGCCATCGCCGTGCTGGTCTACGTCGGCTTCATCCTCAGTGGGGTGATCGGCCGATGAGCGACGCACCGGCCAGCACACCGTCACGCAGTGCGGGGCTGCCGCGCCTGATCGGTGTGGCGGTGGCGGTGTTCCTGCTCACGTTCTCGCTGGTGCCGCTGTACCGCATCGCCTGCGAAAAGGTATTCGGCGTGCGCCTGGAGCGCGGTCCCGGCAGCGAGGCCAGTGCCGGCGCCGTGACCGGCAAGCGCACCGTGCGCGTGGAATTCGATGGCGGGGTCAACTCACGGCTGCCATGGTCGTTCCATCCCGAGCAGCTGACCATGGACGTGGTGCCCGGCGAACTCAACGAAGCGCTGTACTTCGCCCGCAATGACAGCCAGCAGGCAGTGGTCGGCAGCGCGGTGCCTTCGGTGGCGCCGGCGCGTGCGTCGGGCTTCTTCAGCAAGACCGAGTGCTTCTGTTTCACCGCGCAGACGCTGCAGGCCGGCGAGAAGCGCGACATGCCGGTGCGCTTCATCGTCGATCCGGACCTGCCACCCGAGATCAAGACGATCACGCTGTCCTACACCTTCTACCGCAACGACGCGCTGTCCGATCGGCTGGCTCCGGCCGCCACCTCGGAAGGCGCGCACGCCGCACCCTGACCCCGGATACCGACATGGCCCAGACACCGACCGACGCCAACGTGTACTTCGTCCCGGCCCAGAGCAAATGGCCGTTCGTGGGTTCCATCGCGATGATGGTGACCATGGTCGGCGTGGCCAGCTGGCTCAACGATGCCAACTGGGGACGCTGGACGTTCTACATCGGCATCGCGATGCTGGTGCTGACCCTGTTCTGGTGGTTCAGCGACGTGGTGCGCGAATCGCAGGCCGGCAACTACAACCATCAGGTCGATGGCTCGTTCCGGATGGGGATGATCTGGTTCATCTTCTCCGAAGTGATGTTCTTCGGTGCGTTCTTCGGCGCGCTGTTCTACACCCGCAACCTGGGCCTATCGTGGCTCAGCGGCGAAGGCCGCGGGGTGATGACCAACGAGCTGCTCTGGCAGGGCTATTCCGCCGGATGGCCGACCAATGGCCCGGCGGCGATCGGTGGCGCGTTCCAGACCATTCCGGCCTGGGGCCTGCCGCTGATCAACACGCTGATCCTGTTGACCTCCGGCGTGACCCTGACCATCGCCCATCACGCGCTGAAGGCGGGCAACCGTCGCCAGCTGCTGATCTGGCTGGGCCTGACCGTGGTGCTCGGCCTCGGCTTCCTGACCCTGCAGGCGGAGGAGTACATCCACGCCTACAAGGAACTGAACCTGACACTGGGCTCGGGCATCTACGGTTCAACGTTCTTCATGCTGACCGGCTTCCACGGTGCGCACGTGCTGCTGGGCACGATCATGCTGATCGTGATGTGGCTGCGTTCGGCCAAGGGGCACTTCACCCGCGACAACCATTTCGGTTTCGAAGCCGCCGCGTGGTACTGGCACTTCGTCGACGTGGTGTGGCTGATGCTCTTCATGTTCGTCTACGTGCTTTGACCGCGCACGTATCGGTGGCCTCAGCCGCCGATGCCGTGCGGTTTGATCCAGCCCATGTAGATGCTCACGATCACCAGTACGATCAAGGCCACCGACACCCCGATGCGGCGTGTCAGTGCGTTGACCGTGCGCTTGGTCTGGCCGCGGTCGACCAGCAGGTAATACAGGCCGGCGCCCAGATTCCAGACGATGACGATCAGAAACGCGATTACCAGCAGGGTCTTCAGCGAATCACTCATGCGCGGCTCGAGGGCAGGGTGGATGGGCCTATCTGACCGCGTTTGCGCGGACTTGTCATGATGCGCCAGCACACGCGCCTGATCGGCTGGCTGTTGGTGCTGCTGGCGATGGCTGCTTTCACCGCGTTGGGGCTGTGGCAGCTGCAGCGCATGCATGCCAAACAGGCAATGTTGGATGCACAAGGTCCAGCCGTGGCACAGGCGCTGCCACTGGCGCAGGCTCTGGCGGCGCCCGGCGCGTTGCACGGCGTGGCCGACCACGGCCGCTTCCTGCCCGGCGTGGTGCTGCTGGACAACCAGACCCGGCATGGTCGCGCCGGGGTGAAGATCTATCGTCCGTTCCGCAGTGACGGAGGCAGCGTGCTGCTGGTCGACCTCGGCTGGCGCGCGCTGCCGCCGGATCGCACGCTGCCGGATGTGCCGGCGCCGCCTTCGCCGGTGGCGGTGCGTGGGTTATTGGCGCCGCCGCCGTCGGCGGGACTGGCACTGGGCCCGGCGTTCTCCGCTACCGATGAGGCCGGGCGTTGGCTGGCCAGCCGTTTGCCCGCCGAAGGCCTGGCGGCGGCGCTTGGCCTACCGGTATTGCCCGACCGCGTCCTGCGCCTGGACCCGGCACTGCCATTCGGCGACGAACGCGATCTGGACCTGCTGCCGAACACGCTGCCGCCGCAGCGTCACCTGGGCTACGCCGTGCAGTGGTTCGGCCTGGCCCTGACCGTGCTGGTGGTCGCGCTGGTGCTGGAGTGGCGCAGGAGGCGTGCCGTGGCCCGGTAGTGCCGGCCGCTGGCCGGCATCCCCTTGGATTCCTGGATGCCGGCCAGCGGCCGGCACTACCGGGGCACCACACCCGCATCCCTTACCCAACCATGAGAAAATGCCCCGCATGAACACTGCTACGTCCCCGCAGGCGCGCGGCTCCGGCCGCCGGACCCTGGTGCTGCTGTTTGCCGTGTTCTTCGGTGCGATGGCACTGGCCGCCGTGCTGCGCTTCTCCGGCTGGCAACCGACCGGGCACCGCAATGCCGGCCAGCTGCTGAAGCCGCCGGTGGACCTGCGCCAGCAGGCGCCGACCCTGGCCAGCGGCCAGCCCTACGCCTGGAACCCCGAGGCCCGTACCTGGCGCCTGCTGGTGGCGCCGGCCGGAGCCTGCGACGCGCAGTGCGTCACTTTGTCGCAGGGACTGGGCAAGGTGTGGCAGCTGTTCGGCCATAACGCCGATAATGTCGAAATCCTGTGGCTGGGAACGCCACCGGCGTCGATCGCCTCGCTGCCCGCGCTGCGGCCGCTGGCTCCGTCGCCAGCACTGCGCGCGGCCCTGCCCGGCGTCGACGATCCGGCTGGCCTGCCGGTCTACGTGATCGATCCGAACGGCTTCGTGATCATGCGTCATGCCCCGGGCACCGACCTGGGTGGCCTGCGCAAGGACATGGCCACGTTGCTGAAACTGAAGTGAGTCCCGTTTGATGAGCCTTTCCGCGCGTCCGGCGCTGCACCGCAATTTCCACCGCCTGGCGTGGTTCGCCATGATCATGACCGCGAGCACGATCATGTTCGGCGCGTTCGTGCGCCTGTCCGATGCCGGCCTGAGCTGCCCGGACTGGCCGACCTGCTATGGCCAGGCCACCTGGCCGCAGCACGTGGAAGAGACCATCGGCCACCCTGCGGCGGAGATCCGCCCGCTGGAGACCCACAAGGCCTGGCGTGAACAGGTGCACCGCTTCCTGGCCGGCGCGCTGGGCATCGAGATCCTGACCCTGGCGCTGCTGGCCACGCGCAAGCGGCGATTCGGAAGCACGGCGGTGGTGACGGCCTGCGTACTGGTGGCCGCCGGCATACCGCTGTACATGATGGGCTGGCATGGCACGGCCAGCGTGCTGGCGTTGATCGGTGAGGCGATCCTGCTGATCGCCGCGCTGCGCTGGAGCAACATCGACCTGGCGCGCGCTGCATTGCTGACCCTGGCGGTGGTGATCTTCCAAGCCTTGCTGGGCATGTGGACGGTGACCCTGCTGCTCAAACCCATCGTAGTGATGGGCCATCTGCTCGGTGGCATGCTGATGTTCGGCCTGCTGGTGTGGATGGCCTGGCGCGCGACGCACATGCCGATCACGCTGGCCGAGGCGCCGAAGCTGAAGTGGCTGCTGCGCATCGGCGTGGCGGTGCTGGTCACCCAGATCGCGTTGGGGGGCTGGGTCAGCGCCAATTACGCGGCGCTGGCCTGCGGCGGTGGCAGCGCCTCGCTGGACAACTTCCCGCGCTGCGCCAACCAGTGGTGGCCGCAGCACAACTTCGTCGAAGGCTTCACCCTGTGGCGTGGCATCGGCGTGGACTACGAAGGCGGCGTGCTGGATGGCGCCTCGCGTATCGCCATCCAGATGGCGCACCGCATGTTTGCGGTGGTGGTGGCCGTCTACCTGCTGTGGCTGGGCGTGCGCCTGTTCCGGTTGCCGAGCATGCGTGGCTGGGCCAGCGCGTTGATCGCGCTGCTGGTGCTGCAGGTCACCCTCGGCATCCTCAATGTGAAGCTGGCGCTGCCGCTGGAAGTGGCGGTGGCCCACAACGGCGTGGCCGTTGCCCTGTTGTTCGTGCTGGTCAGCCTGCTGGCCCGCCTGCGTGCCCCGGACTGATTCCATGTTTTCCAATTACCGCCAGTACTGGGACCTGACCAAGCCCAAGGTCGTTGCCCTCATTGTCTTCACCGCCCTGGTCGGCATGGTCCTGGCCATCCCCGGTGTGCCCAGCTGGGAGCAGGTGCGCGCAGGCGTGCTCGGCTTCCTGGGCATCTGGCTGGCCGCTTCGGCGGCCGCGGCGATCAACCAGCTGCTGGATGCGCACATCGATGCGCAGATGGCCCGCACCTCGTGGCGTCCGCTGGTGGTGGGCAAGGTCAAGCCGTGGCAGGTGCTGGTGTTCGCCGGCGTGCTGATCGTGTTGTCGATGGTCATCCTGGTGCTGTGGGTGAACCTGATCACCGCCGTACTGACCTTTGCCTCGCTGATCGGCTACGCGGTGATCTACACCGTGTACCTCAAGCGTGCGACCTCGCAGAACATCGTCATCGGTGGCCTGGCCGGCGCGATGCCGCCGATGCTGGGTTGGGCTGCGGTGACCGGCATGCAGGGCTCGTCGGACTGGGCGTACTCGTCGCTGCTGGTGCTGATCATCTTCATCTGGACCCCGCCGCACTTCTGGGCGCTGGCGATCTTCCGCCGCGAGGACTACGCAAAGGCGGAGATTCCCATGCTGCCGGTGACCCACGGCGTGGTGCACACCCGCAAGCAGATCATGGTGTATTCGGTGGTGCTGGCGCTGGTCTGTCTGCTGCCGTACCTGGTGGGCATGAGCGGTGCGTTCTACCTGGGCGGCGCGATCGTGCTCAATGCGGTGTTCCTCTGGTACGCCTGGCGCATGCTCAATCCGCCGGACGAACTGTTCTCGATGAAGATGTTCTATTACTCCATCGTCTACCTGATGGCGCTGTTCGCCTTCCTGCTGGTGGACCATTGGATCCTGCCCTGGTTGTAGAGTCGAGCCATGCTCGACTCGGGGGCGGATCCCCGTCGGGGCTCTGACCCGGTCTGATGGTGGGCGCATCCACGCATGGCGTGGATCTACTTGAACCGCGGTTGCTGTGTCGCCATTGCTGTTCCTGACCTCAAGGAAAGGAAGGCGCAGGGATGCATTCGATCTTCCGCTGGACCAGCGCGCTGCTGCTGGCGCTCGGCATGGCCCTCAATGCGCATGCCGACGACACCGCCGTGCAGATCCGCCAGCACGCCGGTGAGCATCGCCTGCTGGTGCTGGGTGAATTTCACGGTACCCGCGAGACACCGCTGCTGGTACGCCAGCTGGTGGACGACTACAGCCGTAACGGCCCTGTCCTGCTGGCCCTGGAACTGCCGCGTGCAGAGAACCCTGCGCTGCACGACTATCTGGAATCCGATGGCGGGGCCGCGGCGCGCCAGCACCTGCATGGCCGCGCGTTCTGGACCGTGCGCGATGACCAGCATGACGGCCGTCGCAGCCGCGACATGCTGGCGATGATCGAAGACCTGCGTGCGCTGAAGGCACAGGGTCGTGCCATCGATGTGGTCGGCTATGACGTCGACAACAGCGATGGCGGCAACCAGGCACGCGATGACCGCATGGCGGCCGAGTTGCGGCGCCTGTACCGGCGACTGCCGGCTGGCGCACGCATGCTGGTGCTGACCGGCAACGTGCACGCCATGCTGCAGCGCCCGCAAGGTATGCCGCCGGAAATGCAGATGTACCCGATGGCGTCGCAGCTGCGGGACCTGGATATCTACAGCGTACGGTTGGGCGCGCAGCGTGGTCAGGCGTGGGGATGCGCGGGCCGCTGCGTGGCGCGGTCACTTCCAGAGCAGGTGGCCACGGCGCCGCGGGTCGATGCCGATGCGAAACGGCCGTACGACCTGTGGGTGTGGATGCCGGAGTTGAGCGTCGGCACGCTGGTGGGCCCGTAACGGCAGGCAACCCATCCACGCATGGCGTGGATCTACTGGTGGTTCACGCCATCGGTGGGAGTAGAGCCACGCCATGCGTGGATGGGCTCTCACGGAACCCGGCGCAGCCAGTGTCGGGTTTCGCCCGGGATGGCTGCAACTGCGCCCATCGACCAAGCCGTCGCGCTGTAGGGTTTTGCCGCGCTGTCAGCTTCCTGCACGCAAGGCGTCACAGATACCGACTGTTCCACCAGACCGGATCATCAACAGTAGATACACAGGTATTGCGGGATGACTCGCAATTCTGTGGAGCAATCAATGAGATGTCATGTTTCTCTGCCCATCGTTCTGTGTGCCGCGCTTACCTGCCTGCCTGGCTGGCAATGCGGCAGCAGAAGTAAAAGCACTGAGTCGGGCCAACTGCATTGGATTCATCAACGAATCCGTGACCTATGAACGGCCCCAGTTTCGCAATTTTCAGGGGGCGGCCGTAACCAGGCACGTTCCCCTCGGGAACATTGAGCCGAAGCATGCTTTCGGTGCGCCTAACAATGGACTGTACTCCTGGCGATTTTACGCAGGCGATGGCAGTGATCCAGAACGAATGGTTGTTCACGGATATCACACATGGGTGCTGGGCGGACGCGTATTTACGCAATCCACGAGTGCGGTCGATTGCCAGCTTTCGGAGTGGTGAGCATCATGAAGATTCTTTGCTTTATCGCATTCTCGCTGGCCATGTCGATGTCAGCTCAAGCATCCCAGAATGAACCTGCTCCCGATGCGGTAGGGAGCTGGCTACACCAACGCGCCATGCAGGCTGCAATGCAGGAGGCCTCGGCAATGGGAAGATCGTCCGCCAGCGTGGGCAGCTACCAGATGGTGAAACTGGCAGACCTTGATGCCCCCCGAGAAGTGAAGCGGCAGCTTCGCGATGACATCGAACGATCCAACGGTGTCGTGCGGGTTGCAGCAGGGAGCATCCCAACGCAGGCCGAAATGCTGGCTGCCGTGCCGCGGACTCACCGCTCAACTCCAGAACTACGCCAGCGCCTGCCGCAGCCACCCAGCAGGCTGGAAAGCAGCCTGCTGGGCGCAGCCGAGATGATTGGCATGGAGCCCAGTGGTGCGTTGGAGGGTGGAAAGTCCTCGGGCTTGAGCCGTTTCTACCGGCTGGAGGGTGTCGGCATCGTGGAGTTCAGCGAGAACAACTTCCTCGCTGCGGGCATGCAGATCGAGGTCATCGCGGAGGCGCAGAACACCGTGGTGGACGGCAAGCCCGCTCACCTCGGGAAGGTTGTGGATAGTGTCGGCCGTACTCGGGTTGAGCTTGCCTGGACGGGAGACAGCAAGACCTACAGTCTGACCGTCACGGGCGAGCCGGGCAGCGACGTGGAGCGCAACGCCCGAGTGCTGCACGACATCGCCGCGGCCATCGTGGATTAGCGGCGGCGTATGCGTCATCCACGCATGGCGTGGATCTACTGCGGGTTCACGCCATCCGCGGTTTGGTAGATCCACGCAGCGCGTGGATGGGCTCTCTACAAAAACCCGCGCGCCCAATCAGGGCGCGCGCTTCGCATACCGCTGCGCGATCACGCCGCAGACGATCAGCTGGATCTGGTGGTAGATCATCACCGGCAACACGATGGCGCCGAGGCTGCCACCCGCAAACAACACCTTGGCGATCGGCACGCCGGTGGCCAGACTCTTCTTCGAGCCGCAGAACACGATGGCGATCTCGTCCTCGCGGTTGAAGCGCAGGCGGCGGGCGATGAAGGTGATCAATGGCATGGCGATGCCGAGCAGCACGGCGGCGACCACCGCCACGGCCAGCAGCGACAGCAGCGGTGTCTTGCTCCACAGCCCTTCGGTCACCGCTTCGCCGAACGCGGAGTACACCACCAGCAGGATGGTGGCCTGGTCGGTGTAGCGCAGCAGCGCGCGCTGCTTCTCCACCCAGCCGGCGATCCACGGCCGCAGCAGGTGGCCGGCCACGAACGGCACCAGCAGCTGCAGCATGATGCCGCCGATCGCGTGCAGCGGATCGTGGATGCCGCCGGAGGTGCCGGCCAGCGCGGTCAGCAGCAGCGGGGTCAGGAATACGCCGAGGATGCTCGACAACGAAGCGCTGCACACTGCTGCGGGCACGTTGCCATGCGCCATCGAGGTGAACGCGATGGACGACTGCACGGTGGAGGGCAGGGTGCACAGGAACAGCACGCCCAGGTACAGCTCCGGGGTCAGCAGCCAGCCCGACAGTGGCTTGAACATCAGCCCCAGCAGCGGGAACAGGATGAAGGTGCAGGCCAGGATGGTCAGGTGCAGCCGCCAGTGCAGCATGCCGCCGATGATCGACTCGCGCGGCAGGCGCGCGCCATGCAGGAAGAACAGCGCGGCGATGGCGACGGTGGTGACATCATCGAGCACGATGGCGGCGGCGCCCTTCATCGGCAGCAGCGAGGCCAGGCCGACGGTGCACAGCAGGGCGATGGTGAAGTTGTCCGGTCGCAGGCGCGACCACCAGCGGGTCATGGTGGGCAGAGTCCTTGGTGCGGAGGGTTCAGGGCGAGGTGACCGGCGTGGCCAGGCGCTGGCGGGTGGCGGCTTCCAGCGACTTCAGGCCAGCACGCTGGCCCAGCTGAAGGGCGTGTTCGGGGCTGGCGTGTTCGTAGCGTGCATTGACCAGGCCGAGCACGGCACCGGCGCGGTTGCCGGAGGCGCAGTGCAGCAGCACCGGCCCCTGGCTCTGCTGCAGGGCCTGGTGCACGGCACGGATGTTGGCTGCATCCAGGCCGTCGGCGCCGGCCACCGGAATGCGTACGTAGCGCAGGCCCAGTGATTCGGCCACGCGGGTTTCATCGAAGCCGCGGTCTTCGCCGGGCTGGCGCAGGTCGATCACGGTGCGCACGCCCTGCGCGGCCAGGGCCTGCAGCTGTGTGGCGCTGGGTTGGCCGCCGGCATACAGGCCGGGGCGGACTTCGTTCAGGGGCGCGTCTTCGGCCAGGGCCGTCAGCGGCAGGCAGAGCGACAACAACAGCAGGCAGGTCAGGCGCAGCAGCATGGTCCTCTCCGTGAAAACGTTCTGCCCGCTACAGGCGCAGTCCGGCGCGCGCCTTCAGCAGCTCGCGCAGTTCGTATTTGTCAGTATCGTCCAGACCCTGTTGGCGCTGCTTTGCCAACAACTCCTCCAGACGTTGCACCAGCAGCTGTTTCTCCAGCTGGGCCACGGCATCGTGCAGTTCCTGGGTCCACATCGCGTCGTCGCCGGGCATCGTCTGCGCGGCCAGCGTGTGCAGTGACGCCTGTTCCTCACGCCCGTCGAAGTGCTCCAGCAGTGCGCCGGTGCTGATGTCCGGGCGCTGCTCGACCAGATCCAGCAGCTCCAGCAGCAGCTCTACGCCCGGCAGGCGCAGGCCCTGGAAGTGGTGCTTGCCGCCCAGCGTCAGCGCCAGCGACGGCTGCTGCAGCAGTACGGCGATCGCGCCGCGTACCAGGCTGCGCTTGGCCACGGGCTGGATCGCTCGCGAGGGCTGGCGTTGCGGCATCGGTGCGCGCGCGGCCTGGGCATTGCCGCCAAGGCCGGTCAGCTGCGCCAGCTGCTGCTTCATCAGGTCGCCGAAGGCGCCGTCGGGAATCTGCGCCAGCATCGGCTTTGCGCGCTCGGCCAGGCGCGCCTTGCCATCGAGCGTGCCCAGGTTGATCTCGCGGGTCAGTTCATCGAAGAAGAACTGCGACAGCGGGGTGGCTTGCTTCAGGCGTTCGTTGAAGGCCTCGGCGCCTTCCTTGCGCACGATGGTGTCCGGGTCTTCGCCATCGGGCAGGAACAGGAAGAAGGCCTGGCGGCCATCCTTCATGCGTGGCAGCACCGACTCCAGCGCCTTCCAGCCGGCGCGGCGGCCGGCGGCGTCGCCATCGAAGCAGAAGAACACATCCGGTGCGTTGCGGAACAGCAGCTCGGCATGGTCCGGCGTGGTTGCGGTACCCAGCGTCGCCACCGCCTGGGTGACCCCGAACTGGAACAGCGAGACCACGTCCATGTAGCCCTCGACCACGATCAGCCGCTCGATCTTCTGGTTGGCCTGGCGCACCTGCCACAGGCCATACAGCTCGCGGCCTTTGTGGAACAGCGCGGTCTCGGGCGAGTTGAGGTACTTGGGGCCGTCGTCCTTCTCGAACACGCGGCCACCGAAAGCGATCACCCGGCCACGGCGGTCGAAGATCGGGAACATCACCCGGTCGCGGAACTTGTCGTAGACGTGACCGCGATCGTTCTTGGAGAACAGGCCGGCGCGGTCGAGCAGCTTCATCCGCCGCTCGTCCTTGCCCAGTGCATCGCGCAGGCCGCTGTAGCCATCCGGTGCGTAGCCGATCTGGAAGCGCGCGCGGTTCTCTTCATCCACGCCACGGCCATCCAGGTAGCTGCGGGCCTTGTCGCTGCCCTGCAGGTTGCTCTGGAAAAACTTCGTGGCCGCCTCAAGCGCCGAGTACAGCTCGCGGCTGTCGTCCTGCTGCTGGGGGCTGCGCGGATTCTCGCTGCGCGGCACTTCCATGCCTGCGCGCTTGGCCAGTTCATCCACCGCGTCGAGGAATTCGAGGCGGTCGTAGTTCATCAGGAAGCTGATCGCGGTGCCGTGCGCGCCACAGCCGAAGCAGTGATAGAACTGCTTGGTGGGCGAGACCGTGAACGACGCCGAGCGCTCGTCATGGAACGGGCAACGCGCTGCGTATTCCTTGCCCTGTCGCTTCAACGGCACGCGGCTGCCCACCACCTCGACGATGTCGGAGCGGGCGAGCAGATCGTCGATGAAAGCGTCGGGGATACGGGCCATGGGCAACAGAACGGGGCGCGGCCGCAGGGCGCGCAGCAGGGGCGGCAGGTTCCCCTAGTTTACTCGCTGGCGGTGCCGGGGCTGGCCTGTTCCGCATCGGCCCCGGCCCTGGCCAGTTGCGCCCGTGCATGCTGCCGTTCGTCGATCACCGCGGTCATCAACGCACCGACGAAGAACACGGCGGTGGCGTAGTAGATCCAGACCAGCGAGATCACCAGCGCGCCCATCGAACCGTAGGCGCTGCCCGGGGCCACCGTGGCGATGTAGACGCCGATGCCATAGCGGCCGAGGGTGAACAGCACCGAGGTGATGGCACCGCCGATGAAGGCCTGGCGCCAGGCCACGCGGCGGTCCGGCAGGTAGTGGTAGAGGAAGGCGAAGGCCAGCGTGTACAGCAGCAGCGAGGTCAGGTAGCCGATCGCCGGCAGTACCGAGGGCAGCTGCGCGAACACCACCTGCAGTGCGGTGGTGGCGGTCATCGACAGGATCAGCAGGAAGCCCAGTGCCAGCACCACGCCGAATGAGAACACGCGTTTGCGCAGCCAGGCCTTGATGCCTTCCAGACGCTGGCCACTGGTGTGGAAGATCCGGTTCAGCGCGTTCTGCAGCTGGGCGAACACGGCGGTGGCGCCGATGAACAGCAGCAGCGTGCTCCACAGCCCGGCCAATGAACCGACGCTGGGCTGGCTGTTGGCGTTGTGCAGCACGGTGTCGGCGACGCTGGCCACGCTGCTGCCGGCTACCGAACCGATCTGGCTGATCAACGTCTGTTGTGCCGGTGGGTACAGCGAGGCGGTCAGCCACAGCAGCAGCACCAGCAGCGGTGCCATCGACAGCAGGGCGTAGAAGGAGACCGAAGCGGCTTGGGTCAGCACGTCGATTTCGACGAAGCGCTTGGCGACGGCCATCGGGAAGCTGTCCTGCAGGCGGTCAGCGTAGTGGCGAAGCCGTGCGGGAATGCCGTGGGGACGCGTGTCGGCGGGGGAGTGCGATTGCTCGACCATGGGGATGTTGTAGCAGCCGGGGGTCGAAGGTGCGGTGAAGCGGGTGCATCAATGGGGTCAGAGCCCTTCCGCGATGCGAAAGGGATCCGACCCCGGCAATGGCTTACGCCAGCTGCTGCTTGACCAGCTTGGAGACCAGACCCATGTCGGCCTGGCCAGCGAGCTTGGGCTTCAATGCGCCCATCAGCTTGCCCATGTCGGCCGGACCGGAAGCGCCGGTCTCGGCGATGGCGGCCTGGATCGCGGCGACGATCTCGGCTTCGCCCATCTTGGCCGGCAGGTAGGCTTCGATGACCACGATCTCGGCGCGCTCGATCTCGGCCAGGTCCTCGCGGTTGGCGGCTTCGAACTGGCTGACCGAGTCCTTGCGCTGCTTGACCATCTTGTCGAGCACGGCGATCACGGCGGTGTCATCCAGCTCGATGCGCTCGTCCACTTCGCGCTGCTTGATGGCGGCGTTGATCAGGCGGATCACGCCCAGCTTGTGCTTCTCGCCCGCCTTCATGGCGGCCTTCATGTCTTCGGTGAGCTGCTGCTTCATGCTCATGAGGAACCTCGTGGTAGTAGGTGGGGCGGGGCGGATGCCCGAACCCGGAAACGCAAAAAGCCGGCGACGCTCGCGCGTGCCGGCTTCGGCTCCATCGCGACAGGCAAGCCCATCGCAATGAAGATGCGTCCGATCAGTACAGGCGCTGACGCTTGGTAACGTCGCGCGACGAGCGGCGCAGCTGACGCTTCACAGCAGCGGCGGCCTTGCGCTTGCGCTCCTGGGTCGGCTTTTCGTAGAACTCGCGCTTGCGGGTTTCGGCCAGCACACCGGCCTTTTCGCAAGTGCGCTTGAAGCGGCGAAGAGCAAACTCGAAGGGCTCGTTCTCGCGGACTTTGACGCTGGGCATGGAATCTCCGGGACACAGTAGAACCGGGTCACGCCCGGCGAGCCGCACATTATAGCGGCGAATAGACAAACTGCAAGCGGCCAACCCTGAATACGGGCCAGAGGTTCGAAAGCAGTGAGACCTGCACGTCCCCCGAGGGGGCGGCAGGGGCGTCATAATAGCAGGCATGCGAGTCCTTGGCATCGAATCTTCCTGTGATGAGACCGGCGTGGCGGTGTATGACACCGACCTGGCCGGCAGCGCGGCCCTGCGCGCCCATGCGGTCTACAGCCAGATCGCCCTGCACGCCGAATACGGTGGTGTGGTGCCCGAACTGGCCAGCCGCGACCACGTCCGCAAGCTGCTGCCGCTGGTGCGCCAGACCCTGGCCGACGCCGGCCTGGGTGTAGGTGATATCGACGGCGTGGCCTATACGGCCGGTCCCGGCCTGGTCGGCGCGCTGCTGGTCGGCGCCGGCGTGGCGCGGTCGCTGGCCTGGGCGCTGGAGGTGCCGGCGGTGGGCGTACACCATATGGAAGGCCACCTGCTGGCCCCGCTGATGGAGGACGACCCGCCGGAAGCGCCGTTCGTGGCACTGCTGGTGTCCGGTGGCCATACCCAGCTGGTGGCGGTGGACGCGATCGGCCAGTACCGCCTGCTGGGCGAGACCTTGGACGATGCGGCCGGCGAGGCCTTCGACAAGACCGCCAAGATGATGGGCCTGCCCTATCCGGGCGGCCCGCAGCTGGCCAGGCTGGCCGAGCAGGGCACGCCGGGTGTCTACCGCTTCGCGCGGCCGATGACCGACCGCCCGGGGCTGGATTTCAGCTTCTCCGGCCTGAAGACCCAGGTCCTGATGGCCTGGCGCGACAGCGACCAGAGCGAACAGACCCGCGCCGACATCGCTCGGGGCTTCGAAGACGCCGTGGTCGAGACTCTGTCGATCAAATGCGAGCGCGCGCTGGAAGCGGCCGGCACCAACGTGATCGTGGTGGCTGGCGGCGTCGGCGCCAACAAGCGCCTGCGCGCACGCCTGCAGCAGATGGCCGAGCGCCTCGGCGGACGGGCCTGTTTCCCGCGGCCGGCACTGTGCACCGACAACGGCGCGATGATCGCCTTCGCCGGCGCGCTGCGCCTGCAGGCCGGCCAGCACAGCCCGCCAAAGGTCGAGGTCACCCCGCGCTGGGACATGGCGACCCTGCCTGCGGTGTAAGCCCCGGAACCGGTAGCGCCGGGCCATACCCGGCGGACGCATTACGGACGCCCTGCCAACGGCGACGCCGCCAATACCGTCGTTGCCCGCTCATGGCGTTGCAACCAGCCCAGCGTATGCGGGCAGCGCGCATGGATCAGCCGCCCGATCGCCGCCAGGTCGGCACCGATGTCGCGTTCCAGGATGGGTTCGTGGTGGGCGATCCGATTGCGCAGGAGGCGGATGCGTCCGATGTCTGCGTGGATGCTCGTGCGGACGACGCTGAGAGCATTCTGTGGCGCGTTCGGCAACGCAATCTTCAAGCCCCGCGTCCAGATGGCTCCCTCGAAGCGCCGCGTGAAAAGCTGCTGCCAGAACGCGAAGCGAAGGCTGGCGATGATCTCCTGAGTGTCCATCCGACGGCCAGCCTGTCTATGGAGATCCTGCAAGGCCGACAACGCGCCATCTGCTGGCATCCGCTGCAGCAGTGCAGGATGCCAGGGCCAGCGCGGCCCAAAGGCATGCGCCAGCGCCGCGGCCACCGCGTTGCGGATTACGATTTCACAGACGTGCAGGGGGGATAGCAGCGCGCCGCACATCTGCATGTTCCATACGTAAAGCGAGGCGGCATCCAAAGAGTGCCGGTCCGCGATACGTTTGTACGTCGCCCACCGTGGGCGTGACAGCGCTGCCTGCAGGATTCGTTGCTCTCTCATCAAATGCGGGACCACATGGCGGATCATCAGCCTGCGCTGGTTGCCGCTGGCGTGATATCGGGCAATGCCGCCGCGTCAGGCAGCAGAATTCCTGTATTGCCATTGGCTTCCTCCAGCATGTCGCGATTGACTCTGGACCGTCGAGGGAATGAACGTCATGATCTGCATCGTGTGCTTCGGGACTCGCGGCTGGATTCCAGCTCCCCCCGAGGACGTTGAGAGGTACCAAAGGGCCCCGCTAGCAGGGCCCTTTGTTTTTTTGGAAATGCGGGCATAGTCGGAATCGCCTCTTGATCCGCAGACCTCACCCGCTTCAATTTCGACGCCTGCGCCACCGGGACTCGCGGCTGTTCAACAGCTCCCCCCGGGGACAAGCGGTAGTACCAGAGGGCCCTGCTAGCGGGGCTCTTTGTTTTTCCCAGTGCCGCATTCCTGCCGGCCACCCACCGCCCGTTCCGGGCAGGCTCACCGTCGTGCCGTTACCATGGCCCCCTGTATTCGGGCTGGTTAAGCGCAATGGACAAGGTTTTCATCGAGGGGCTGACGATCGACGCCCTGATCGGTATCTACGATTGGGAACGACGGATCCGCCAGGACCTGGTGTTCGACCTGGAAATGGGCTTTGACAACCGTCGTCCCGCGGCCTCCGACGACATCGCCCATACCCTGAACTACAAGGCGGTGAGCAAGCGCCTGGAGCAGTTCGTGCGCGAGTCGGAATTCGGCCTGGTGGAAACCCTGGCCGAGCGCTGCGCACAGATCGTGCTGGACGAATTCGACGTGAAGTGGCTGCGTCTGAAACTGAGCAAGCCGGGCGCGGTGCGTGGCGCGCGCGCGGTGGGCGTGATCATCGAGCGCTCGCGGGACTGATCCGGTAGTGCCGGCCGCTGGCCGGCACCCCCAACAACAACGACAACGCAAGGAGACAACTGATGGTGGACGCGGTGGTGGCGGTACAGTGGCTGGAAAAGCTGCAGAACACACTGGAACCCTATCCCGGCGCCTACCTGGCGTTGATGATCACGGCGCTGCTGGTCGCAGCGGGCCTGGCCAACTGGGTGACCAAGCGCATCCTGGTGCGTGGCCTGCGGCGCCTGCTGCAGCGCCTGCCGGGCGCCGAGTCCGGGCGCGGCAGCCACTTGATGCGGGTCATTTCGCGCCTGTCCAACGTGGTGCCCAGCCAGGTGATCGCCTCGGGCATCACCCTCATCCCGGATCTGCCGGAAGGCCTGGTCAAGGTCATCATCAAGCTGTGCATCGTGTGGGCCGTACTGACGGTGTCGATGGCGTTCTCGCATGCGCTGGACGCGGCCAACAGCCTGTACGAGCGCAAGCCCGATGCGCGCAACAAGCCGATCAAGGGCTACCTGCAGGTGGTCAAGATCGTGGTGTTCGTGGCCGCTGGCCTGTCCATCGTCGCCACCCTGCTGGGGGTGAAGCTGGGGCCGCTGGTGACCGGCCTGGGCGCGGCCACGGCGGTGCTGATGCTGATCTTCCAGGACACCATCCTGTCGCTGGTGGCCAGTGTGCAGATCAGTGGCGATGGCCGTGTGCGCATCGGCGACTGGATCGAAATGCCCAGCCAGAACGCCGATGGTGACGTCATCGATATCGCGCTGCACACCGTCACCGTGCAGAACTTCGACAAGACCATCACCACCATTCCGACCAAGAAGCTGGTGACCGAGTCGTTCAAGAACTGGCGCGGCATGCAGGAGGCCGGTGGCCGCCGCATCAAGCGCGCGCTGTACCTGGACCAGCACAGCGTCGGTTTCCTGGACGAGGGTGATCTGGCCTTCCTCGGCGAATTCGCGCTGCTGCGCGACTACCTGCAGGCCAAGGAGCAGGAGCTGGGCCAGTGGAACGGGCGCCTGCGCGAGCAGGGCGTGGCCGAGGTCAACAGCCGCCGGGTGACCAACCTGGGCACCTTCCGTGCGTACGTGGAGCGCTATCTGCGCAGTCACCCGGGCATCCATACCGACATGACCCTGCTGGTGCGGCAGCTGCAGCCGACCACCGAGGGCCTGCCGCTGGAGCTGTACTGCTTCACCCGCAGCACCGCCTGGGGCGAGTACGAGGCGGTGCAGTCGGACATCTTCGACCACCTGCTGGCGATCCTGCCGGCCTTCGGCCTGCGCGTGTTCCAGGCCTCCAGCGACGCCATGTTGATGGCCGGGCAGCGCCAGTTGGCCGGCTCGGAGTAAGCTGCGGTGCCCCTGGCGGGGCCATACGGACCCCGCTGGTGGCTGAAACTGAATGAAGAAACCTCTCGCCAAATCGCCCGGGATCGCTAGAATGCCGGGCTTGTAAACGTTTTCATCAAGGACTGCCGGTGGCCTCCGATCGCATCGAATCCCTCATTGCCCAGATGACCGTCGAGGAAAAGGTCGGCCAGCTGGGTGTCTTCGCGGACATGGTCCGCCCGTTCGCCCCGGACGTGAACCCGGAAGCCAACGTGCGCAATGCCGACCAGGTGCTGCAGCAGGTGCGCGAGGGCAAGGTCGGCTCGCTGTTCAATGGCGTGGGCGCCGAGCTGGGCCGCCGCATCCAGCAGGTCGCCACCGAAGAGAGCCGTCTGGGCATCCCGGTGATCCTGGCCGCCGACGTCATCCACGGCATGCGCACCGTGTTCCCGATCCCGCTGGGCGAGGCCGCCAGCTTCGAGCCGGAGCTGGCCGAGCGCACCGCACGCGCCACCGCCGTCGAGGCCACCGCTGCCGGCCTGCACTGGACCTATGCGCCGGCGGTGGACATCGCCCGCGACCAGCGCTGGGGCCGTGGTGCCGAAGGTGCCGGTGAGGACGTGGTGCTGGGCTGTGCATTCGCAGCCGCCCGCGTACGCGGCTTCCAGGGCAGCGACCTGCGCGCCGCCGATTCGCTGCTGGCCACGCCCAAGCACTTCGCCGCCTACGGTGCGGTGATGGCCGGCATGGAATACAACATGGTGGACATCTCGCCGCAGACCCTGCGCGACGTGCACCTGCCGCCGTTCAAGGCCGCCTTCGATGCGGGCGCGATCACCGTGATGTCCTCGTTCAACGACATCAACGGCGTGCCGGCCAGCGCCAACGCCGAACTGCTGACCGACATCCTGCGCGGTGAGTGGAAGTTCCCGGGCGTGGTGATCTCCGATTACACCGCCGACATGGAACTGGTCGCGCACGGTTATGCCGCCGACGACCGCGATGCCACCGCCAAGGCGTTCACCGCCGGCCTCGACCTGAGCATGCAGAGCGGCTTCTACGCCGAGCACCTGCCGGGCCTGGTCGAGAGCGGCGAGGTGCCGATGGCGGTGCTGGATGAAGGCGTGCGCCGCATCCTGTGGCTGAAGGAAACCATCGGCCTGTTCGACGACCCGTACCGTTCGCTGGATCCGGCGCGCGAAGCCGATACCTCGCACATTGCCGCACATGACGCGCTGTCGCGCGATGCGGCGCGTCGTTCGATCGTGCTGCTGAACAACCGCGACAACGTGCTGCCGTTGCAGAAGACCGGGCAGAAGATCGCGCTGATCGGCCCGTTCGTGCAGGACCGCGAAAACATTGAAGGCTGCTGGACGCTGTTCGGCGACAAGCAGCGCTACGTGGACCTGGAAACCGGCGTTCGCGCCGCCATCGGCGATGACGCGCTGCTGGAAATCGTGCCGGGCTGCGAACTGGAAGTGGCCATCCCCGGTGGCACCGAAGCGGCCGTGGCCGCCGCGCTGCGCGCCGACGTGGTGGTGCTGGCGCTGGGCGAGCCGCAGCGTTACAGCGGTGAAGCGCAGTCGCGCGTGGAAATCACCCTGCCGCCGGCACAGCAGGCGCTGGCCGAAGCGGTGGCGATGACCGGCAAGCCGCTGGTGGTGTTGCTGCGCAATGGTCGCGCGCTGGCCCTGCAGGGCGCGGTGCGCAATGCACAGGCCGTGGCGGTGACCTGGTACCTGGGCACGCAGACCGGCCACGCGGTGGCTGATGTGCTGTTCGGCGATTACAGCCCGTCCGGCCGCCTGCCGGTCAGCTTCCCGCAGGTATCCGGCCAGCAGCCGTACTTCTACAACCACCCGCGCACCGGCCGCCCGGAACTGCCGACCATGTCGGAGTTCAAGGCCCGCTGGCGCGAGATTCCGAACGAGCCGCTGTACCCGTTCGGGCATGGCATCGGCTACACCACCTTCGCCTACGGTGCGCCGCAGCTGAGTGCGGCGCAGCTCGGCTGGGACGACAGCCTGACCATCACCACCACGCTGACCAACAGCGGCGACGTGGCCGGCGAGGAAGTGGTGCAGCTGTACATCCACGACCGCGTGGCCAGCCGCGTACGTCCGGTGCGCGAACTGAAGGACTTCCGCAAGGTGGCGCTGCAGCCGGGCGAGTCGGCCGAAGTGGTGTTCACCCTGACCCGCGAGCAGCTGGCGTTCACCGGCCGCGACGGCGTGCTGCGTGCCGAGCCGGGCCAGTTCGACCTGTGGGTCTGCGCCTCGTCGGCGGCAGGCGAAGCTGTGCAGTTCGAACTGCTGAAGGCCTGATCGAGAAAAAGGGGACGGAGGGGATTAAGTCGTTTGTGCCACTAACGACTTAATCCCCTCCGTCCCCTTTTTTGTTGTCCTCACTGGGGCGGCGCTACCATCGGTGTTCTTGAACCGATGGATGCCCGCGCATGCGCACGATCGCTGTGTTGATTCCCGCCCTGTTGCTGGCGGCCTGTTCGCAGCCGGCACCGCCGGCCGCGCCTGCGGCGGATGCACCACCGCCGATGGAGGCCAGTGCCCCGGCAACGCCTGCGGCACCTGCCGCTGAATCCGCTGCTTCGGCACCGGCCGCGCCCGCAGCGGAAGCGCCTACCCAAGCAGCGGAAGCGCCTACCCAAGACGCACGTGCGCGCATCGAGACGCTGCTCGGCGATGCCGCGCAGTACGAAAAGGTGTTCAACGCCTTCAGGACTGCGGTGGTCGGTGGTGATCGCGCTGCGGTGGTGGAAGAGGTGCGCTTCCCGCTGAATATCGCTAACGGAAAGAAGATCACCGGCCCCGGTGAGTTCCAGCGCAGCTACGAGAAGATCATCACGCCGGCGGTGGTCAAGGCGGTGTCCGAACAGGACTTCGGCAAGGTGTTCGTCAACCAGCAGGGCGTGATGATCGGCGATGGCCAGGTGTGGCTGAACGGGCAGTGCCTGGACCAGGCTTGCACGAAGACCGAGGTGAAGGTCATCACCATTCAATGAACGCAGACGGCCCCGCGTGTGGGGCCGTTGCGGGAAAACGTGCCGGCCAGCGGCCGGCACTACCATCCTGTCAGGTTTTCGGGGTGAGCTTCAGCAGGCGCGCCTTGTTGCCGTCTTCCAGCAGCCACAGTGCGCCATCCGGGCCCTGTTCCACTTCACGGATGCGTTCGCCCATGTTGAAGCGTTCGGCTTCGCGCGCGCTGTCGCCATCGAAGGCCACACGCACCAGCGAGGTGGATGACAGGCCGCCGATGAAGCCGCTGCCCTTCCACTGCGGGAACAGGTTACCGCTGTAGATGACGAAGCCGGCCGGCGAGATCACCGGCGTCCAGGTCACCTTCGGGGGGGCGAACTCCGGGCGGGTATCGTGGTCGGGAATCGGGCGGCCATCGTAGTGGTTGCCGTTGGAGACGATCGGGTAGCCGTAGTTGGCGCCGCGCACGATCAGGTTCAGCTCGTCGCCGCCGGCCGGGCCCATCTCGTGCGCCCACAGCTTGCCGTTGGCATCGAAGGCCATGCCGAGGATGTTGCGGTGGCCCAGCGACCACACCTGCGCGGCCACGCCGCCCTGCGAGGCGAACGGGTTGTCGGCCGGCAGGCTGCCATCGTCGTTGAGGCGGATGATCTTGCCGAGATTGCCGCCCATGTCCTGTGCCGGATCGAACTTCTGCCGTTCACTGGAGCTGATCCACAGCTTGCCGTCCGGGCCGAAGGCGAGGCGGTGGCCGTAGTGGCCCTCGCCGCTGACCTTGGGTGTCTGTCGCCAGATCACCTTCAGGTCCTTCAGCTCACCGCCACCCTTGGCATCCAGCGCCAGCGTGGCGCGTGCGACGGCAGCGCCGCGGGTGTCCAGCGTGCCTTCCTCGGCGTAGCTGAGATAGATCACGTGGTTGCTTGCGAACTGCGGGTGCAGGATCACATCGCCGAAACCACCCTGGCCACCGTAGGCGACTTTCGGAACGCCGGTGATCTCGTGTTTCTGGCCGCTGGCCAGGTCCAGGTGCTGCAGCTTGCCGCGCTTTTCGGTGACCAACAGGCTGCCGTCGGGCAGGAAGGTCATTGCCCAGGGCTGGTCGAAGCGGCTGATCTCGGTGGCGGTGAATGGGCGTTGGTCGGTGGCGGCAGCGGCCGGTGTGGCGGTCTGCGCGCCGCTGGCAGCCGGATCGGCGGCATTGCAGGCGGAGGTGGCGAGGATCGGCACAAGGCCGAGGGCGAGCAGCAGGGGCATGCGGGTCATGGGTATCTCCAGGGCGGGGATGCGGATGGCCGGGCTGTCCCTTGTATACCACTGCAGCGGTGACCGTCGTGGCCCGAAGGTCCTGCGCCCCCCTGTGCGACGGCAGCGGGATCGTCTAGGGTGGGCACGCCCGGGCAAAGCGTGCCCGTCTGCCTGCCAAGGATCTGCAATGAACACTGCCATGCCCCATAAGCCGTCCACCGCCTTCATTGCCGCCTCCTGGGTGGCCCTGCTGCTGGGTGCGGCGGCCTACCTGATCGGCCTGTTCAACGCCGCCACGATGGCGCTCAACGAGAAGGGCTACTACCTGACCCTGCTGCTGTTTGGCCTGTTCGCAGCGGTGTCGCTGCAGAAGAGCGTGCGTGACCGCGTCGAGGGCATTCCGGTCAGTGGCCTGTACTACGCGCTGTGCTGGTTCGCGCTGCTGTCGGCGCTGATGCTGCTGCTGGTTGGCCTGTGGAATGCCACCCTGGCGTCGAGCGAGAAGGGCTTCTACGGCATGGCGTACGCGCTGTCGCTGTTCGGTGCGGTGGCCGTGCAGAAGAACACCCGCGACCTGATCGCCGCCGGTGGCGGTGAAAGCAAGCGCAGCACGGCCGTGCCGCCTCTGCCGGAACAGGAGTGATGCAGCAACGGTAGCGCCGGGCCATGCCCGGCGTTGCCGCATATCGGGTCCGTCAGGGGCCGCGTGCCAGGCGCGGTTCCACCTGCTGCGCTTCCTCCCAGCCACGGCGCACGGCACTGCGTGCCTGCGCCCAGTCCAGGCGGCTGCGGCCACGTTCGCTGGCCCAGCGTGATTCCAGTTCGCCTTCCACTTCCTCGTAGGCGCGGATCATGTCCTGCGCGCGGGCCGAGTGGCCAATACGGTAGGCCGGTTCGTAGTCGTCGAAGAACAGCTGATCGTCATAGTACGGTTCAGAGGTATAGCGCTCGCGCCAGTAGTTGGAGATTGCATCACGCGGCGTGCTGTCATCCGGCACGCGGCCGGGGATCTGGTATTCGGCCATGGGAGGGCTCCGTTGTTGACGAAGCCTGATCGTGCCTACGAGGCGGTTAACGGCCCGGTCCGGCAGCGTGAAGGGCGAGTCTGTAGAGTCGAGCCATGCTCGACTCATGCACCCCAAATCCCAGTCGAGCATGGCTCGACTCTACAGTTCGGGCTTTCGCGGCAGTTTGTAGATCACTGCACCAATGGCAAACGCGACCAGTGCAGCGGCAATGTTCTGCCAGCTCGCACTGGCGAACAGGGCAACACATAGCAGCAGCGCCAATACCGGAATCAGTGGGCCGCCCGGCAGCTTCAACGCACCAGGGCGATCGGCATAGCGCTTGGCCAGCACCAGTACTGCAGCGGCAGTACCGATGTAGGCGAACAGGCGCGTGGTCATCGACAGCAGCGCCAGCTGCACGAACGAACCGGACAGCGCCAGGCCGAGTGCGATCAGGCCCTGGCACAGGATCGATGCGGCCGGCGTATGGAAGCGCGGATGCACCTGCGCCAGGATCTTCGGGCCGTAGCCATCGCGGGCCAGCGCGAACAGGAAGCGCGGGCCCATCATCATCGTGTTGCTGTTGGTGCCGAGGATGGAGATGGTGGCGCCGACGGTCAGGATCAGTGCCAGTGCCTCGCCACCGAAGCCGGCAGCGGCATCGGCCAGCGGCGTGGCCGAGCTGGCCAGGCCGGCCAGCGTGCCCTGCGCCACCACCTGCACCGCGCCGTAGATGACGGTGACGGTGATGATCATGGTGATCAGGGCGAATGGAATATCGCGGCGCGGATTACGGTACTCGCCGGCGGCCGCCGGAATGTTCTCGAAGCCGGCGTAGGCGTACAGCAGCAGCAAGGCGGCTTCGCCCATGCGCTGCAGGTCATGCGGGTCCGGGCGCTGGCCGGAGAAGGCCAGCTGCGGATCGATGTAGAACGCACCGATGGCCACGAACAGCAGCAGCGGCAGCATCTTGCCGATCACCAGCACCACGCCGGTGCGCGCGGCCGAGCGCACGCCGATGATGTTGACGCCGGTGAGGAAGCCCAGCGACACCACGATCACCGCGATGCGGCCCATGCCGGCGCCGGCCCATGGCCAGAAGCGCGCGACCGCATCGGCCAGTGCATTGCTCAATGCGGCCGCCGAGCTGATGCGGGTCAACCAGATCATCCAGCCGATCTCGAACCCGGCGAATCGCCCGAACGCCTCACGGGCATACAGGTAGCTGCCACCGGGTTCATCGAAGTAGCTGGCGGCCTGCGCGTAGCACAGCACCAGCAGGGCAACGACGATGCCGGCGGCGACCACGCCCCACAGGCTGAAGGGGCCGAGCAGGGCGACGGTGGCGGCCGGCAGCAGGTAGATGCCGCTGCCGATCACATCGTTGATCGACAGGCCGACGATCTGCCAGCGGCTGACCGCGCGCTGCAGCTGCGGTTCGTCCTGCGCGCTCAACGGGCGTCTCCGCTCAGTGCGGGCAGCTGCCACTGGGCCTGCAGGCGCTTGTACTCGGCGCGCGGCAGCAGCACGAAGCGCGGCGTATCCTGCGGGCGCAACCAGTCCAGCAGGGCCTGCATGCGCGCCTGCGGCATGGCGGTGCAGCCAGCCGTGGCCTCGCCGGGCTGGCGCCACAGGTGGGCGAAGATGCAGCTGCCCTTGCCGGGCTGGTTGTCCGGGTTGTGGGCGATGACGAAGCCTTCCCGGTAGCGCAGGTCGCCCTTGTTGTGCAGGTCCAGCCGCATCGGCTCGGTGGAGCCCTTGACCGCTGCACTGCCGACCTTCTTTTCATCTACGATGCGGTTGTAGAACGGAGAGCCGGGCACATCCATGCAGTAGCTGCTGTCCAGCATCGGCTGGTAGGGAATGGCCGTGCCGGGGCGTGTAACGGCATAGCCGAACGCGCTGCCCAGCGCGAACACGCCGGCCGGGCTGCGGCCATCGCCTTCCTGTTTCTGCGGGCCGTCGGCCTGCGCCGGATGCAGGCCCAGCCCCCAGGCGCTGCCGGTACGGCCGAGCGCCACCGGGAACGCCTGCCCATGCGCATGCCAGCCGTTGCCATCGCGCACATAGGCCTGCAGTTGCCCCTCGGTGCTGTCCCAGCTTTCGCTGGTGACCACGATCAGCTGGCGCGCGCCATCCAGCGGCGCGGCGTGGGCGGACATCGCTGCAGAAAGCAGCACGGCAATGGTGGCAAGGCGGACCAGCGATTTCATCAACGTGCGCTCCGGTCAGGAATCCAGCAGGTGGTCGATCCGCTCCAGGTTCACCGCGAGCTGCTGCTGGCGGTCCGGATTGGCGTGGCAGAGCAGCACGAACAGGAAATCGAGCAGCGCGTGCATGGCGCTACGGTACAGCAGCTGCGCGACCTGCGGCGTGCGGTCGTGCGCACACACCACCAGCGTTGCATCAGCATGCGCGCGCAGCGGGTTGGCGGTGTGGCGGGTGATGGAAATCACCTTGCCACCCATGTCCTGGAACTGGCGCGACAGCTGCGAAAGCTGGGGCAGGTTGCCGAACTCGGAGAACACCAGCAGTGCATCACCGGGGCGCGCGGCCGACAGGTTGGCCAGCATCAGGATCGGGTCGGTATGCGGCACCACCAGCAGGCCGAGCAGCGACAATCGCATGGCGAACTCACGCGCGTACAGGCCGTCGTCACCCAGGCCGTACACGAACAGCTTCGGCGCGCCGTCGAGCAGCTGCACGATGCGCTCGATTTCCCCGCGCGGGTTGGCCTGGCGGGTTTCCTCTTCGGCTTGTGCCTTGCTGCGGCGCAGGGCCTCGCCCAATCGCAGGTAGTCATCGCCGCTGTCGGGTTCGCTGGGCGCCTGCTGCGGGTCGGCACCGGCGCGAGCCACATCCTGGCCGATCGAGTACTTCAGGTCCGGGTAGCCCTTGAAGCCGAGCTTCTGGCTGAACTTCACCACGCTGGACTGGCTGATGCCCAGCGCGCTGGCCAGCTGTTGGGACGAGTAGTCGCGCAGCAGGTGGGCGTTGTCGAGAATGAAGTCGGCGATGCGACGCTCGATGGCCGACATCTGCCCGCGCTCGGAACGGATCTTCAGCAGGGGCGGCATGCGGGGAGTCCGGGCATGTGTAGGCGCATTGCGGTTGGCAGCGTAGAGCGTGTCATGGAATGGGCCGGGCGGGTGCCAGACGCGAGGGGGGTACGGGGTAGAGCAGAAGCAGGAGCATCCACGCATGGCATGGATTTACTGGGTGCAGCTGTTGCTTTGGACGTTGAGTCCGCCTTGTAGCGAGCCGAGCACCGCAGGTCCGGCGAGGGCGAAGAGGCGCGGGTGTCTGAGCGCAGCGAGTTCCGCGCCGTCCCTCGACGGACCGAGGAGCGCAGGGCACCGACGTGCGCAGCACGTCGGCTCGCGGCTGGCGGAGCGTTTCTTTTGGTTACTTTTCTTTTCGCGAAAAGAAAAGTAACGCCCGACCCAAAGTCAGTTGTACGCCAGGCCAGCCGCAAGGCAGAGATCAACCCAGCATCTCCAGCCCACGCACTTCGGTGATGCCCAGCCCCGGCACGTCGCTGATGCTGATCTCCGATTCGTTGAAGTGCACGCCGCCACTGACCGGGTCGAACTGGCCCAGCGAGGGGCCGTCGAGGTCGACCTTGGTGATCACATCGCTCTTGGCCACCGCCAGGTGCACCGCCGCGGCCACGCTGATGCTGGACTCGATCATGCAGCCGATCATGCAGGGCACACCGTAGATACCGGCGATGTCGGCGATGCGGATCGCGTTGGACAGGCCGCCGGTCTTCATCAGCTTGATGTTGATGATGTCGGCTGCGCGCTGCTGGATCAGGTCCATCACCTGGCTCGGGCTGAACACGCTTTCGTCGGCCATCACCGGCGTGTTGACGCGGTCGGTCACGTACTTCAGGCCACTGATGTCGGCGGCCTTCACCGGCTGCTCCAGCAGCTCGAGCACCACGCCCGCTTCCTCCAGCGTGCGCATGGCATGCACCGCCTGCTTGGCGGTCCAGCCCTGGTTGGCATCCAGCCGAAGCAGGGCGCGGCCTTCCACGGCGGCGTGGATTGCCTTGACCCGTTCGATGTCCAGACCGATGTCCTTGCCGACCTTGATCTTCAGCGACTCGAAGCCGCGCTCGATCGCTGACAGCGAGTCGGCCACCATCTTGTCGATGTAGTCCACGCTGATGGTGATGTCAGTGGTGATCACCGGGTCGCCGCCGCCCAGCATCTGGTACAGCGGCGCGCCATGCAGCTGTGCCCACAGGTCGTACAGCGCGATCTCCACCGCCGCCTTGGCGCTGGTGTTGCGCTCCATCGCGGTCTGCACCAGACCGCATAGGCGATTGAGGTTGGCCACGTCTTGGCCGATCAGGCGCGGCGCGATGAAGTGTCGGATCGCTTCGATGATCGAGCCGTGGGTATCACCGGTGATCACCGCGGTGGCCGGCGCTTCGCCGTAGCCGGTGTGGCCGGTGTCGGTGCGGATCAGCACCACTACGTCTTCCACGGTTTCCACCGTGCGCAGGGCGGTCTTGAACGGTGTTTTAAGCGGCACGCGCAGCATGCCCAGTTCGATGGCAGTGATCTTCATTCAGGGGGTCTTGGCACGCAGGCGTTGGATGTTGGTGATGCGGTCGATGTAGCGGACGCTGTCGCTGGCCATCATCGGCTCCAGCGGGGTGACCGAAACACCATTGAGATGGGCCTGCACACGCTTGCCGTCAGCACCGAACCAGCTGCCGCCCGCCGTATCGTGGATCACCCAGGTGCGGCCGTCGACGTGGCCGATGGCCATCATCACGTGGCCGGGGATGTAGACCAGATCGCCCACCTGCAGATCGGTGACGGCGCGGTCGCGCACGGCCTTGCCGTCCTTGCCGGTGAATGGCACGCGGTCCAGCGCCGGGCTGACCGCCTGCGCGCTGGTATTGCGCGGTAGGAGCACGCCGAAGCTGCGGTAGATCTCGGAAACGAAACCGCTGCAGTCGCGGGTGTCGTAGTCGTGGCCCCAACCGTAGCGCTCGCCGAGGAACTTGAAGGCCTGCTGCAGCAGCAGGCGTGGGGTCAGCGGCAGGTAGTCGGCGGCGGTGTCCTGCGAGCGCGGCAGCAGCGCCGGTACCAGTTTCAACCGGCCATCGGCCTCGCGTACCGGCAGCTGAACCACCCACGCGGCGTGCGCCTGCTGGCCGTTCACCGGCTCTGACGCCGGCCAGTCGGCCAGCACCGGCAGCCGCACGCCCATGTCCAGCTGCAGGCGCGAGACGCGTGGTTCTTCCGGGGTGTAGGCAGTCTGCGCGGTGGCGCCGGTGATGATCCGGTACGGTCCCTTCGCGCCGTAGCCGAGCACCGTGGCCTTGTCGCCGCTGGCGATCGCATCGGCCTCGATCCATGCGCTGTAGCGTTCGCTGTGCACGAACAACCAGCGGCCGTCGGCACTGCGATGGACCACGGCAACCTTGTCGCCGGGGAACAGCGCCGACTCCTGGAAGCGATCGATGTCGGCGTCGCCGACGCTGCTGAAGACGCGTTGGCGGGTGGGGAAGGTGCGCAGCGCCGCGCGCTTCACCACCAGCCCATATTGCGGTGTCGTCTGCGCGGGAATGGACTGCAGGCCCAGATTGGCTTCGGTCGCGCTGCGCAGTGCCGGCGCAATGGCCTGGCCCTTGTCGTTGTACAGAGTGCGGGTGGGCCAGCTCGACAGCGAGGTGATGCTGGCGCGCACCGCCGCCGCATCAAGCTGCGCGGGCAGTGCGGCGATGTCCTGGATGTGGCTGTCCTGTGACCGCATCCGTGCGTTCTGTGCCTCGATCTGGCTGCGGTCCAGGATCGGCACATCGGCGTTGTCCAGGCGCGCGGCCCAGTACTGGGGGGTGAGGTAGGCCTCGTGCAGGCCGAT
Source organism: Stenotrophomonas sp. INTA L402-1 (assembly GCF_059295135.1). Lineage (NCBI taxonomy): Bacteria > Pseudomonadati > Pseudomonadota > Gammaproteobacteria > Lysobacterales > Lysobacteraceae > Stenotrophomonas > Stenotrophomonas sp. INTA L402-1. The sequence continues at coordinate 44,526 of NZ_JCAFWP010000033.1, forward strand.
CACATAGGGCAGCGGCGCGCCGGGATCAGGCGTCGGGGAAGCGAGTGCGAAGGCCGGTGCGGCCAGCAGGCACAGGGCCAGGGTCAACCGGCGCGGCCAGTGCCGGCGCGGTTCGCGGGAAGCCAGGATCATGCGCTGCACACCCTCCTCGAATGCCTTTAGGAATATTTATTCCTTTCGGCGTCGAAAGCAAGAATAAATTATTGACCGGTCCCCCGGCCCGTGTTACACAGCCGTTACCACCCGCGCTTGGGAAGTGTCGCTGTGGATCCTGCCGTTCGCAAACTGCGTCTGCCTGCTGCTGCCGGCCTGAGTGCCGCGCTGCTGCTGTGCGCGTGGTCGGCGGGAGCGGAGCCGCCCCCCTCGGCCATCCAGTTCGCGCGCGTCGTGCAGATGATCGACGCGGGACGGTTCTTTGAAGCTCACAGCGAACTGAACACCTGGTCGGCCGCCGACGCGGCGGAGCCTGGCGTCAGTTTCGACGACATCGCGTTCCAGGAAGAACGCATGCGCCGCATCCGCCTGGATTTTTCCCTCGACGAAACCGCCGCCAAGTCTGCCGTGCGCCGCTGGATTCCCGACCTGACCGACGAGGAATTCGCGCGCTGGGATCAGCTCGGCCTGATTGAGCATCTCGACATCGATGGCACGCGTTGGTATTTCAAGCGCGCACCGTCGAACCTGTTCCTGCTCAGCGATGAGGCACGCGCACGCCGCCGCGCGGATGCACCGATGTCGCCGCCGGGCCCGAACGAGGTGCTCAACGCGCACCACGCGCGCGTGCTTGCCGCAGCGGAACAAAGTGGCCGAGCGTCGGTACTGCCGCAGCGCATTGAATTCACCCAGTCGCTCACGGTCAAGGCCGATGCGGTACCGGCGGGGGAAACGGTTCGTGCCTGGATTCCATATCCGCGCGAAATTCCTGGCCAACAGGAACGCGTGCAGTGGCTGGGCAGCACCCCCGGCAGGGCGCGCGTGGCACCAGCCAGCACCCTGCAGCGCACCGCCTATCTGGAAGCCAAGGCGGTGGCGGGGCAGCCGACGCGCTTCGAGGTCCGCTACGCGGTCACGATCCTGGCCCGGCATACCGCGATCGATCCGGCCAAGGTGCAGCCGACACCGGCCGATCCGGCGCTGAAACCCTACCTGGCCGAGCAGCCGCCGCACGTGCGATTCACGCCGGCACTGAAGCTGTTCTCCGACCAGGTGCTGCAGGGGGAAACCCGCCCGTATGAAGTGGTGCGCAAGCTGTTTGCTGCTGTGGATCGCATTCCATGGGCCGGTGCGCGCGAATACTCCACGCTCAGCAACATCAGCGATTACGCGCTGCGTGCCGGACATGCCGACTGCGGCCAGCAGACGCTGTTGCTGATCGCGCTGCTGCGCATGAACGGCATTCCCGCGCGCTGGCAGTCGGGCATGGTGTTCTCCGACGATGGCAGCGGCTACAACAACCTGCATGACTGGGGGCAGGTCTACCTGGCGCCGTATGGCTGGCTGCCAATGGACGTGACCACAGGCGCGCTGGCCAGCGACGTGCCGGCCCTGCGCGATTTCTACCTGGGTGGCCTCGACGGCTACCGCATCGCCTTCAACGACGATTTCGGCCAGCGCTTCGCGCCGGCCAAGCAGCACTTCCGCTCGGAAACGGTCGACTCGCAGCGCGGCGAGGCCGAGTGGGCAGGCGGCAACCTGTACTTCGACCAATGGAGCTACGACTTCCAGTGGCGGGTACTGCCAGCCGGGCAACGCTAGCGCGACACATCGCATTCCACACCATTCAATTCTTGCAGGAGAGAGCAGGGGATGAAGGCTTACAGCATCAAGCGGGCGGCGTTGTGCGTCGCCCTTGGGGCGTGTCTGGGCATGATCGCGCCCAGCGCATTCGCACAGGATGGTTCGGTGGTTGGCCGGCTGGTCACCGATTCGGGCCAGCGCCTGGACGCCGCCACGGTAACCGTGCGCAATCCGGCTACCGGTTTCTCGCGTTCGGTGAAGGCCGACGCCAACGGCAGCTACCGCATTCCACAGTTGCCGGTAGGCACCTACACGCTGGAGGTCGCGGTGGCTGGCGGTACGCCGGCGCAGGTGGGTGAAGTGACGGTGTCGCTTGGCAACGCCACCACGGTCAATGTGCCCGTCTCTGGCATCAGCACGCTGGGTGCCGTGCAGGTGCGCGCGCCGCAGGTCATCTCGATGGTCGACGTGACCTCCACCGATTCGTCCATGAATCTCAGCCGCCAGGACATCGAGCGGCTGCCGGTTGACCAGGACCTGAAATCGGTGGCAATGCTGGCCCCGGGCGTGGTCTCGGGCAAAGGCTCGCTGGGTGCGCAGGGCATCTCCTTCGGTGGTTCGTCGGTGGCCGAGAACGCGGTCTACATCGATGGCCTGAACGTGACCGACTTCTACAACCGCGTCGGCTTCTCATCGGCGCCGTTCGCGTTCTTCCAGGAATTCCAGGTGAAGACCGGTGGCTACTCGGTGGAGTTCGGCCGTACCACCGGCGGCGTGATCAACGCTGCGACCCGCTCGGGCAGCAACGATTTCCACGCCGGCGTCGAGTACACCTTCGAGCCGCGTGCCTGGCAGTCCAGCAAGAACGATCACTACACCGCTGACGGCACGCCGTACATCATCGGCAGCCAGGACAAGCACACCACCAACCGGCTCAACGTGTGGGGTTCGGGTGCACTGGTACAGGACCGCCTGTTCTTCTTCGGCATGTACGAGATCCGCGACAACCGCGCCCAGTACACCAACAACGATGGCAACGTCTTCAACCAGGGCAGCACCAACGATCCGTTCTGGGGCGGCAAGCTGGACTGGCAGATCAACGACAACCACCGCCTGTCGCTGATGGGATTCTCGGACAAGGACAACTGGGCCTACGACGTCTACGGCTTCGACCTGGCCAAGGGCGAGCCCACTGCCAAGACCAACGAGATCTACACCACCAACGGCGGCAAGAACTGGGCCGCCTCCTACAACGGCCAGCTCACCGAAGGCCTGTCGGTGCGTGCGATGTACGGCAAGAACCAGCGCTATGCGTCGCAGCGCAGCATGACCGACCTGGAATGCAACCGTGTGGTGGCAGAGAGCGGACTGGCTCCGGCAGGCGTACCGCTGGGCTGCACCACCAACTCCACCGTGCAGTCGCGCGTGGATGACCGCGAGCAGGCGCGCCTGGATTTCGAGTGGCAGCTGGGCGCCCATCTGCTGCGCTTCGGTGTGGATCACGAGAAGAACGTGTCCACCTATGACCGCTATTATCCGGGCCCCGGTGCGTTCTACTACAACGTCTACAAGACCACTCCGGGTTCGATCCTGGAGAACGGCGGCGTGGTACCAGCGGGCACTACCGCCTACGTGCGCGCGCGGCGCAATGAAGTAGGGGGGGAGTTCGAGAGCACCAATTCGGCGTACTACCTGGAAGACAACTGGTCGGTCACCGACAACCTGCTGCTGAACCTCGGCATCCGCATGGAGACCTTCGACAACAAGGATGCCGAAGGTCGCAGCTACATCAAGATGGACAACATGTGGGCGCCGCGTGCCGGCTTCGCCTGGGACATCAAGGGCGATGGCGCGATGAAGCTGTTCGGCAACATCGGTCGTTACTACCTGCCGGTGGCCAACGTGATCAACATCAAGCAGGCCGGTGGGCTGCTTGATGAGCGCACCTATTATGCTTTCAACGGCTGGGACATCCGCGAGATCAACGGTAGCCGCTACGCCGTGCCGCGCACCGGTGCGCAGATCGGACCGGTGGACAACTCGCAGGGGGATGGCACCGTGGGTGACCTGCGCTCGGAAGTGGACCGTGACATGGATCCGGTCTACCAGGATGAACTGATTCTGGGCTTCCAGCAGATGCTCAACGAGCGTTGGTCCTATGGGGTGCGTGGCATCTACCGCAAGCTGCACAACGCCATCGATGACATGCACATCACAGCCAGCGCGCAGTGCGGCAATGCCGAAGTGGGCTGGGTGATGGCCAACCCGGGGAGGAAGGTCACCGTTTGGGGGGATACCAACTGCGACGGGACCTCCGATGGCTGGCTGACCGTGGACACCAGCAAGGAAGGTTTTGCCCAGTACGATGACCAGGGCAACTACATCGGCCAGATCGGCTGGGACAAGCCGCGTCGCGACTACAAGGCACTGGAACTGCAGCTGGACCGTGGCTGGGACGGCAAGTGGGCGATGAATGCCTCGTACACATTGGCCTATGGGCGCGGCAACGCCGAGGGACCGGTCAATTCCGATACCGATTTCGCCGATACCGGCCGCACCGAGAACTTCGATGATCCATGGGTCAACCGTGGGGGCTATGGCTACCTGGCCAACGATCGTCGCCATCAGTTCAAGCTGCGCGGCAGCTATGCAATCACCGAGAACCTGCTGGTCGGCGCCACGCTTGATGCCCGTTCCGGCGGTCCGATCACGGGGTTTGGCGTGGGTAACCCCAGCGGCAACACCAAGCCCTTCCACAGCTACTACATCTGCGTGCAGAACTGCACCTCCAGTGTTCCTTCCGAGCGTGTCTACGAGCATTCCCCGCGCGGAGGCTACGGGCGCATGCCGTGGACCTACGAACTGGGTGCGAACATCACCTGGAACAAGCAGTTCGGCGAGGCCGACCTGAAGGTCAAGCTGTCCATCTACAACCTGACCAACCAGCAGAAGAAGATGTCGGTGGACCAGGAGAAGGAAAACGCCATTGGTCACATCAGCGATACCTTCCTGTGGCCGACCAGCTTCCAGTCGCCGCGCTATGCGCAGCTGACCGTAAGCCTGAACTATTGAGGCACGATCCGCGCCGTCCCAATGGGCGGCGCGGGTACTGGGTCGCACCGGTGAGGAACACCCATGCATCATCTGCTGATCCTCGCAGCCGCATTGGCCGCACCCTCCGCATCGGCGACCGACACCGCCTCCCTCGATGCCGATGTCGCCGCCGTGGTCCGGGCCGAGCATCTCCCCGGGCTGGCCATGGCGGTGATCGAGAACGGGCGCGTGGTCTATCGCCATGCGGAAGGGGCGCGCGGTGATGGCGCCCGCATTGACGAGGACACGCTGTTCAAGATCGCCTCCAACAGCAAGGCGATGACCGCGGCGCTGCTGGCGAGGCTGGTGCAACAGGGCAAGCTGCGCTGGGACGATCCAGTGCAGCGGCACCTGCCCGGTTTCCGCATGCATGACGCATGGGTGGGCCGGCAGATGCAGGTGCGCGATCTGCTGATCCACAACAGCGGTCTCGGCCTGGGCGCTGGCGACCTGATGCTGTGGCCGGAACCGAACACGTTCACCCGCGCCGACATCATTGCCGGACTGGCGCACTTGAAGCCGGTCAGCAGCTTCCGCAGCCACTATGCCTACGACAACCTGATGTACGTGGTGGCCGGCGAAGTGGCCGCTGCGGCGGGTGGCAAATCGTACGACCAGTTGATGCGCGAGCAGGTGTTTGAACCACTCGGCATGACGCGCTGCCAGGTGGGGGCCTGGTCGGTGAAGCGCGTAGGCAACGTCGCGCAGCCACATGCCTGGCGTCGTGATCGCAATGAGGTGGTGAACGCTGACGGTGCCATCAGCCCGGACCTGCCGTCCATGGCTGCCGGAGGCATCCGCTGTTCGCTGCGCGACATGACGCGCTGGATGCAGGTACTGCTTGATCCTGCCGTGGTGCCGGATTGGTTGGACAGTGAACAGCGCCGCACGTTGTGGACATTACACATGCCGATGCCGCTGGGTGAGCGCCAGCGGCGCTGGGACAACGCGCATTTTTACGGCTACGGCTATGGCTGGCGCGTTTCTGACATGGATGGGCAGTGGAAGGTGGCACACACCGGCACGCTGTCAGGGATGTACTCGTCGCTGGCGCTGCTGCCCGACCGCAAGGTGGGTGTGGTGATGCTGATCAATGGCGAAGGCGAGGATGCGCGTACCGCGTTGATGCAGGCCGCGCTGAAGCGCTTCACCGCAGCGGACGATGCGCGGCCTGCGATGGAGTACCTGGCCGAATTGAAGGCAGACCAGGCAACGCGGGCGGCGACCGGCCATTCGCGGCCGTCCACCGTTGCGGCGCAGGAGACGAGCCGCACGGATCTGCCGCACTGGCAGGGCCGTTACCGCGATCCGTGGCTGGGCCCGGCCTCACTGTGCCCGGGCGCGGACGGCCTGCGCTTCAGCGTGGACAAGTCGCCCCGGCTGCAGGCCACGGTGCTGCAGTTGCAGGGGCGTTGGCTGCTGCGCTGGGATACGCTGGGCGAAGACGCACAGGCCTGGCTGCAGCCCGGTGACGGTGCACCGCCCACACTGGACCTGCGTGCCATCGACCCGGACATCGACTTCAGCTATGACTTCCAGGACTTGCATTTCACTCGTACTGGCGACTGCCCTGGCAGCGAGCGCCAGCGCCGCTGAGCCGCCGCGTGTTTCGCCGGCCACTGATGCCGCCAGCGCCGGATTAGTGGAGATCCGCACGTTGTCGCCAGGCATTGAGATGGACATCCGCTACGCCGGCGCCAACAACTTCACCGGCGCGCGCGTGCCGGGTTACGAGGCCCCCTCGTGCTACCTGCTGGCGCCGGTGGCGAAGGCACTGGCACAGGTGGAACAGGACCTGCGCGCGGATGGCTTTGGCCTGCGCCTCTACGACTGCTACCGGCCGGTGCGCTCGGTGCAGGCCTTCATGGCCTGGGTGAACGATCCGCGCGAGCGCTCGCGCAAGGCTTTGCAGTACCCGGATCTGGACAAGCCACGGCTGCTGACCGACGGCTACATCGCCGAGCGCTCCGGCCACAGTCGCGGTGCCACGGTGGATCTGGGGCTGCTGGATTGCGGCAGTGGTGCATGTAGGCCGATGGACATGGGTACCGACTTCGATTTCTTCGGGCCACGCGCGCATACGCAGACGAGCGGGCTGAGCGCTGCGCAGCAGGCGAACCGCAAGCAGCTGGTGCAGGCGATGGCACGCCGTGGTTTCGTCAACTATCCGCAGGAGTGGTGGCACTACACCCTGCAGCCCGAACCGGACCCGGGCACCGCATACGACGTCCCCGTGCGGTAGGGACATCGGCAGAGGGCGCCGCTGTTGGTAGGTGTCGACCTTGGTCGACACGGTAGATCCACGCCATGCGTGGACGCCTTTCGTTCAATCATCGGAGTACTCGATTTCGATGGAGATTTCGTCCACGCATGGCGTGGATCTACCAGAAACCGGATTGGCGCGATGGCGCGCAGCAGGGCGCCGCCCTGCCGATACCCTTACACTGGCCGCCATCCCACCGTTGCCCACCCGATGAACCTTCCCCTGCACTTTGGCCTGCTCGGTACCCTCGAAGCGGGCGCCATCGCCCTGCTGGTCGGGCTGCTGGTGTACTTCCTGTGGTCGCAGCTGTGCCGGCTGCTGCACTGGACGGTCGGCCACGCCATCGGCTGGTCGTGTGTCATCGCCGTGATCATCTCCGCCGGCATCGATGCCTGGAAGCTGTTCTACATGGGCATCGTGCGCCTGGAGTCGCCCCTGTATGCGCGCCTGTTCCTCGCCACCATCCACGATCCGAACGAACTCGGCAGCCGCGTGGTGCTGGAAATCGCCGGTGCGCTTGCCGGTGTTGCCCTCGGCTGGGTGATGTTCAGTTCGCGGTCATCGGCGCAGAACGTCGACTGACGCAGGTTTTTCGTTGGTTGCCGGTTAAATCAGCCAGCGCTGAATGCGCAGCTTATGAGCCACTCACTTCGTGCTAACCACCGCGCTAAAGCATGCGCCTAGGCGAGTGGTTAATCGTGCGTGTTGACGCCGGTCGCGAGGCAAAATCGATTCAGAAACGCGGTGGCAGGGTAGGTGCCGTGCGGAGACAACACGCCGCGCAACACCACCCAATTGGTAGGAGACACCCCTGATGACTATTCGCAACCGCAAGCCCCTGATCGCCCTGATCGTCGCCGCCGGCAGCGTGCTGGCCATTCCGGCGATGGCCCAGTCGGCCAAGCAGCAGGCCGCGCAGGCACAGAACGAGGCCGCGCAGGCGCAGCAGTCGGCGGCACAGGCAGGGCAGGCGGCTGACCAGGCGACCAACGCGGCCGCAGCGGCTTCGGCACAGGCCAATGGCGGTGGCCAGACCTGGGCCAGCATCGATACCGATGGCAACGGCACCATCAGCAAGACCGAGGCGCAGGTGAACGCAGGCCTGGCCCAGGTGTTCGACCAGGCCGATACCAACAAGGACGGCGAGCTGAGCGCCGATGAGTACAAGGCCTACGTGGCCGCCCAGCAGGCTGGTGCAGGTGCCGGCGCGGCGCAGGGCCGCTGATCCACGCCTGATTCGGGAAGACCGGTGCATGGGGACCCGGGCGGCTGCGGCCGCCCGGGTTTTTATCGTCATCAGCACCCCTGTATCCTTGTAGGATGAACACCCCCACGCCTGCGCCGTCGCGCGCCATCGGCCTGGTCGGTTTTGACGGTGACGATACGCTGTGGAAGAGCGAGGACTACTACCGCAAGGCCGAGCAGGATTATCTTGACCTGCTGTCGCGCTACGTCGACGTGCATGACACGCAGACCGCGCGCCACCTGCTGGAAGTGCAGCAGCGCCACCTGGGCACCTTCGGTTACGGCGTGAAGAGCATGACGCTGTCGATGATCGAAGCGGCCATCGACATCACCGGCCAGCGCATCGAGGCCAAGGACATCCAGCGCATCCTGGACATCGGCCACGACACCCTGCGCCACCCGGTCGAACTGATCGACGGTGTGCGCGAAGCGGTGGCGGCCATCGCCGAGCACTACCCGGTGGTGCTGATCACCAAGGGCGACCTGTTCCACCAGGAAGCGAAGATCAAGGTGGCCAACCTGGCCGAGCTGTTCCCGCGCATCGAGATCGTCTCCGAGAAGGACCCGGAGACCTACGCCCGCGTGCTGGCCGAGTTTGACCTGCCGATGCAGCGCTTCGTGATGGTCGGCAACTCGCTGCGCTCGGACATCGAGCCGGTGGTGACCCTGGGTGGCTGGGGCGTGCATACCCCGTACGCGGTGACCTGGGCCCACGAGACCCAGCACGGCGTGGCCGACGACGAACCGCGCATGGTCACTGCCGATACCGCCCATGATTGGCCGGCCGCACTGGCCGCGATCGAGGCCAAGGCGGCTGCGGCGGCCTGACAGGACCCGGCGGCTGCGGCAGAATCGTGGCATGAACGTCCGACTGCGCGCGCTGTTGTTGTCCCTGCTGCTGGTGCCGGCCACCGTGCTGGCCCAGCAGACCGCCGAGCGTTCGGCGGCCTACACGGTGGAAACCGGTGACCGTTGGGTCGATGCCCAGCTGCAGGACATCAACCACTACGCCGAACGCTACCCCGACGCCTTCCTCGACGAGGTGTCGCGCTATGCCGGCGTACCGCGCGGCTACATCAGCGCGCTGTTCACCACCCATGGCTGGCAGGCCGGGGATATCTACTTCGCCTGCTTCTGGGCCAAGGCCAGCGGCCAGACCTGCCGCGACAGCGTGCGCGCCTTCAGCCAGGACCCGGAGGGCGGCTGGGAGGCGGTGGTGAAGCGCATGCCGGCCAAGCCGGACAACCTGCACTACCGCGCGCTGCGCCACGCCATCGTGGCCAGCTACCAGCACTGGGACCGGCCGATCACCCTGGATGCCACCCTGAGGCGCCAGCTCAAGCGGTAGTGCCGGCCGCTGGCCGGCAACTGCACCCTTCCAGGCATCCCGAGGTTGCCGGCCAGCGGCCGGCACTACCGATTTCCTTCATGTTGCTCTGCATATCGCCGCGGCCCCGCGCTCCGGCGACAATACGGGTTCGAGCTGTTCCCCGTTCCCGTAATCGAGTGACTGATGAGCGCCTCTTTCGTTTCGCCTGATGTGATCCGCCGCCTGTTCGCGCAGGCCATGTCCCGCATGTACCGCACCGAAGTGCCGCTGTACGGCACGCTGGTGGAACTGGTGGAGCGGATCAACGCGCAGGTGCTTGACCAGGACCCTGCGCTGGCCGCGCAGCTGCAGCGCAACGACGAGCGCGCGCGCCTGGATGAAGAGCGCCACGGCGCGATCCGGGTCGGCACCGTGCAGGAACTGGCCACGCTGCGCCGCCTGTTCGCGGTGATGGGCATGTACCCGGTGGGCTACTACGACCTGTCGGTGGCTGGCGTGCCGGTGCACTCCACCGCGTTCCGTCCGCTCACCGGCGCCGCGCTGGCGCAGAACCCGTTCCGCGTGTTCACCTCGCTGCTGCGCCTGGAGCTGATCGAAGACGAAGCGCTGCGTGCCGAATCGGCGAAGATCCTTGCGCGCCGCCGCATCTTTACCGACGGCGCGCTGGCGCTGATCGACCAGGCTGAGCGTGACGGCGGGCTGTCGCAGGCCGATGCCGGGCGCTTTGTCGACGAAGCCTTGGAAACCTTCCGCTGGCATGGCGATGCCACCGTCGATCTGCCGACCTACCATGCGCTGCACAACGCGCATCGCCTGGTGGCCGACGTGGTCAGTTTCCGTGGCCCGCACATCAACCATCTGACGCCGCGTACGCTGGATATCGATGCTGCGCAGGCCGCGATGATCGAACACGGCATGGCCGCCAAGGCGGTGATCGAAGGCCCGCCGCGCCGTGCCTGCCCGATCCTGCTGCGCCAGACCAGCTTCAAGGCACTGGAAGAAGCCGTGCATTTCCCGGACAGCGAAGGGGGCGATGCCGGCACCCACACCGCGCGCTTCGGCGAGATCGAACAGCGTGGCCTTGCGCTGACCCCGAAGGGCCGCGCGCTGTACGACCAGCTGCTGTCGCAGGCACGCGATGCCGGTGGCGAAGGCAGCACCGGCGGCGACTACGGCCAGCGCCTGCAGGCGGTGTTCGCCAGCTTCCCGGATGACCATGACACGCTGCGCCAGGAAGGCCTGGGCTATTACCGCTACCAGCTGACCGATGCCGGCCGCGCCGCGCCGGAGCGCGTGGCCGATCTGCCCGCCGAAGTGCTGGTGGCCGCCGGCCTGGCCACCGCCGACCCGATCGTCTACGAGGATTTCCTGCCGGTCAGTGCCGCGGGGATCTTCCAGTCGAACCTGGGCGGTGAAGAACAGCGTGCGTATGCCGCACACGCCAACCGCGAAGCCTTCGAGCAGGCGCTGGGCGTGGCGGTGAATGACGAGTTCGAGATCTACGAGCGGCTGCAGGCCGAATCGCTGGCGGCGCTGCGCACCGCGTGAAGGTAGAGCCGGCCGCTGGCCGGCTGTTCTGGGGCTGTCTCTTATACACATCT
>NZ_JCAFWP010000034.1:0-54718 GCF_059295135.1 Stenotrophomonas sp. INTA L402-1
AGATGTGTATAAGAGACAGGCACTACCCAGGGTCACTCGAGCAGGTACGCCGACAGCGCTTCGCCATCCGCACCCGGCAGATGCGGCAGCCGCCCCCAGCACGGCATCGGCGGGCGCTGCTGCAATGTCGCAATGGAACGACTGGGTGCGATTGCGCGGGAGCTTGCGGCTGCAGAACGGTAACGCCGGCCGCTGGCCGGCAACCTCGGGATCGCCGGGTGGATACAGTTGCCGGCCAGCGGCCGGCACTACCCAGGGTCACTCGAGCAGGTACGCGCTCAGTGCTTCGCCATCCGCTCCCGGCAGATACGGCAGCCGCCCCCAGCACGGCATCGGCAGGCGCTGCTGCAACGTCGCGATGTTCTCATCCTGGCGCTGCATCACCGGGTCGATGTGGTTGCCGATCCAGCCCAGGCACTCCACGCCGCTGGCCTGCAGCGACTGCGCGGTCAGCCGCGCATGGTTGACGCAGCCCAGCCGCATGCCGACCACAAGTACTACCGGCAGATGCAATGCACACACCAGGTCAAGCTGGTCCAGCGTGGCCGAGACCGGCGCCAGCCAACCGCCAACACCCTCCACCACCACGACATCGGCCCGCGCTCGCAGACGTTCGAACGCGGCCACGATCGGCGCCAGCTCCACCTGCACGCCATCCTCGGCAGCAGCCAGCTCCGGCGCCAGCGGTTGCCGCAGCGCGTACGGGTTCAGGTCGGCATAGTCCGGCACCGGCCAGCTGGCCGCCTGCAGCGCCAGCGCGTCCTCGTTGCGCAGGCCCTGCCCCAGATCCTCACTGCCACTGGCCACCGGCTTCATGCCGACCGCGCGCAGGCCGCGCCGGCGCAGTGCATGCAGCAGCGCGGTGCTGGCCGCAGTCTTGCCGATCTCGGTATCGGTGCCGGTGACGAACAGGGCAGGCGGCAGCGTGGCGGGCAACGGCATCGATAAGCTCCAGCGGGGCAACAGAGCGTGCATTATCGCCGGCCCGGCGCGCTTGCTAGACTGCAGGCATGTTCGCCAATGCCTCGCTCACCGGCAGCAAGCCGGAACAATACGCCCAGCTGCTGGAACAGGCCCGCGGCCTGGTCTACGCCGAGTCCGACCGCATCGCCAACGCGGCCAACCTCTCCGCACTGGTCTATCACGCTCTGCCCGACCTGAACTGGGTGGGCTTCTACCTGTACGACGGCAACGAGCTGGTGGTCGGGCCGTTCCAGGGCCTGCCGGCCTGCGTGCGCATCCCGCTGGACAAGGGCGTGTGCGGTGCCGCCGCCAGCCAGCGCGTGACCCAGCGCGTGGAGGACGTCGATGCCTTTCCCGGCCACATCGCCTGCGATTCGGCCTCGCGTTCGGAACTGGTGGTGCCACTGCTGCGCGGCGATGAACTGATCGGCGTGTTCGACATCGACAGCCCGAAAGTCGGCCGCTTCGATGCCGACGACCAAGCCGGCCTGGAAGCGATCGCCCGCGTGTTCGTCGAGGCGCTGGGATGAGCGCACCGAAGCTGCGCAACATCGGCCCGAAGAGTGCGGCGTGGCTGCGTCAGGTCGGCCTGCGCAGCCGCGAGGATCTGGTTGCGATCGGCGCGGTCGGCGCCTTCGTCAAGGTCAAGCGCGCCGGCTTCAAGCCCAGTTTGAACCTGCTCTATTCACTGGAAGGCGCGTTGCTGGACTGCCATTGGCAGGAACTGAGCGAGCCGCAGCGCGATGCGCTGGTGCAGGACTATGAGGCGCGCATCGCCGCGCATCCGTTGAAAGCGGCCGGCCCGGCCTCGGGACCGGTGCATGAGCAGCGCTTCGACACCGATGATGACGCGGAAGACAGCGTGGCCGAGAGCGCCGACGAGGATTGAGGCCTCCGCGTTCCTGGGGATGCCGGCCAGCGGCCGGCACTACAGTCGGGTCAGGGCTGCTGCAGCTCCAGCAGCTCGCCCACCAGACCTACCTCACCGCGCTCGAGCCACACCCGCAGGCGTGTGCCGTGGTCAATACGCAGGGCCCAGCACAGCGACATCGGCAGGCCGCAGACCTGCGACAGCACCATGCGCAGCGGGCCGCCGTGGCTGACCACCAGCGTCGGCACCGGATCGTCATCATCAAGCAGGCGATCCAGCGCGCGCGCGATGCGCCGCTCGAAGTGGCCCCAGCTTTCGCCGTTCGGCGGCGGAAATGCATGCGGGTCGGCATGGAAGGCCGCCAATGCGTCCTCCGGCAGGTCGAACAGCGACTGCCCGTCCCAATCGCCGAAATCCAGCTCTTCCCATTCCTCGTCCGCTTCCACGTCCAGCCCGCGCGGCGTGGCCAGGGCCATCGCCGTGTGCAGCGAGCGCAGCCGCGGCGAACTGATCACCCGCTCCCAGGGCTGCGCAGCGTAGGCGTCGACCAGTTCCTGCGGCAGGCGGGCCAGCTGCGGTGGATCGCTGCGGCCATCGAGGAACTCATCGCGACCGTTGCCGGCATGGCGGACCAGGTCGAGGATCATGCGTGCGTCCTGTACAGGCAACGCGGGAACAGCGGAAAACGGGCGGACATCGGCAACGGCACCACGGGATCGAGGGACCATTCTAAGGGCACAGCAAAGGCAGTCGAGCACGCTCGACACTACGGGCCGCCTGCGATGCCGTAGACTGCGCGCACTTCCAGGTGACCTGGGGCCACGGCCGGCAGGTTGAAACGGGAAGCCGGTGACGCGTGATTCCACGCCAGGCCGGCGCTGCCCCCGCAACGGTAAGCACGTCAGTTCCAGGCAACAACGCCACTGTGCCGCAGGCATGGGAAGGCGCCTGGACGGTGGCCTCGCGCCACCCGGCGGCAAGCCCGGAGACCGGCCAGGAAGCCTCAGGTCGCGATGCGGTGGGCATGGCGCTGGATGACCGCAGCCTGCGCTGCGGCGTCGGCGCATGCCTGCCTTCGCGGCTCCTCCCCTTCGCCACGCGGGCGTGCGTGGCACCTGGAGTCCCCCATGAAGCTGCAGTCCCGAATGCTGTCCCTGGCCGTGCTGGCCGCCCTGCCCGCGCTGGCCCAGGCCGCCGATGACACCACCGCGCTCGACCAGATCCTGGTCACCGCCACCCGCACCCCGATCGCCCTGCAGGACAGCATCGCGCCGGCCCAGGTGATCGACCGCGCGCAGATCGAATCCAGCCAGGCCACGTCGCTGCAGGAACTGCTGCGCGGCCGCGCCGGCATCAACCTGACCAACTCCGGCGGCCTCGGCAAGCAGAGCTCGCTGTTCCTGCGCGGCACCAACTCGGGCCACACCGTGGTGCTGGTGGATGGCGTGCGCATCAACAGTGCCGACCTCGGCCTGGCCATGTACCAGGACCTGCCACTGGCGCAGATCGAACGCGTGGAAATCGTGCGCGGCCCGCAGTCCAGCCTGTACGGTGCCGACGCCATTGGTGGCGTGATCCAGATCTTCACCCGCCGCAACCAGGGCGATTTCGCTCCGCACTTCCAGCTCGGCGGTGGCAGCAACGGCCTGCGCGAAGCCAGCGGCGGCATCGGCGGTGGCACCGAACGCGGCTGGTTCGGCGCCGACATCGCCTACCAGCATTCCGACGGCATCAATGCCTGCCGCGGCTCCGCCTCGGTGTTCACCGCGGGCTGCTTTGCCGACGAGCACGACCGCGACGGCTACCGCAACCTGTCCAAGAGCCTGCGCGGCGGCTACAGCTTCAACGACCAGTGGACCGTGGAAGGCAGCGCACTGCGCGTCGACGGCAAGAACCACTACGACGGTTACTACAACTATTCGGAAACCCGCCAGCAGGTGCTCGCTGGCAAAGTGCGCTACACCCCGTCTGAACGCCTGGCTTTCACAGCCAACGTCGGCCGCAGTGACAACGAGTCGGACAACTTCGGCGCACCGGGGGTGTTCGGCAGCGCCCAGACCCATCGTGACAGCGCCTCGCTGCAGGGCGACTTCGGCGTGGCCGAGGGCCAGCTGCTGAGTGCAGGCGTGGATTGGAGCGAAGACAACCTGGACGGCAGCAGCGCCGGATATCTCGTCGACAGCCGCCGCAACACCGGCGTGTTCGTGCAGTACCAGGGTCGCTTCGGCCGCCATCAGCTGCAGGCCAGCGCGCGCAATGACGACAACCAGCAGTTCGGCAACCATGCCACCGGCAGCGTGGGCTGGGCGATGGAACTGGAGCACGGCCTGCGCGTCAATGCCAGCTACGGCACGGCGTTCAAGGCGCCGACCTTCAGCGACCTGTACGACCCGTGGAGCGGGGTGCCGACGTTGAAGCCGGAGAAGTCCAAGAGCGCCAACCTCGGTGTTTCGCAGCAGGGCCAGGGCTGGCACTGGGGCCTGGACGTCTATGAGACCCGCATCGATGACCTGATCACCTACGATGCGTCCACGATGAAAATGCAGCAGGTGGAGAAGGCGCGCATCCGCGGTGCCGAGCTGACCGGTGGCGTGCTGTTGGCCGGCTTCGACATCAACGCGCAGCTGAGCTACACCGACCCGCGCAACCGCACCCACGGCAGCACCCAGTTCGACAACTGGCTGCCGCGCCGTGCGCAGCAGACCGCGCGCCTGGACGTCGACCGCCGCTTCGGTGACGTCCGCGCCGGCCTGACCGTGCAGGGTGCGGGCAAGCGCTATGACAACGCCAGCAACTCGGTGAAGGTTGGCGGCTACGGCACGCTGGACCTGCGCGCCGAGTACGCGCTGACGCCGTCGTGGTCGCTGCTGGCGCGCGCCGCCAACGTATTCGACCGCACGTATGAAACCGTGGCGTGGTTCAACCAGCCGGGCCGCGAGTACCAGCTGAGCGTGCGTTACCAGCCGAAGTGACCGCGACGGTCATGGCAGTGCCGGCCGCTGGCCGGCACTACCATGACCTTCGGCAACGCATCCCGGGTTGCCGGCCAGCGGCCGGCACTACCCATTGCATCAGCCCGGGTTACCGGCCGGCGACCAGGGATGTCCGTTGCATCAGCCCTGCAACCCCGGCAACTCACGCAGGTCGTCGATCACCGCCACCGCATGCGCGGTGGCCAGGTCCAGGCCACGCGGATAGCCGTAACGCACCAGTGCGATCGGCATGCCCGCATCTTCGGCGGCGCGGTAGTCGGTCAACGAATCACCCACCATCAGGCATGCGTCCACCGGCAGCCCGAAGTGCGCGGCGACGTGCCGCAGCGGTTCACCACTGGGCTTGCGCTGCGGCAGGGAGTCGCCGCCCAACACCAGCGCGAACGCATCACCGATGCCCAGGTGCTGCAGCAGCGGTGGCACCAGCGCTTCGGGCTTGTTGGTGCAGATCGCCAGCGGCACGTTGCGCGCACGCAGTTGCGCCAGTGCTTCAGCCACGCCATCGAACAGACGCGGGCTGCGCAGCAGGCACTCACGGTAGTGCACCATGAACACCGGCATCACTTCGGCCAGGTCCACCTCGCGGCCGGCCGCATGCACGGCCTGTTCGACCAGGCGGCGCACACCGTCGCCGATCCAACCGAGCACCGTGGTTTCCGGCACGCGTGGCACACCGATGTCCTCCAGCGTGCGGTTCAGTGCTTCGGCGATATCAGCTGCGCTGTCGACCAGCGTGCCATCAAGGTCGAACACGACCAGCGGATAGGGATACGACAAGGGACGGCACCTGCATGACGTGGGGCCGTCCATTGTACGCCGCTGGTTTTTGCGCCGATCCGCCTCAGCCGATCCGGCGCGCGCGGGTCGCCAGGAAGGTGGGCAGATAGCGATCGATCAGGAAGCGCGGCTGCGGCTGCCAGTCTTCCATGAAGCGATCGATGATGAAGCCGGCATCCAGCTGCCCACCGATCAGTTCGGTCAGGCTGTGGCCGAAGGTCAGCGCGTCACCCCGTGCCAGCTTCGCCTCGCGCTCGGCCGGCGCCAGGTCTTCCAGGTCCGAATAGGGAATGGCGTACTGTGGCCGGATCAGGCCTTGTGCATCCAGCTGCGGATCGCGCGCGCCAACGAACAGCACCGGGTTGTAGAAGCTGGCCATCAGCATGCCATCGCGTGCCAGCACGCGGCGGCACTCGGTCCACACCGGGCGCACATCAGGCACGTACAGGTTCGAGATCGGGTGGAACACCACATCGAAACTGTCGTTGGCAAACACGTGCAGATCGCGCATGTCGCCCTGCACGGTGCGCAGCTGCAGGCCATCGCGCGCGGCGACCCTGCGGTCCTGTTCCAGCTGCCCGTCGGAGAGATCGAACACGGTGACGTCAGCGCCCGCAGCGGCCAGCACCGGTGCCTGCTGGCCACCGCCCGAGGCCAGGCACAGGATGCGACGGCCGCGCACATCACCCATCCAGTCCAGTGGCAACGCGCGGGGCGTCAGGTGCACCTGCCAGCGGCCTTCGCGCGCGGCGGCAATCGTTGAACTTTCCACCGGGCGCGACCATTCGCGCACTTCGCTGGCCTGGCGGTCCCAGGCAGCACGGTTGTGGTCGATCAAGGCCTGTCCATGGTTCATGTGTTCTCCTTGCCCGGTGGGCGCCAATCCAGATCCTGGAAGGCCGGGCTGGCGAAACACTCGCCCAGGAAATCCAGGAATCGCCGCATGATAGCGGGCTGCTGGCGCCGTGACGCGTACACGGCATGAATGCCGAGTTCGTCCAGGCTGAATTCGGGCAGCAGTTCGATCAGTTCGCCACTGCGCAGCAGCGGCGCCACCTGGTAGGTCGGCAGCATGGCGATGCCGGCACCGGCGCGCACCGCCTCCAGCAGCAGCGAGGCCTCGTTGGCACTGATGTTGCCACCCACCGCCACCGACAGCGAACGCCCATCGCGGTGCAGCTGCCACAGGCTCTTGCCGACGTAGTGATGGGTCAGGCAGTTGTGCGCGGACAGGTGCTCGGGGGCGGTCGGCGTACCGCGTGCCTGCAGGTAGGACGGCGTCGCGCACAGCACCGAGCGGCAGGTGGCCAGCCGCCGTGCGATCAGGCTGGGATCGATCTGGCGCGCGATGCGCACGGCCAGGTCCACCCGCTCCTCCACCAGGTTCACGGTGCGGTCGACCAGCAGCAGCTCGATGCGTGCCGCTGGGTGGCGCGCCACGAAGCCGGCCACCGCCCGCGCCAGGTGGCTCTGCCCGAATGAGACGCTGGCGGTCACCCGCAGCGTACCGTGCGGCTCGGGATCATCACTGGCCAGCTCGCCCTGCAGTTCTTCGCCGATCGCCAGCATCTGCCGGAAGCGCGCCAGCGCCGCCTCACCGGGGCCGGTCAGGCTGACCCGGCGCGTGGTCCGGTGCAGCAGACGTGCGCCCAGCCAGCTCTCGACCTCGGCCAGATAGCGGCTGACCATCGCCCGCGACATGTCCAGCACCTCGGCGGCGGCGGTGAGGCTGCCGCGCTCGGCCACCTCGACGAACACGGTCATGGCGGTCAATCGGTCCATATGCTCGATCCATGCAACAAACAAGCGCGTTATACGCTGTTTTTCGAGCAACTGCAGCAGCCTAGAGTGGCCCCATTCCCACCCCACACCGCCCCACGGAGTCCTGCCATGAAAATCGCCCTCGTTGGTTCCACCGGCAACATCGGCCGCCAGATCGCCCGCCACGCGCTGGCCCGCGGCCACGAACTCACTGTCATCGTGCGCAGCGCGCAGGACCTCCCGGCCGAGCTGGCCGGTGCCCATCCGGTGATCGCCTCGCTGGATGACCAAGACGCGCTGGTTGCCGCCATCACCGGCCACGACGTGCTGGCCAGTGCCTACGGCCCGCGCCCGGGCGATGACATCAGCCGCGTCGGCGAGATCGCCGCGCAGCTGGCCGCCGCCGCACGCAAGGCCGGTGTACCGCGCCTGGTGGTGGTCGGTGGCGCCGGCAGCCTGGAAGTCGCACCCGGCGTGCAGCTGGTCGATACCCCCACCTTCCCGGAGGCCTACAAGCCGTACGCACTGGCCCACCGTGAGGCGTTCAACCGCCTGCAGGCGGTGGATGACCTGGACTGGACCTTCTTCTCGCCGGCCGCCGAAATCGGCCCGGGTGAAGAGCGCGGCCAGTACCGCGTACAGCCCAAGGCGTTCCTGGCCGACGCCAGCGGCCACAGCCGCATCAGCTACGCCGACTACGGCGCGGCGTTCGTCGCCGAGCTGGAAGCGCACCAGTACCCGAAGCAGATCATCACTGCGGCGTACTGATGCCAGGCCGCCGGGCATGGCCCGGCGCTACCCACCTGTGAGCCAGGCCCACGCCCGGCTCGCCGTCCGCCACAAGGAATGCCCCATGCGTACCGCTGCCCTGCTGCTTCCCCTCGCCCTGGCCGCCAGCTTCACCAGTGCGCCACTGCTCGCCGCGCCGGCCGCCGCAGCGCCGGCCACGGCCACGAAATCCCAGCTGCACCTGCAGACCTTCCATCCCGGCCCGCAGGCGATGTTCTCGGTGTCCTCGGTGCTGATCGAAGGCCGCCACGACGCGATCCTGGTCAATGCGCAGTTTGGTGCCAGCGACGCGCGCAAGCTGGTCGAGCTGATCCGCGCCAGCGGCAAGCAGCTGACCACGATCTACATCAGCCACGGCGATCCGGACTACTACTTCGGCCTGGCCACGCTGCAGGACGCGTTCCCGCAGGCGCGCATCGTCGCCACCGCGCAGACCGTTGCCCACATCCAGCAGACCCAGGCCGGCAAGCTGGCCTACTGGGGGCCGAAGATGGGTGCCGACGTGCCGGCGCGCATCGTGGTGCCGCAGGTGCTGGACGGCGATGCCCTGCAGTTGGAAGGCGAGCGCCTGCCACTGATCGACCTGGATGGGCCGACGCCGGACCGCACGGTGCTGTGGGTGCCGTCGCTGCGCGCGATCGTCGGTGGTATTCCGGTGGTAGCCGGTGAGCACGTGTGGATGGCCGATACGCAGACGCCGAAGTCACATGCCGACTGGCTGCAGACCCTGCAGCGGCTGCAGGCGCTGAAGCCGAAGGTGGTGGTGCCGGGGCACTACGCGCCGGGCGCGGCGTTGGATGCCAGTGCGCTGCGCTTCACCGCGGACTACATCCGTGCGTTCGATGTTGAGGCGGCAAAGGCGAAGGACAGTGCGGCACTGGTGAAGGCGATGCAGGCGCGCTATCCGAAGCTGGCAGGCGTGGAGTCGCTGGAGCTGAGTGCGAAGGTGGCCAAGGGCGAGATGCAGTGGCCATGAGGTAGGGAGTTTTCTTTTGCAGGGCTGCGCCCTGCACCTGCTCAATGCAACGGCAACAGCCGAAGCAACAGCAACAGCTGGCTATCCGTGGGATGGCGAGGTGGGTCCGGTTGCGGGGGACGCCGTGAATCCGTCCATGGAGGCTCGGTCGCGCCATCCATGGCGCTCACGCCCCCGCAACCGGACCCACCCCGGCTTCGACAGTTTCCCGCCATCTGTCGGAACCTGCTGCTGATGGAACCTGCTGCTGTTGGTGGGTGCCGACCGTTGGTCGGCACGACAATGATCAGTGCTCGAACAGTTCGCCCTGCACCATCGGTTCCTTTTCGCGGAAGCCGCCGAGCCCGACACCCACCAGGCGGTAGCGGGTCTCCGCCGGCAGGTCGACGCGGGCGCGCAGGGCCAGGGCGATGTCGCGCAGTTCTTCCATCGATTCCGGCGGGCGCTCCGGGGTGAAGCTGCGGGTGAGGATGCGGAACTGTGCGGTCTTCAGTTTCAGCACCACGGTGTGGCCGACGCGTTCGGTCTTGCGGGTGGCGTTCCAGGTTTTCTCCGCCAGCTGCACGATGGCCTCACCCAGATCTTCCAGCGGCAGGTCTTCGGCGAAGGTGTCTTCGGAGGAAATCGACTGCACCTGCTGGTCCGGTTCCACCGGGCGCTCGTCGATGCCGCGTGCGCGGTTGTACAGACTGCGGCCGAAGCTGCCGAACGCCTCTTCCAGGTCGATCAGAGCCCACTGCCGCAGGTCGCCGCAGGTGACGATGCCGCGCGCGGCCAGCTTGCCTTCCATCACCTTGCCGACGCCGGGCACGCGGTTCACCGGCAATGGCAGCAGGAAGGCGTCCACCCGCTGCGGTGGAATCACGAACTGGCCATCGGGCTTGCGCCAGTCCGAAGCGATCTTGGCCAGGAACTTGTTCGGCGCGATCCCGGCTGAAGCGGTCAGCTTCGTCTCCTCGCGGATCTGCGTGCGGATGGTACGGGCGATATCGGTGGCCAGTTCGATGCCGCTCTTCGGCTCGGTCACATCCAGGTAAGCCTCGTCCAGCGACAACGGCTCGACCAGGTCGGTGTGGCGCAGGAAGATCTCGCGCACGTGGCGTGACACCGCTTTGTAACGTGCGAAGTCCGGCGGCACGAAGATCGCATCCGGACACAGGCGTTCGGCACGCAACGCCGGCATCGCCGAACGCACGCCAAACACGCGTGCCTCGTACGAGGCCGCGCACACCACCGAGCGCGCGCCGCGCCATGCCACAACCACCGGCTTGCCGCGCAGTGACGGATCGTCGCGCTGCTCCACCGACGCGTAGAACGCGTCCATGTCGACGTGGATGATCTTGCGCAGTCGGGTCATGTCAGGCGGAAAGGGCGGGGGCGTGCCGAACGGGCCACACGCCGAAGTATGGTCGTTGCACATCAACAGGATGCGCGTATTCCATTGAAAACACTACGGTTGCGTACGGTTGAAATGTTTGATCGGCGCAGTTTCCACGGGCATCCTCGAGCGCTTGTTTCCCTGTTTCCCCGCTTCCAGGATTGTGCTTCATGACCCGTCTCCACGCGTTCAACCGCGAACAGCTGCTGGCCAGCGCACGCGGTGAACTGTTCGGCACCGCCGCCGGCCGTTTGCCCAACGATCCGATGCTGATGTTCGACCGCATCACCGACATCCGCGAGGACGGCGGACCGCATGGCAAGGGCATGGTACGCGCCGAACTGGATATCCGCCCGGACCTGTGGTTCTTCGGCTGCCACTTCATCGGCGACCCGGTGATGCCCGGCTGCCTCGGCCTGGACGCCATGTGGCAGCTGACCGGCTTCTTCCTGACCTGGCTGGGCGCCCCCGGCAAGGGCCGCGCACTGGGCTGCGGCGAGGTGAAGTTCACCGGCCAGGTACTTCCGGAGGCCAAGCTGGTGCGCTACGAGATCGACATCAGCCGTGTCATCAACCGCAAGCTGGTGATGGCCCAGTCGGACGCCCGCATGTACGTGGATGACCGCGAAATCTACAGCGCGCGCGACCTGCGCGTCGGCCTGTTCACTGAAACCGGGAGCTTCTGATGCGTCGCGTCGTCATCACCGGCATGGGCATCACGTCCTGCCTCGGCAATGATCTGGATACCGTTTCGGCTGCGCTGCGCGAAGGGCGCTCGGGCATCACCGCCCTGGCCGACCACGCCGAAGCGGGCCTGCGCAGCCAGGTCGGCGGTCGCGTCGACCTCGACCTGGAGGCGCTGATCGACCGCAAGCAGAAGCGCTTCATGAGCGATGCGGCGGCCTTCGCCTACCTGTCCATGCGCGATGCGATCGCCGATGCCGGGCTCAGCCCCGAGCAGGTCAGCAACCTGCGCACCGGCCTGATCGCCGGTTCCGGCGGCGGCTCCAGCGAATGGCAGATCGGCGCGGTCGACCTGCTGCGCGAACGTGGTGTGCGCAAGGTCGGCCCGTACATGGTGCCGCGCACGATGTGCTCGACGGTCTCGGCCTGCCTGGCCACCGCCTACCAGATCAAGGGCGTCAGCTATTCGCTGTCGGCCGCCTGCGCGACCTCTGCGCACTGCATCGGCGCCGCCGCGGACATGATCCGCCATGGCGCGCAGGACATCATGTTCGCCGGTGGCGGTGAAGACCTGCACTGGTCGATGAGCGTGATGTTCGATGCGATGGGCGCGCTGTCGACCAGCTTCAACGAGACCCCGGCCAGCGCCTCGCGTCCGTACGACAAGGACCGCGACGGCTTCGTCATCGCCGGTGGCGGCGGCATGCTGGTGCTGGAGGACTACGACCACGCCATTGCGCGCGGCGCGCACATCCATGCCGAGCTGATCGGCTATGGCGTGACCTCCGATGGCGCCGACATGGTCGCGCCGTCCGGCGAAGGCGCGGTGCGCTGCATGAAGATGGCGCTGCAGGGCGTCGACCGCCCGCTGGACTATCTCAACACCCACGGCACTTCCACGCCGCTGGGCGACGTCACCGAGCTCAACGCGATCCGCGAAGTGTTCGGCGATGCGGTGCCACCGCTGTCCTCGACCAAGGCGTTGTCCGGCCACTCGCTGGGTGCGGCCAGCGTGCATGAGGCGATCTACTGCCTGCTGATGATGCGCGATGGCTTCGTTGCCGGTTCGGCCAACATCGGCGAACTGGACCCGAAGGTGGAAAGCTTCCCGATCCTGCGCGAGAGCCGCGAGCAGAAGCTGGATACGGTGATGTCCAACAGCTTTGGCTTCGGTGGCACCAACGCTGCGCTGGTGTTCGGCCGGGTGTGATGGGGCAGGTGTGCCGACCAACGGTCGGCACCCACCAAAGCAGCAAAGAGTGCCGACCCACGGTCGGCGCCCACCGTTACCTCGGCAGCAGCGGCAGCAGCAGCGCGTGCGCGTCCAGCAGCGAGCCGACGATGCGGTGGCCCAGTGCGCGCAGCTCTTCATCCGGATGCACCAGGTCCGGCACCTGGATCACGGTCATGCCGGCAGCCAGCGCTGCACGCGTGCCGGCCGGTGAGTCTTCCAGCGCCAGGCAGCGCTCGGGCACCTGGCCCAGCCGCTGCGCGGCCAGCAGGTAGATATCCGGCGCCGGCTTCGGCTGCGCCACATCACCACTGGTGATCACGGCATCGAAATACGGCAGCAGGCCGGCAGCGGCCAGCTTGCGGTTGGCCCGCGGCTGCCGCGTGGTGGTTGCCACCGCGCGCGGTACCGCGTGCGCTTTCAGCAGCTCCAGCAGCTCCAGAATGCCCGGACGCAGCGGCAGGCCGGTCTGTGTGCGCGCTTCGTACAGCTCATGGCAGCGTGCGGCCACCGCTTCGATCACGCTGTCCTCGATACCCTGCGCACGCAGCAGCGCGTGCGTGTCACGGTCACCGAGGCCGACCATGCGCAGGAACACGGTCTCGTCCAGGCCCAGCCCGAATTCGTCGGCCGCCTCGCTCCAGCAGGCCAGCGAGACCCGCTCGCTGTCGATCATCAGGCCGTCCATGTCAAAGATGACGGCGTCGGGCAGGAACGGCAGCGCAGCGATGGTGGTCATGGAGCGAACAGCGTATCCAGATCGGTGGAGGTGAGCTGCCGCCATTGCCCCTCGTCCAGTCCCTGCAGGTCCAGCCCGCCGACACGGCTGCGGTGCAGGGCCTGCACGTGGTTGCCGGTGGCGGCGAACATGCGGCGTACCTGATGGTAGCGGCCTTCATGCAGCACCAGGCGTGCGCGACGCGCATCCAGCACTTCCAGTTCAGCCGGCAGCAGGGGGGTCTTCTCGGACTCCAGCATCAGCGTACCGCTGGCGAACAACGCCACTTCGTCGCCGCGCAGGTCGTCGCTCAGTTCCACTTCGTAGACCTTGGGCAGCTTCGACTTCGGCGAGATGATCCGGTGCAGCAGGCCGCCATCGTCGGTCAGCAGCAGCAGGCCGCTGGTCTCGCGGTCAAGGCGGCCCACGGTGGACAGCACCGGATCGCGGTCGCGGAAGCGCGGCGGCAGCAGGTCGTAGATCAGGCGGCCGGTGTCCTTGGTCGAACAGGTGTAGCCGGCCGGCTTGTGCAGCGCGATCGACAGCCCCACCGGCGGGTCCAGCGGCTCGCCATCGACCCGGATCGCCTCGTGCGGCACCTGGTCGTCGGCATACAGCACCTCGCCGTCGGCGTCGGTGACGCGGCCTTCGCGGAACATCCACTGCACCTGCTTGCGGCTGCCATAGCCCAGGTTGGCGATAAGCTTGACCAGCTTCACTTGCCCTTCCCCTTCACCGCTTCCACCAGCTTGAAGCCATCACGCTCGGCGATCACGCGCACCGTGCCAAAGCTCTCGTTGAGCGTGTACTCGTACGGCAGGTGGCGGTTGGCCACCACGTACAGGCGTCCGCCCGGGCGCAGCGCCTGCGCGGCCACGGCGATGAAGCGCTGGCCGATGTCCGGGCGATCGGCGCGCGAGGGCGTGTGGAACGGCGGGTTGCTGATGATGACGTCGTAGCCCGGCTCGATGCCGGCGGTGACGTCCTGCCACAGGAAGCGCAGCGGCAGCGCGCGCGGCGGCGGCGCCAGGTTCAGTTCGGCCAGGGCCAGCGCACGCTGCTCGGCTTCGTACAGATCCAGCGCGGTGATCTTCGGGCAGCGTTCCAGCAGCTCGCGCGACAGGTAGCCATAGCCCGCGCCGAGGTCGGCGGCACGCCCGGCCAGGTCGGCCGGCAGGTGCTCGGCCAACAGCGCCGACGCCGGGTCGATGCGATCCCAGGCGAACACGCCCGGGCGGCTGAGGAAACGGCCGCCGACGATCGGCCGCACCGCATCCAGTGCCGACCAGCGCTTGGCCAGGTCGGCGTCATGCTGACCCTGCATCGGGGCGGTCCAGTACACGCGGCAGTGGTTCTTGGTCAGGCTGCCGCCGAGGCCGGTCAGTTGCTTGAGGTCGCCCTCGCCCGAACGTGCGCCTTCGTTGTTGGACTGGCAGGCGACGATGCGGCCGCCGTCGGCGACCAGCGCCAGCGCGCGCGCGAACAGGGCACGGGCCTCCTCGCGCTGGCGCGGCGGCAGCACCAGCACCAGCGGGTAGCGGCCCTTGCCGGCCACATCATCCAGCTGGCCGCTGACGGTCCAGCCGGCGGCCTGCTGCAGCGGCTGCGCGAACGGGGCAAAGCTCTGCTCGCAATGCACTTCGCGGTTGCCGGCCACTTCGCGCAGCGGCCAGCCGTCGCGGGCACGCAGGAAGGCCACCGGGCCCTCCGGCCAGCGCAGGGCGCCTTGGGAGAACGGCAGGAACAGGGTCTGCAGGGGGGCGTCGTCGCTGGAGGCCATCGGCGCGGGTACTTCAAGCGTGAGGGCCGTCCATTGTACCGGCTTGGCCGGGCCGGCCCCGGCGGCCGCTTTGCGAAACCCGAACGGGGCCTTGATCTGCCAGCAACATTGAAACGTTCAGGGTAGAGGCTCCCCCGGAAACCCAGGAGAACCTGCATGCGAGCCTTGTTCGTCGGTGGCGTGGTCGACAACAGTGAAATGGACCTGGAAGGCAGCCATCCGCCCGTGCATTACCCCGAGGACACCGGCGGTGGCCACTCGCGCTACCGGCTGCACCAGGTCGGCCATGGTGCCGACGGAAGCGTGGCCTATGCGGTGTACGGCGCACCGGACCTGGCCGACGACGAGGTGGCGAGGGTCGCGGAAGAACGCGCCTACGCGCGCCGGTTCGAGGCGACGCCGACCTTGTTCGAGCACTGAGCGCAGCAGCCACGCACGGCGTGGCTCTACTGCAACCTCTGGTAGATCCACGCCATGCGTGGATGGGCGCGGCAGGTTGCCGTCAAACCCTCGGCGGCAACCTGCGGATGCTGGCGATTTCATCCAGCCACACATGGTGCTGCTGCACCGGCGTGTCGTAGTCATCCAGGCGCAGCTGGCCGTTGCTGCCTTCGTCGCCGGCCTCGTTGCGGTATTGCTGCACCGTCGGTTTCACGGCGACGGTGCCGAGCAGTCGGCGACCATCCTGCAGGGTCAGTTCCACCTGCGTTTCGCCTTCCAGCTGCGGCAGCAGGGCTTCCAGGCGCGCGATCTGCGCCGGATCGGTATGGATGCGGGGAGCTGTACGGGACATCGGCGACCTCCTGCGTGCAGGGTCGCCGATCGGCCGTGAATGCTCAGTGCAGCGCGCTGTCCGCGCGTGGCACCTGCACTTTGCGTACCGCAGCCACCAGCTGTGCCACCGAGTACGGCTTGGCCACGTGTTCCTGGAAGCCCGACGCCAACGCTCGGCGCCGGTCATCGGCACGTGCCAGCGCGGTCACGGCAACCGCCGGCAGGGTCATCGCATCCACGCCCATGTCCTCGCGCAGCGTGCGCACCAGGCCATAGCCATCCATGCCCGGCATGCCGATGTCGGTCAGCATCACGTGGTACTGCAGGTGCCCGGTATCGGCCAGCAGCGCCAGCGCTTCACCGGCCGAGCTGGCTGCCGACACGCTTGCGCCCTGCTCTTCCAGCATGCGCCGCAGGTACTCCAGTACTTCCGGCTGGTCTTCCACCGCCAGCACGTGCATGCCACGCAGCGGATACGGCTCGACGATCACCGGCTCCAGGATCGGTCCGCTGATCACTTCGCGCAGCGGCCGCCGTTCGGCATCGGGAATGTGCTGCGGCAGGCGCACGGTGAAGGTGGCGCCGTGGCCATGGCCCTCGCTGGCAGCGGTGACGGTACCGCCATGCAGTTCGACCAGCTGCTGCACGATTGCCAGACCCAGGCCGAGGCCGCCATGGCGTCGGGTGGTGGTGCCATCGGCCTGGCGGAAACGGCTGAACAGATGATTGAGGAATTCGGGCGCGATGCCGTCGCCGGTGTCGCGCACGGTGATCACCCAGTGATTGCCGTCGGCCTGCAGCTGCAGATCGATGCGGCCTTCGGCCGGGGTGAACTTGATCGCATTCGACAGCAGGTTCCACAACACCTGCTGCAGGCGGGTGGCATCGCCCAGCACCAGGCTGGGCTGCTCCGGCAGCTGCAGGCTCACGTCCAGCGCCTTGCCTTCGGCGACCAGCTCCTGCGCGCCGATGGCTTCGCCCAGCAGGTCGCGCAGGTCCAGTATCTCCACCTCCAGCTGCACCTTGCCCAGCAGCATGCTGCTGAGGTCGAGCATGTCCGAGATCAGCCGCTTCTGCGCACCGGCGCTGTTGGCGATCACGTTCAGGCCCTTGTACAGCGGGCTGGTGTTGTCCACGCGCTGCAGCAGCAGCTCGCTCCAACCGAGGATGGTGGTCAGTGGCGTACGCAGTTCATGCGACAGCGTGGCCAGGAACTCGTCCTTCAGCCGCGCCATGTTCTCCGCGGCGCTGCGCGCGGCACGCTCGGACTGCAGCAGCTCCTCGCGGGCCAGTTCGATCTCGCGGCGTTCGGTCACGTCCGGGCTGCTGCCGGCCAGGCCGATGAAGCGGCCCATCCGCGAGAAGCGCGGACGCGCGTTCATTTCCAGCCAACGCCAGTCGCCATCGGCGCGTCGGGCCCGCACCAGCGCATGCATCGACCGCTGTGCCTTCAGCGCTTCCTGCAGTTCGTACTCGAATACCGACGCATCGTCCGGGTGCACCAGGCCACGCCAGACGTCTTCCGGCACGCGCGTCTCGTCGCCGCCGAAGAACTCACTGAAAGCGCTGTTGACGAAACGAGCATGGCCGCGCTCGTCGAGCACCCACACCGGCATCGGCAGACCGTCGGCCAGCGCACTGAAGCGGGCTTCGCTTTCGCCCAGCTCCACTTCCATCTGCTTGCGCGCGGTGATGTCAAAGAACAGGATGCCGACCTTGTCCTCACCCGGGCGGCCCACGCGCACCGCATCCACCGCGAACGAGCGGCCCAGCGCACGCGCTTCCATCTCGAACTGTGCCGGCCGGCCACTGCGGGCAACTTCGCCGTAGATGCGGAACCAGTCTTCCTCGTGGCCCGGTTCCAGCGCCGTCATGCGCTGGCCACGCGCATCCTTCAGGCCGGTGTGGCGCTCGAAGGCGTCGTTGACCTCGATGAAACGATAGTCGACCGCACGATCGCCCTCGAACAGCACCTGGATCACGCAGAAACCGGCGTTGATGCGCTCAAGCACGCCATGATGCAGGTCGGGTTCGGGCGCCGGCACCATCATCGGTGGGCGCTCCACGAGGGGCGGCAGTGTGGACAAGGGCGTCAGTGCAGGCCGGGTTGGAGGCACAGCATCTTCCAAAGGGCGTATTCACAGCGTCAAGCGCCGTCAGTCATGGTTGACGACGATGAATTGGCGGCAACCACTCTTGCGCATGACGCAATCTGCCATTGCGGCGCCCCGGCCGCAGGATCACACTCGATCTGTGATCAACATCGTCCCCATCGCGGGGACGCAGGAGACCGTCATGAAACGCTCACTCGCGATTGCCCTGCTGGCAGGCGCCCTGGTGGCGGGCGGCGCCGCCGCTGCACCGCGCACCGTGACCGATGCGGACGCGCCACGTGCGTTGCAGGCCGATGGCCCGGTCAGCGTGAAATGGGAGGACCCGGCCAAATTCACCGAGATCCGCCAGAGCACCAACCGCTTCGAGGCCGAGCGTGGCGACTGGGTACAGCAGCTGGCACGCTACCTGCAGACCACCGCCGCCAAGCCGCTGCAGCCTGGGCAGACCCTCGATGTGACCCTGGTCGACATCAAGCGCGCCGGTGACTACGAGCCGTGGCACGGCCCGCGTGGCCGCGACATCCGGATCATGCGTGACATCTACCCGCCGCGGATCAGCCTGCAGTACACGTTGAAGGACGCCAGCGGCCGTATCGTCAGCGAGGGCGATGCGCGCCTCAGCGATACCGGCTACCTGCACAACCTGGGGCTGAAGAGCGACAGTGATCCGCTGCGCTACGAGAAGCGCCTGATCGATGACTGGGTGAAGCGGCAGCTGACCAGCCAGGCCACCGCCGCACGATGATCCCGGGCGGCGCGACCCACCGGTAGGTGTCGACCTTGGTCGACACGCATTCAAAGCGCTGACCAAGGTCGGCCGCTACCAGAGCCGTGCACGGCCAGCGTTCGGTCAGTCCTGATAGACCTTCGCCACGCGCTTGACCGCGCAGGGCAGCTGGTACGCACTCACGCCGCAGCGCGGCGCCAGTTCGGACAGCGTCGGTGCACTGCCCCACAGTTCCACCACGCTGCCGATGCCGGCCTGCGCGTGCGCGGTCAGGTCCACGGTCAGCATGTCCATCGACACGCGCCCGATCAGGGCACCGGGCTGACCATCGATCAGCACCGGGGTGCCATTCGGGGCGAACTGCGGATAACCGTCGGCATAGCCGAGCGCGACCACGCCCACGCGGGTGCGCGCCTTGGCCACGAAGCGGGCGCCATAACCCACCGGCTCACCGGCCTCGATCCAGCGCTCGGCGATCACCTTCGACTGCATCGTCATCACCGGGCGCAGGCGCTCGGTCAGTACGGTGTTGTCAGGCAGCGGATTGGCGCCGTACAGCATCAGGCCCGGGCGCACCCAGTCGCTGCGCACATCCGGCCAGCCCAGCAGCGCCGGCGAGTTGCACACACTGGTCTCGCCTTCCAACCCGTCAGTGGCGCGGGCGAACGTCGCGGCCTGCTCGTGGGTGCGTTCGCTGTCCAGCTCGTCGGCGCGTGCCAGGTGGGTCATCAGCACGATGCGTTCGACCTGCGGCAGCGCCAACAGGCGTGCATGCGCCGCGCGGAAGCTGTCCACGTCCAGGCCGAGGCGATGCATGCCGCTGTCCAGCTTCAGCCACACCGTCAGCGGGCGCGGGCTGTCGAACGCGACCAGGGCTTCCAGCTGCCACGGCGAGCCCACCGCGAACCAGAAATCGTGTTCGGCCACCAGCGCCATGTCGCTGGGCTCGAAGATGCCTTCCAGCAGCAGGATCGGCGCACGGATGCCGGCCTGGCGCAGTTCCAGCGCCTCTTCGATGGTGGCCACGCCGAAACCATCGGCCTCGCCTTCCAGTGCCTGCGCACAGCGCACTGCGCCGTGGCCATAGGCATCGGCCTTGATGATCGCCAGGGCCTTGCCACCGCCCAGTTCACGGGCGAGCCGGTAGTTGCTGCGCAGGGCGCCCAGATCGATCAGCGCGCGGGCAGGACGCATGTGCGGTTCTCTTGTTGCGGCGCGTGACCGTACTGGCCGTAGCGGAAAATATCCAGGCCTTCGGTGCTGATCTGCGGCTGGCGCGCGCTCATCAGGTCGGCCAGGTAGCGGCCCGAGCCGCAGGCCATGGTCCAGCCCAGCGTGCCGTGGCCGGTGTTGAGGTACAGGTTGCGGAATGGCGTGGCGCCGATCACCGGCGTACCGTCCGGCGTGGCCGGGCGCAGGCCGGTCCAGAACTGCGCGCGCGTCAGGTCGCCGCCCTTCGGGTAGAGATCGCTGACCACCAGCTCCAGGGTCTCGCGACGGCGCTGCGACAGCGACAGGTCGAAGCCGGCCACTTCGGCCATGCCACCGACGCGGATGCGGTCGTCGAAGCGGGTCACCGCCACCTTGTAGCTCTCATCGAGGATGGTCGAGGTCGGCGCCATCGCCGGGTCGGTGATCGGCAAGGTCAGCGAGTAACCCTTCAGCGGATACACCGGCAGGCGCATGCCCAACGATGCGACCAGCGCCGGCGAGTAGCTGCCGAGCGCGACCACGAAGCGGTCGGCGGTTTCCAGCTTGCCGTCGATGCGTACGCCGGTGATGCGGTCGCCATCGAATTCCAGGCCGGTGATGTCCTGGTCGAAACGGAACTCGACACCGGCATCCACGCACATCTGCGCCAGGCGGCGGGTGAACAGCTGGCAGTCGCCGGTCTGGTCACGCGGCAGGCGCAGCGCGCCGACCAGGCCATCGACGTGGGCCAGGGCCGGTTCGGCCTGGATGATGCCGGCGCGGTCCAGTACCTCGTACGGCACGCCGTACTGGGCCAGGATCTCGATGTCCTGCGCCGAGGCATCCAGCTGCTGCTGGGTGCGGAACAGCTGGGTGGTGCCCAGGTCGCGGCCTTCGAACTCGATGCCGATCTGCGCGCGCAGCTCGTTCAGGCAGTCGCGGCTGTACTCGGACATGCGCACCATGCGCGCCTTGTTGATCGCGTAGCGCTCGTGGGTGCAGTTGCGCAGCATCTGCCACAGCCAGCGGTACTGGGCCAGGTCCATGCCCGGCTTGATCGCCAGCGGCGCATGCTTCTCGAACAGCCAACCGATGGCCTTCTTCGGCACGCCCGGGGCGGCCCACGGCGAGGTGTAGCCGAACGACAGCTGGCCGGCATTGGCAAAGCTGGTTTCCAGCGCCGGGCCGGGTTGGCGGTCGATGACCGTGACTTCAAACCCGGCCTGTCGCAGGTACCAGGCACTGGTGGTGCCGATCACGCCGCTGCCGAGAACTAGGACTCGCATGGGACTTCTCCAACCCGATCATTCCCTGCACTGGAGCGTGCCGGGACCATAATTGGGGAAGTATAGACAGCCATTCCCAGTTGATTTGCCTGATTTGCAATCAACCGGCAGGATGTTCTCCTGCAATTCATTCCCCAAGGTTGACGGCCATGGCCCCCCGTACCCGCGAACTGGACAAGATCGACCGCAAGATCCTGCGCATCCTGCAGGCCGAGGGCCGTATCTCCTTCACCGAACTGGGCGAGCGGGTCGGCCTGTCGACCACCCCATGCACCGAGCGCGTGCGCCGGCTCGAGCGCGAAGGGGTGATCACTGGTTACCACGCCCACCTCGACCCGGCGGCGGTGAAAGCCAGCCTGCTGGTGTTCGTGGAGATCAGCCTGGCCTACAAGTCCGGCGACATCTTCGAGGAGTTCCGGCGCGCCGCCCTGAAGCTGCCCAACGTGCTGGAGTGCCATCTGGTCTCGGGCGACTTCGATTACCTGCTGAAGGCGCGGATCAGCGAAATGGCCTCCTACCGCAAGCTGCTCGGCAGCACCTTGCTGACACTGCCGCATGTACGAGAGTCGAAGAGCTACATCGTGATGGAAGAAGTGAAGGAAACGCTGAGCCTGCCAATTCCGGATTGAGTCCGGAACGGTAGTGGGGCCAGATCCCGTGCAGCGGGCTCTGACCCCCGGGTCCGTCAGCGCTGCTGCGGATGCTTCTGCGAGCGCTGTTCCTGCTGCTTGCCGCCCTTGTGCGGCTGCTGCGGGTCCATCTGTTGCTGTTGCTGCTGTTGCTGTTGCTGTTGCTGCGGGTTGCGGCCCTGCGGTTCCTTGCCGGGATGACGGTTCTGCTGGTTTTTCATGATCGCGATCCAGTGGACGAAGGACATGCGGCGGCGCAATGCCGGCGCACGGTCACGTTGGTCCCGGAACGGTTAATCGCAGGCGAAAAAGCAGTGATCTGCAGCGGGTTGTTTTCGTGCGTTCAGGCCGGACAGCGTGCGCTAGCTGCCAACCTTTGCTGGCACCCGAGATCAGCGCTTGATCTGCTGGCCATCGCCGGCCGGCACGCTGTCGTAATAGCGGCCGGTACGCGAATCGAACACGCGGTTCGGACCGGCCGGGCGTACCCCGGGGACGATACGGCCATTGCGGTCGTACACCTTGTCGGCCGGCTTCGGCGCCGGGGTGGGCGCGATCTGGGCGGGGCCGGTGGATCTGATCGGCTGCGCCGGCTGCGGCGACGGCAGGACCTGCGGCTGCGGGCGAGCGGCCTGCGGCGGCGGCATCACCGGCTGCGGTGCCACGGTGGTGGCACTGCGGGTGGCGGTCGGGCTCGACGACGTCGGTACCTGGGCCTGCGCGACCAGGGGCAACAGGGCCATCAACAGCAGGGAAAGGGTCGGTTTCATGTCACGCTCCGGCGTGGATCACATGTACCTTGCGCCTGCACCTGTGTGCCGGCCATGAACGGCCATCACACTTGCAAGCGCGCGCCGGCACCCCCACGTTTTCCACCATCCCCAGGCCATCAACCCCACGGAGCGCCGCCATGACTGCCTTCGACCTGACGCCCCCCACCGCCACCCAGACCGAGGCGCTGATCGCCGGCCTCAGCAGTGAAGAGCGCCGCGTGCTGCTGCAGCACGGTACCGAGGCGCCGTTCTGCGGCGTGTTCCTCGACAACAAGCGCGAGGGCGTCTACTGCTGCCGGCTGTGCGCACTGCCGCTGTTCCGCTCCAGCACCAAGTTCGATTCCGGCACCGGTTGGCCGAGCTTCTTCGCCCCGTTCGACCCGGCACACGTGCGCGAAATCCGCGATACCAGCCACGGCATGGTCCGCACCGAGATCACCTGCGCGCGCTGTGGCAGCCATCTGGGCCACGTATTCCCGGACGGCCCGCCGCCCACCTACGAGCGCCACTGCCTGAACTCCGTCTCACTTTCGTTCACCGGCAATGGCGAGACCTGGCCCGACCCGTTGCAGCGTGGCGGCGCCGAAAGCGGCGTGGCGGGCTGAAACACCCCGCTGACCGATTTCACAGAATTCCCTCTTCAGAAAACCGGGCGACGGGCCGACAAGGAGATATCCCCTCTCCTTGCGTCGCCCCATGCTCATCATCGTTGGATTCCTGGTCGTCATCGTCAGCGTGATCGGGGGCTATCTCGGTGCCCACGGCCGCCTGGGTGCCCTCTGGCAGCCCTACGAGCTGGTCATCATCGGTGGCGCCGCGCTCGGCGCCTTCCTGGTCGGCACCCCGGCCAAGACGGTCAAGCAGACCCTGCAGGCCATGGTCGGCGTGTTCAAGGGCCCGCGCTACAAGCAGCAGGACTACATCGATGTCCTCAGCCTGCTCTATGAACTGCTCAACAAGGCCCGCCGCGAAGGCTTCATGGCGCTGGAAGACCACGTCGAGCGCCCGGCCGAAAGCGCGCTGTTCGGCAACTACCCAAAGGTGCAGGCCGACCACCACCTGATCGACTTCATCACCGACTGCCTGCGCCTGATGATCGGCAGCAACATCGAGCCACACGAGCTGGAGCCGCTGCTGGAACTGGAGCTGGAAAAGCACCACGCCGAGGCCATGGCGCCGTCGCAGGTGCTGACCAAGGTCGCCGACGGACTGCCCGGTTTCGGCATCGTCGCGGCGGTGCTCGGCATCGTCATCACCATGGGTTCGATCGGCGGGGATATCGTCGAGGTCGGCGGCCATGTGGCCGGCGCGCTGGTCGGTACCTTCCTGGGCATCCTGCTGGGCTATGGCTTCGTCGGCCCGATGGCAGCCGCCATGGAAGCGCGCGCCGAGCAGGACAGCCGCATCTACGAATCGGTGAAGACCGCGCTGCTGGCCTGCCTGCGTGGCTACAACCCGAAGATCGCGCTGGAATTCGCCCGCAAGACGCTGCCGTCGAACGTGCGCCCGGCCTTCTCCGATTTCGAGCAGCACCTGAAGACGGTCAAGTAAGCCATGGCCGAGACCAAGCCCACCGTCATCGTCCGTCGGGTCAAGAAGGCCGGCCACGCCGCCCATCATGGCGGTTCGTGGAAGGTGGCCTATGCCGACTTCGTGACCGCGATGATGGCCTTCTTCCTGGTGCTGTGGCTGATGGCCACCACCAACAAGAACGACCGTGCGGCCATTTCCGAGTACTTCCGCAACCCCAGCCCGCTGAGCGGGCAGAACGCCACGCCGGCGCCCGGCATGGCCGGCCCGGGTGGCGCCAGCACCTCGATGATCAAGCTGGGTGGTGCCACCGACATCTCGCGGGGCAGCAGCAACGATCCCTTCCAGAACCAGAAGGAAGCCGTGCCGCAGCCGGTGGACCAGCAGCAGCGCGACAAGCAGCAGCTGGAAGCGCTGATGAAGGAACTGCAGGAAGCGATCAGCAAGAGCCAGGCACTGGAGCCGTTCAAGGACCAGCTGCTGCTGGACCTGACCCCGGAAGGCCTGCGCATCCAGATCGTGGACAAGCAGAACCGGCCGATGTTCGACCTCGGCAGCGCCACGCTGAAGCCGTACACGCAGCAGATCCTGCACGAGCTGGCCAATTACCTGAACCACGTGCCGAACCGGATCAGCCTGACCGGCCACACCGACATCACCGCCTATTCGGCCGCGCGCGGCTACGGCAACTGGGAACTGAGCGCCGATCGTGCCAACGCCGCACGGCGCGCACTGGTGGACGGCGGCCTGGAGGACAGCAAGATCACCCGCGTGGTCGGCCTGTCTTCGTCGGTGCTGTTCGACAAGGCCGACCCGCAGAATCCGATCAACCGCCGCATCAGCATCGTGGTGATGACCCAGGCCGCCGAAGCAGCCGCCCTGGCCGGTGCCGGCCCGCAGGTGGGGCTGTCGGCCCCCGCCGCCGACCCGGACGTGCAGGCCGCGCAGAGGCCGGCAAAGTAAACGGTAGGTGCGGACCTTGGTCCGCACATCCGGGAAAAGCGTGCGGACCAAGCTCCGCACCCACCAGGGGCATGACCCGGCGCACCCGCTACAATGGCGGTCTTTCCGTTTCCAGGTGACTCCACCCCATGTCCCAGAACTCCAAGGCCAAGCGCGACAAGCGCAAGAAGCAGCAGGCCAAGCGCCCGTTCCTCCGCCTGAACGCCCAGCAGCAGGTGCAGAACCATGCCGTGCTGACCAACGAAGACGGCCAGGTGGTCGCGGCCATC
The DNA here is from genome assembly GCF_059295135.1 of Stenotrophomonas sp. INTA L402-1. Taxonomy (NCBI): domain Bacteria; kingdom Pseudomonadati; phylum Pseudomonadota; class Gammaproteobacteria; order Lysobacterales; family Lysobacteraceae; genus Stenotrophomonas; species Stenotrophomonas sp. INTA L402-1. The sequence goes on from NZ_JCAFWP010000034.1 coordinate 25,178, forward strand.
GGCCTGCAGGGCCGTGAGTGGCTGCTGGCCATCGGCGGCCAGACCATGGGCAACGCCGAGAACCCGGTGCCGATGCTGGCCATGCTCAAGCACCTGGCCAACGTGCAGGAGAAGGAAGGCCGCAAGGTCAACCTGGAGTACTCCGAACTGCTGCAGAAGCTGCTGGACACCCTGGCCGCCGAATCCGAGCAGACCGCTGACGAGTACCTGGACAAGCTGGTCGCCGAGTTCGAAGGCGTCGACGCTGCTGAGGGCGAGGAAGGCGAAGCCGCCGAGGGCGACGTGGCCGAAGAAGCCGCTGCCGAGGCCGCTCCGGCCGCTGACAGCGACAGCAAGCCGCAGGCCTGAACCGGCCGCGGCGGTGACGGTCTACGTCGATGACGCGGTGCATCCCTGGCGCGGACAGCGCTGGGCGCACCTGATGGCCGACACCCTGGCCGAGCTGCACGCGATGGCGGCGCAGCTCGGCATTCCCCCGCGGGCCTTCCAGAACAAGGCCAGCGGCGCCCACTACGACGTCACCGCCGAGCTGCGTACGCAGGCGATCGCGCTCGGCGCGCAGGCGATCTCAAGGCACACCGACCGCGCGCTGGTCAAAGCGGTGATCGCCAACGCCAGGGCGCAGTACCGGCCGTAGATGGGAGCGCCGGGCATGGCCCGGCGCTACCAATCAATCTCAGAACGGGTCGCTGCCCAGCCGGATTTCCACGTTCAGCAGCGAGCACAGCGCCAGCATCGCGTCGTCGTCGCGGGTCAGCGCCATCACGCCGGTGAAGCCGTCGCTGCCGGCATCCACGCTCCACAGCGTGTAATTGTGCTCGCGCAGGCGGTCGAAGGCGGTGGACATCAGCTGCACGCCGTCCAGGTCTTCGGCGAAGTCCTCGTCGTCCAGGTCGCCGCCCCAGTCCAGCTGCAGGTTGAAGCGCGCCGACAGCTCGTTCACCGCCGACTGCAGCGATTCCAGGTCATCTCGTTCCACCTCGAAACCGGACTGCCAGGCGATGGCCGTGAACAGCGCCGGCAGCCAGTCGCTGTCCGCTTCCAGCGGCTGCCCGTCCTCGGCCAGGTGCTCGCGCCAGCGGTTGAACTGCTGCAGGGCCAGCTCTTCGTCGCCCGGGTTGATCAGCACCAGCAGGTTCCAGACCCGCGCCTCGAAGCCCTCCTCGTCGAAGTCGTGGATGTCTTCCTCGAAGTCGAAATAGTCGCTGTTGTCGGGCATGGCGGAACTTCCTCTGGGGCAGGCCGGCATTCTACGGTTTATCCTGTGCCGCTGAAGCCGGCCTTGGTGGCCGTCACTGTGAATGAAGCGATGAGCGATACCCCTCCCGACCACCTGGCGATCAACCCGGCCAGCCCCTTCCATGATGCGCAGGCGCTGGAGCGCGGCGTTGGCGTGCGTTTCAACGACGTCGAGCGCGACAACGTCGAGGAATACTCGGTCAGCGAAGGCTGGATCCGCGTGCAGGCCGGCAAGGCCCGCGACCGCCGCGGCAACCCGATGACCATCAAGGTCAAGGGCAAGGTTGAGGCGTATTTCCTGGAAACGAAGCCGGAATAACCGGCTTGTGTAGAGTCGAGCCATGCTCGACTGCTTTCCGTTCCGGGTTCATGACGCCTGGGGCAAGAGCAGTCGAGCATGGCTCGACTCTACATTCGGCGTCATTCGCGCTTGCGCGATTCCAGCAGGTCCAGGTTGCGGATCAGGCGCCGTGAGATCTCGTCGGAGATCACCCCGCGCCGGGTCAGCCGGAACAGCTCCTCGCGCTCGGCATTCAGGCCGGCGCTGCGCAGCTGGCGGTAACCCAGTTCCATGCGCCGCACCTTCTCCGGGTCCACGTCGGGCCCGTCGCTGTCCTTCTCCAGGTGCCGCTGGTACAGCAGGCTCACCCGCGAGGCGGCGTCGTTGTAAAGCTGCACGTTCTCGGTGTTCTGGTTCATCACCATCTGCTGGCGCATGCGCTCCACACCCGCCAGCGCGGCCTTCGACGACAGCCGGCGCGCCAGGTCCTCTTCCTTGCGCTCACCCGAATCGGACGGCAGCTGCAGGCCCTTCAACAACCGCGGCAGCGCGATGCTGGCGCCCAGCAGCGAGAACAGGATCACCGACGCGGCCAGGAAGATCACCAGGTCACGCGCCGGGAATGCACTGCCGTCTGGCAGGAACAGCGGCAGGGTCAACACACCGGCCAGGGTAATCGCACCGCGCACGCCGGCCACCGAGGTCGCCACCACGATGCGCCAGTTCGGTGCCTCGCCCCGCTCCAGGCCGCGACGACGCGCGCGCAGCAGGTTCCAGCGCAGCGACAGCCACACCCACAGCAGGCGCAGCACGACCAGTGCCAGATTGATCACCACCACGTATACCAGCAGCCACCACGCACTCTGGTGGCCGGTCTCGTTCATGGTGGTGGTGGCGCGTTCGACGATGCCCGGCAGCTGCTCGCCCAGCAGCACGAACATGATGCCGTTGAAGCTGAACTGCAGCATGTTCCAGACTCCGGCACGCTGCACGCGCATGCTGCCGGAGACACGGCCGGTCAGCTCGACATAGCTCATCGCGATACCGGCAGCGACCGCGGCGAGGATGCCCGAGGCATGGATCTCTTCGGCCAGCAAATAGGCTGCGAACGGAATCAGCAGGTTGACCAGCATCGCCGCGCCCGGCTCTTCGCCGAAGCGGCGCCACAGCCAGCGCTGGAAGGTCGACACCCCCAGCGTCACCGCCACGCCCACGGCGAGGCCGGCCACCGCCACCCACACGAAGGTCAGCGAGGCGGTGGCCAGCGAGAAGGTGCCGGTCATCACCGCTGCCACCGCGAAGCGGAAGCAGACCAGGCCCGAGGCATCGTTGAGCAGCGACTCGCCCTCAAGGATGTGCATCAGGCGCTTGGGAATCGGTGCCTTGGAGGCGATGGCCCCGACCGCCACCGGGTCGGTCGGCGACACGATGGCCGCCAGCGCGAAGCACACCGCCAGCGGCATCACTGGAATCAGCCAGTGGATGAGGAAGCCGGCGCCGATGACGGTGAACACCACCAGGCCGAACGCCAGCTCGAGGATCGCGCCCTTGTCGCGGAACAGGCCCTGCTTGGGGATGCGCCAGCCGTCGAGGAACAGCAGCGGCGGCAGGAACAGCAGGAAGAACACCTCCGGCTCCAGCGCGTGGCCGCGGTTGAACACCCCGGCGATGACCGCACCCAGGCCGATCTGCACCAGCGGCAGCGGCAACGAGAACGGCAGGACACGAACCAGGTAGCCGCTGGCGACAACGGCCACCAGCATCGCCAGGACGACTTCAATGGTATGCATGCTTCTTCCAGGAAGCGGCGCGCGGGGAGGCTCGCAAGCCAGCGCCGGAAACCCGGAAAAAACTACCACATGCGGCCATGACCGCGACGGCCGGGGCCGCCGCGCGTCAGCCCCGGCTCATGCCCCGTCGAAGCGGTACAGATCCATGGCGAGGAAGCCGGCATCGATACCAGCGTCGATGCGGCGTGCACCGAAGCCGCCCTCTCCGGCCGCGCCCATCGCGAAAAACAACGGCAGCAGGTGCTCGTCGGTCGGGTGCGCACGTTCGGCGAATGGCGCCTGCCTGCGGTAATCCAACAGAGCCTGGCGGTCATTGGCGGCCAGACGCTGCTCCACCCACTCGATGAAGGGCCGCACGTACGGCGCTTCCTTACCGTCCTGGTAGTCCCCCCAGTCGTGCAGGTTGTGGGTGATGCTGCCCGAGCCGACCAGCAGCACGCCCTGCTCGCGCAGCGGCGCCAGCGCGCGGCCGAGCGCGAACTGGTGCTCGGGGCCGAGCAGCGGCTGGATCGACACCGGCACCACCGGGATGTCGGCCTGCGGGCGCAGCAGCCGCAGCGGCACCCAGGCACCGTGGTCGAGGCCACGTTGCGGGTCGAGTGCCACCGGCAGGCCAGCGGCCGCGATGCGGCCGGCCACCTCTTCGGCCAGCGCCGGATCGCCCGGCGCCGGGTACTGCAGTTCAAACAGCGCGCGCGGGAAGCCGCCGAAGTCGTGGATGGTCGGCGGCTGCGGATGCGCGCCGACCAGCGGCTGCCGGCCCAGCCAGTGCGCCGAGGCCATCACGATGGCGCGTGGCGTCGGCAGATCGCGCGCCAGCTCGGCCAGGCGCACGCCAACCTGGCCCGGATGCAGGGCGGTCATCGGCGAACCATGCGAGATGTACAGCGAAGGCAGGCGGGACATGGAATTCTCCAGTTGCAGGGTCAGGCGGCGATCAGCGCGAACGCAGGGTCCACTTGCCATCGCCGACCAGGAACAGCACTACCAGCGCCAGTGCCCAGAACGCCGGGTATTCCCAGCCGCCGCCGGCATTGGCAAAACCGAAGCCGTTGGCGCCGTGCACGGTGACGATGGTGCCCAGCAGCAGCGGCACACCAACCAGGCCCACCCAGCGTGCGTAGACGCCCAGCAGGAGCGCGACGGTGATCACCAGCTCGACGCCGATGGTGAGGTAGCCGAGCACGCCGGGCAGGCCCAGCGACTCGAAGAACGCCGCCGTGCCGGCCGCGGTGAACACCAGCAGCTTGGTCAGCGCATGGACCAGGAACAGCACGCCCAGGGCCAGGCGCAGCAGGGTGGCGCCGTACGGGGCCAGCGGCGAAACAGGAGCGGTCGTGGTGTGCATGGGGAAACACCTTGAAGGGAGTGGGCACAGGTTATTGCGCCTTCGTGGACCAATAAATACGATGGATTGACCGTATTTGTTTCAAAAGGCGCAACAATGGACACCCTCGAGGCGATGCGCGTGTTCGTGGCGGTGGTCGAGCGCAACGGCTTCAGTGCCGCCGCCCAGGCCCTGGATATGTCCACTGCCGGCGTCACCCGCCAGGTCGCCGCGCTGGAAAAGCGCCTGTCCACGCGCCTGCTCCACCGCACCACGCGCCGGGTCAGCCCGACCAGTGCCGGCGCGGCCTACTACGCCCAGTGCGTGCGCCTGCTGGCCGAGTTCGATGCACTGGAGGCCAGCATCGGCGCGCAGGCGCTGGAGCCCTCCGGCACGCTGCGCATCAACGCACCGGTCAGCTGGGGCATCGCCCGCCTCGGCCCGCTGCTGGCCAGCTACCGCGAACGCTACCCGCAGGTGGAACTGGACCTGGCCCTGTCCGACCGCCTGGTGGACATGGTCGAGGAAGGCTACGACGTGGCCATCCGCATCACCCGCGAGCCGGGACCGACGTTGATCGCGCGCCGTCTGGGCGAATCACGGGTGAGCCTGTGCGCCGCGCCGGCCTACCTGGCCGCACGCGGTACGCCACAGACGCCGCAGGAGCTGCAGGCACACGCCTGCCTGAGCTACAGCTACTGGGCCGCCGGCGACCATTGGCCGCTGCAGGGGCCGGGCGGCGAAGTGAAGGTGGCGGTGAGCAGCCTGCTGCACGCCAACAACGGCGACGTGCTGCGCGAAGCAGCAATCGCCGGCATGGGCGTGATCCTGCAGCCCGATTTCCTGCTGGAAGACGCGCTGGCCGATGGCCGCCTGGTGCGCATCCTGCCCGAATGGGAGGCCTCGCCGATCGGCATCTTCGCGGTCTATACCAGCCGCAGCCATCTGGCACCGAAGGTGCGCAGTTTCATCGACCATCTGGTGGAGGCCGGGGTGTAGCCGAATCTGGCGCTTGCCGGTAGTGCCGGCCGCTGGCCGGCAATCAGACACATCCCGGTCCTGGGCGAATGCCGGCCAGCGGCCGGCACTACCACTTAGGCGGCAACCTCATCCAGCGCCTCGATGATCCGTTCCAGCGGCGCCGGCCGCCCAAGCAGGTAACCCTGCACCTGGTCGCAGCCGTGCGCAGCCAGCCAGTCCAGCTGCCCCGGCGTTTCCACGCCCTCGGCGATGATGGTCAGGCCCATGCTGTGGCCCAGCGACAGCAGCGCGCGGCATATCGAGGCATTGCGCGGATTGGTTTCCACGTCGGCGACGAAGCTGCGGTCGATCTTCAGGATGTCCAATGGCAGGTGCTGCAGGTAGGACATGCTGGAATAGCCGGTACCGAAGTCATCCAGCGACACGCTGATGCCCTGCTCGTGCAGGCGTTGCATGGTCTGCATCGCCTGCGCCGGCTTGCGCATCAGGCTGCTCTCGGTCAGCTCCACGTGCAGCGCGCCGCGGGCCAGGCCGAACTCCTGCTGCGCGCGGGTGAACTCGGCCACCAGGTCGCTGTTGAAGAACTGCACCGCCGATACATTGACCGCGATCGGCAGCTCGCCCCAACCTGCCTCGACCAGCCGGCGCTGCGCCTTCGCCGCCGCACGGATCACCCAGCGGCCCAACGCCAGGATCAGCCCGGTGTCCTCGCACAGCTGGATGAACTCGTTCGGCGGGATGAAGCTGCCATCGGCCTGCGGCCAGCGCAGCAGAGCCTCCAGCGCGGCCGGGCTGCCATCGCTGGCGTGCCGGATCGGCTGGAAATACAGCTGGAACTCGTTGTCGATGGCGGCGTGGATGCGTCCGGCCAGGCGCAGGCGGTCGGCCAGCCGCGTGGTCACCGCCGCGTCGAACCAGACCACCACATTGCCTTCGGCGCGCGCGGCATGCGCGGCCTGTGCGGCCATGCCGATCACCTGCTCGGCGCTGTGGCCGTCGCCGGCAATGTGCACGGCCACGCCGATGCGCGGCTCGAACTGGTGCAGCGAATCCTTGCCGCGCATCGGCGCCGACACAATCTGCAGCAGGTCGTCCAGCACGCGCTGGGTATCGTGCTCGGCACCGATGGCGAACACGAAGTCCTCCGCCGGCTGGAATGCCAGCGTGCCGCAGCGCGCGCCCAGGCCACCGAGCCGGGTCGCCATCGACTGCAGCACCGCATCGCCGATCTCGCGGCCCAGCGTGTCGGCCACCAGCTGCAGTCCTCGCAACTGCACGAAGGCGATGGTGTAGCCCTCCTGCTGCTCGTCCAGCTGCTCGGTCAACGCACGCACGTTGAGCAGGCCGGTGGCCGGGTTGTGCCGCGCCTGGTAGGCCAGGTCGCGCTCGTAGGCCAGTCGTTCGCTCACATCCTCGGCCAGCACCAGGCAGGCGGGCTGGCCATCGAAATCGAGCCTGGACAGGTGTGCGCGCACTTCGAACACACTGCCGTCCTTGCGCCGGTGCAGGCGCACGGTGGCATCCTGCAGCTCGCCGACACGGGCCTTGGCGATCGCACCCTTCACCTCGTCCCAGCCTTCGCGCGGGCGGATGTCGAGGATGCTCATCGCCAGGAATTCCTCGCGGCTGTAGCCGTACTGGCGCACGGCGGCATCGTTGACCTCGATGAAGCGCAGCGTATCCGGATCGAACACCCAGAACGGTGCTGGATTGCGGTCGAACAACAGGCGGAAGCGGCGTTCCACTTCGCTCATCTGCTCGCGGGCCTGGTAGCGTTCGCTCAGGTCGGTCAGGGCACCGATCATGCGGCGCTCGCTGTCGGCCACCTCCACCCGCTGCCCGCGTGCGCCCACCCAGCGCACTGCGCCTCCGGGCAGTACCAGGCGGAACACCTGGTCGAGCACCGCGCCACCGGCGAAGGCCTGGTCGAAGGCCTGCTGCAGGCGCGCTGCATCATCACGATGCACGCGCGCGAAGAAATCGGCCACCGGCAGCGCATCGGTCTGCACGCCGAAGATCTCACGCGCCAGCGGCGACCAGCGCAGCAGTGCGGCGTCCTCATCCACGTACCAGGTGCAGACACGACCGACCTGGTGCGCAAGGCGCAGCTCGGCGTGGCCTGTTTTCAGCTCCTCGGCCATCGCCTGCTGGCTGCGGGTGCTGCGGCGCACGGCGTACAGCAGCACCAGCAACACCGCGATGTAGGCCACTACGATCGCCACCGACGCCTGCAGGTACGGCCACCACGGCGCCAGCACGTCCTCGTCAGCCAAGCCGACCTGCACCGCCAGCGGGCTGCGTTCCAGCGTGCTGATGGTGATGATGCGTGGCACGCCGTCGACGGCACCGGGCAGGCTGCCCAGCTCGACCACCGCCTGCTTGCCAAGCAGGTCGCGATGCGGGAGGTCGTAGCGACGGCCGACCGTGCCGTGCGGGTCCGGTACGCGGGCCAGCATGTAGCCTTCCGCATCGCTGATCGACACCAGCCCGTTCGAGCCAACATCGAGGCCGCCGATGATGCGCTGCAGTTCGCCGCAGCGCAGCCGCGCCAGCAACCAGCGGTCACCGGCCATCGGCAGCGCCAGCGGCACCACCCAGCCACCGTCGCTGGCGCGCAGCGGCGGACCGATGTACAGCGAACTGCCCAGGCCGCGGCGCTGCGGATCGGTCCACAGCGGCAGGTTCAGGTCACCTTTGCCGGCCGTCAGGGCGCGGCCATAGCTGTCCAGCACCACGATGCTGTGCAGCTCGGCATGCCGGCGCAGCACGCCGCCGATGGAGGCATCAAGCAGCGCCGGCGCCTGCGCGGGCACGCTGCGGAACGCTTCAACGGCATCGGCGGCGATGCCGGACATCGCCCGCTCCAGGTTGCGCAGCTCCAGCGCCAGCAGGCGCTCGCTGCCCACCGCCAGGGCACGGCTCTGGCGCTGTGCGGCCTCCAGCCGGCGGTGATGGTCGTTGGCCAGCATGGTGGTCAACCCGGCCACCAGCAGAATGCCCAGCAACACCCCGCCCCAGGTAATGGCGCGCAGCGGCCGGGCCAACGCCCGTTTCAGCGCGGGCATCGGTTGGTCTTCCTTGTGCAGTCGGCTGGCTTCATGCGCGAACGAATCCTCCACATCCCCGACCTCAACGGCCGGCGGACGCCATTCTTGACGCCTGACCCGCCCCCGCATGGCCACCTCCCCGTGTCCGCGCAGGGCTCCTGAGGCCAGCATGCACCACACCGGTGACGGCGTGAAGATCGCTTCTGCGCGTTCAGCCAGATCCCGCACAGGGCGGGCGGCACTACGGGAGGGCCAGCCGGGGCGGAGCGGATTAGACTTGGGGTTTTCCGCTGCAAGAGAAGTCCATGTCCAAGCTGCGCCGTCCCACCCTGGCACTGGCCATCGTTGCCAGCCTGTCCCTGGCCGCCTGCGACCGCCCGGCCGATCCGGCTGCCGGCACCGCCGCGCCTGCCGATGCCGCACCTGCGGCCGCCAAGCCGATGCTGGGCAGCTTCGGCTTCGATGCCAGCGGCATGGACCGCAGCATCAACGCCGGCGATGATTTCTTCGGCTTCGCCAACGGCACCTGGGTGAAGAACACCGAGATCCCGGCCGACCGCTCGCGCTTCGGCAGCTTCAACGTCATCGCCGAGAAGACCCTGGCCGACACCCGCGCCATTCTCGAAGGCGCCGCCGGCAACACCCAGGCCAGCGGTGACGACAAGCTGATCGGCGACTACTACGCCGCCTACATGGACGAAGCCGGCATCGAGCAGCACGGCATCGCGCCGGTGCAGCCGCAGCTGAAGGCCATCGATGCGATCGCCGACAAGGCCGGGTTGGCCCGAGCCCTGGGCGGCGAGATGCGCGCCGACGTCGACCTGCTCAATGCGACCAACTTCTACACCGACCGCCTGTTCGGCCTGTGGGTGTCGGTGGACCTGCTGCAGCCGGACCGCAACGCGCCCTACCTGGTGCAGGGCGGCCTGGGCATGCCCGACCGTGACTTCTACCTGGGCGGCGGCCGCATGGCCGAGCTGCGCAAGCAGTACCAGGCCTACATCGCACAGATGCTGCAGCTGGCCGGTGTCGCCGATCCGGCGGGCAAGGCGCAGCGCATCCTCGCGCTGGAGACGAAGATCGCGCAGGCGCACGCCACCCAGGAAGAAACCAATGATGTGACCAAGGGTGCCAATCCCTGGACCCAGGCCGACTTCAATGCCAAGGCGCCGGGCATGGACTGGAACGCCTTCCTCGACGCGGCTGCGCTGGGCAAGCAGCAGGACTTCATCGTCTGGCAACCCAAGGCCGTGGCCGGCCTGTCCAAGCTGGTCGCCACCGAGCCGCTGGATGTCTGGAAGGATTACCTGGCCTTCCACGCGCTGGACCGCGCCGCTGCCTACCTGCCGAAGAAATTCGCCGATGCCCGCTTCGCCTTCCACGGCACCACGCTGAGCGGCACGCCGCAGCAGAGCGACCGCTGGAAGCGTGCAGTGGACGACGCCAACCATGCCATCGGCGAAGCGATCGGCAAGCGTTACGTCGAGAAGCACTTCGACGCCAAGACCAAGGAACGCGCGGACGAGATGGCGAAGAACATCATCGCCGCCTTCGCCAAGCGCATCGACGCGCTCGCGTGGATGTCGCCGCAGACCAAGGCCAGCGCCAAGGCCAAGGTGGCCGGCCTGACCGTGGGCATGGGTTACCCGGAAAAGTGGCGTGATTACACCGGCCTGGAGATCCGCCGTGATGACGCGCTGGGCAATGCGCAGCGCGCCGAACTGTTCGAGTACCAGCGCAACATCGCCAAGCTGGGCAAGGCGGTCGACCACAGCGAGTGGGCGATGCTGCCGCAGACCATCAACGCGATGAACGTGCCGCTGGAGAACCGCCTGGTGTTCCCGGCCGCGATCCTGCAGCCGCCGTTCTTCGACGGTGCTGCCGACGACGCGGTGAACTACGGCGCCATCGGCGCAGTGATCGGCCACGAAATCAGCCACGGCTTCGACAACGCCGGTGCGCTCTTCGACGAGACCGGCAAGCTGCACAACTGGTGGACCGCTGAAGACCTGAAGCAGTTCAACGCCGCTGGTGATGCGCTGGCCGCACAGTTCAGCAGCTACGAGCCGTTCCCGGGCGTGCATGTGAACGGCAAGCTGACCCTGGGCGAGAACATCGCCGACGTGGCTGGCCTGGGTACCGCCTACGATGCCTACCAGCTGTCGCTGCAGGGCAAGCCGGGGCAGACCCTGGAAGGCTTCACCCCCGACCAGCGCTTCTTCCTCGGCTTCGCCCAGGCGTGGCGCAGCAAGAGCCGCGAGCAGGCGCTGCGCAACTCGCTGCTGACCGATGTGCATGCACCGGGCCAGTTCCGCGCACTCACCGTGCGCAATATCGACGCCTGGTACCCGGCGTTCGAAGTGAAGGAAGGCCAGAAGCTGTACCTGGCCCCGGACAAGCGGGTCAAGGTGTGGTGATGTAACCGGAACGGGCGCCGAAAGGCGCCCGTTTCATTTCCCGGTAGCTGCCAACCCTGGTCGGCACATGCCCCGCTCTGGTGGGTGCCAACCTTGGTTGGCACGGGCGTGGGAATCCACGCATGGCGTGGATCTACCTGCGGGTGGTGGCAACCATCAGCAGAGCGCTCGCAGCCAACACCGCAGCAGCCCAAAGCGTGGCGTATGGCCCGACACCATCCAGCAGCCGTCCCCCGCCCCACGCGCCGAGCGCGATGCCGATATTGAACACGCCCACATACAGGGCGGTGGCGATCTCCACGGCCTGCGGCACCGCTTTCATCATCCAGCTCATCAGGCCCACCGATACGCCGCCATAGGCCAGGCCCCATAGCAGCAGCACCGCAATGCCACCGCTCGGCGTGCCCCCCAGCCACAGCAACAGCAGCGGCGTCAGCAGCAGGCCCGATGCGATCGCCAGCAACGTACCGCGCGGATGGCGTGCTGCCAGCGGCCCGGCGATGAAGTTGCCGGCGATGCCGGCCAGGCCGTAGGCAAACAGCAGTGCCCCGATCCACGACGCCTCCACGCCCGAGACGGACGTCAGCAGCGGCCGCACGTAGGTGAAGGCGATGAAGTGCCCGGACACCAGCAGCACGGTCAGCCACAGGCCATGCCGCAGGTCACGCTGGCCAAGCTGCTGCACGAACTGCCGCAGCCGCACCGATGTACTTACAGGTAACGCAGGAACCACCCGCAGATGCAGCAGCATCACCGCCGCACTGAACAACGCCATCGCTGCAAAGGCGCTGCGCCAACCCAATGCATCCCCGATCAGCGCGCCCAACGGAACACCCAGCACCGACGCTGCGGCCACGCCGCCGAAGATGATCGAGGTAGCCAGGCCGATGCGGTCAGCCGGCACCAGGCGCGCGGCCAGACCGCCGGCGATGGCCCAGATGCCGCCCATGCAGAACCCCACCAGCACCCGTGCGGCCAACAGCCAGCCGATGCCCGGTGCCAGCGCCGACGCGAGGTTGGCGACCAGCAGAAGCGCAAGCAGCGCGCACAGGATGCGACGGCGATCGATGCCACCGGCTGCGATCACCACCAGCGGTGCGAACACTGCCGCCAGCAGGGCCGGCAGCGAGATCATCAGGCCGGCGGTGCCGGTGGACGCGCCGAGATCTTCGGCGATCGGGGTCAGCAGGCCGACCGGCAGCATTTCGGTGGTGACCACCGAGAACGTGGCGAGGCCGACGGCGGAAACCGCCCACCACGGATGACGAGGCACAGGCGCGGCGTGCGCAGGCGATGAAGCGCTCACGGGACGATTCCTTCAGGGGATGTGGTCGAGGCAGACGGGCGCAGTGCACGGTGCGCGAGCACGGCGAACAGCAGCACGCCACCGCCTGCCACCAGCGCAACAACAAAGCCGCTGCGCACGCCCCCCGCATCGACACTCCGCCCAGACAGCGCCGCGCCCAGCGCCACGCCGATGTTCAATCCGGCCAGCAACCAGGTCATGCCTTCGGTCAGGCGCGATTCGGGCACGTACTGTTCGACCAGCGACATCGCCACGATCATCGTCGGCGCGAAAAACACCCCGGCCAGCAACACGGCAACGGCCAGGGCAGGCAGGCTGCCGACCCACAGCAGCGGTAGCGTGGCCAATGCAGTGGCCGCTGCTCCGGTCAGCAACAGGCGCGGCAACGGGATCTGCAGCTTCAGCGCACCAAACAGCAGGCCCGCCGCGCAGCTGCCCAGCGCATAGGCCGACAGCACCCAACTGGCAGCCAGTGGCTGCCCGCGCTGTTCGGCGAAGGCCACGCTGGTGATGTCGACGGTACCGACAATCACACCCATCGCCAGCATCAGCAACGCCAGCAGGCGGATCTCCGCTTGCCGCAGCAGGGAGCGGCGTGGTGTGGCGCTGTCAACCGGTTGCAACGGCGGCTCGGTACCGCGTTGCAGAACCAGTGCGGTCACCCCGAGCACCAGCAGCAGGGCGGCGGCCAGCACGCCGGCCTGCGGCCATACCGCCACCGACAACCCGACGGACAACGGTGGCCCGGCGATGAAGGTCACCTCGTCGAACACGGTCTCCAGCGAATACGCGGTCTGCAGCTGCGGGCGCCCGCGATGAATCGCGGTCCAGCGCGCGCGCACCATCGCCGACACGCTGGGCATGCAACCGGCCAGCATCGCCGCAATGAACAGCGTCCAGTCCGGCGCGGCCAGCAGCGTGCACGCAAGCAGCAACAGCAACCCGGCCGCACTGGCCGCGGTGGCCCACGGCAGCACCCTGCCCTGCCCGCGCCGGTCGACCCAGCGCGATACCTGCGGCGACAGCAACGCGTAGGTCAGCACGAAGGTGGCCGATACCGCACCGGCCAGTGCATAGCTGCCGCGCAGCTGGGACAGCAGGGTGATGATGCCGATACCGGTCATCGGTAGAGGAAGGCGTGCCAGCAGCCCGGCCAGGGCGAGGCCGGCGGTGCCGGGGGCCGCGAACAGGTCGCGATAGGGGGTGGCCATCAGGTTCTCCAGGGCAGTGACTTGCCTGGCGCACCGGGCGCCACGACAATACATACAGAGCGTATGAATAAGAGGCTACATTCATACGCGCCGTATGTAAATAATCATGCACTGTGTATGTAAGGAGCTCCGGATGGTTCGTCGCACCCGCGCCGAGATGGAAGAAACCCGCGCCACCCTGCTGGCCACCGCCCGCCGGGTGTTCAGCGCGCATGGCTATGCCGCCACCTCGATGGACGACCTGACCGCCCAGGCCGGGCTGACCCGCGGCGCGCTGTACCACCACTTCGGCGACAAGAAGGGTCTGCTGGCGGCTGTCGTCGCCCAGCTCGATGCCGAGACCGACCTGCGTCTGCAGGCGATCAGCGATGGCGCGGATGATGCCTGGGACGGCTTCGTGCAGCGTTGCCGCGCCTATCTGGAGATGGCACTGGAGCCGGAAATCCAGCGCATCGTGCTGCGCGATGCGCGCGCGGTACTGGGTGGCGCCTCACCGGAATCGCAGCGCCACTGCGTGCACTCGATGCAGCACCTGATCGAACATCTGGTGGCGCAGGGCGTGGTGGCGCCGGTGGACGCGCAGGCGCTGGCGTCGCTGATCTACGGCAGCCTGGCCGAGGCCGCGTTCTGGATCGCCGAGGGCGAGGATGGCGACGCGCGCCTGCAGCAGGCGACGGCGGCGCTGGAGATGCTGTTGCGTGGGTTGAAGTCGGCCGGGTAACGCCCATCCACGCATGGCGTGGATCTACTGCGGAATCCGCTCTGGTAGAGGCCAACCTTGGTTGGCGCTTCTGCGGCACCGCGCGAAATGCGTGCCAACCAAGGTCGGCACCTACCAGAATCATGGCTTCAGTAGATCCACGCCATGCGTGGATGAAGCTCTATCGCGCAACGCGTGCCAACCAAGGTTGGCACCTACCAGGCAACCGCGGGCCACCCGCGCAACACCGCCACCGGCACGCCCATGCGCGTGCAGGCGCGGCTGGCCAGGCCATCGGGCAGCGCGCGGCGGAACAGCGGCGCCATGCCCTGCATCAGCTTCGCCGACGCTGCAGCTTGTGCGCGCTGGCGCGCATTGCGTTCCAGCATGCCCTCGGCCCAATCCGGCAGCAGCGCCGCACCGGCGCCGAGGAACACTTCGCGCGACAGGCCCGGCACCGGTACCGGCAAGCGCACGCCGGACAACACCTCCAGCACTTCGCGCGAGCGTTCGTCGACGCGCAGTTCCGGCTGCCGCGCGCAGAAGTACGCGGCCACTTCCGCTTCACTGCGCGGCACATCCACCGCACCCAGTGCCTCGGCCACGCAGCGGTACTCGTCGTAGTAGCGATCGGCGATGTGCGCCGGCACCTCGCGCCCGTAGCGGCGGAAGCCTTGCAGGAAACCGAAGGCTTCGGTCACATGCACCCAGGTCAGCAGTTGCGGATCATCGGCAGCATAGGTCTCGCCCTGTGCGGTCTGGCCGCGGATCTGCGCATGGATGCGGCGTACCTTGGCCACCAGCGCCTCCACCTCGCCGCGGGGCGCATAGCTGGTGCCGGCAACGAAGGCGGTGGTGCGGCGCAGGCGGCCCACCAGGTCCTGCCGGAAGTTGGAATGGTCGTAGACCCCGGCCAGTGCGCGCGGGTGCAGGGTCTGCAGCATCAGTGCGCACAGGCCACCGGCCAGCATCGACGGGAATTCCGCATGCAGCCGCCAGGTGACGCTGTCCGGGCCGAACCAGCCCGGGTCTCCCAGCGGGTGGTCGTAATCGATGCCGCTCTGGCCACGCGGGAAGGCCTCCAGTACCCAGCGCCGGATAGGCGCGGTGACGGGGCGGGAAAGTCGCTGCAGCAGAGCCGGCATCACAGGTCCAGGAAAGGCGGAAGAGCGGCCGCAGGTTGCGCGGTCGGCCCCGATTCTGGGCGATCACGACGCCGACGGCGAGTCTCCGCGCTCAGCCACGGTTTCATGTGCAGCCGCAGCACGTTTCACCCTGCGACATCCTGTCGCAGGCTGCGACCATGATGTTGCGATGCAACAACATTCACCCATTCAGACAAAACCCTTACGCCGCTAGGCATTGCGCCCATTGCACGGCTCGCTGGAAGTGCTAGAACTGAACCCGCCACACCGTCCAACGCTGATCGACGCACGTTCCACAAGGAGCCAGCCATGATTGCTTTGTTCAAGGGTTTGGGACTACTGCTTCGCGACAACGAGCTCTACAGCAGCCCGTTCGAAAAACAGGTCGCGCACTGGCGCAGCCTCAGCGAGCAGCAGATCCGCGATGAAGTGGCTGTGCTGGCCCAGGCCAAGTGCCAATGGCTGATCGCCTCGATCGTCGGCTGGCAGGCGGCCTCGCTGCTGATCCTCGGGCTGATCACCAACTACCTGTGGCGCGACGATTACCACATCACCTTCACCCGCGTGGTCGTGGTGTTCGGCTCATGGATCTCGATCCTGTTCGTGATCTGGTTCATGGCCAACATGTTCGACCGCACCGCCGGTTTCGAGCGTTGGATGAAGGCCTTCAACAGCCGCGCCCGCATCAGCTCCAAGGCCGACAGCGTCGAGAACGTGGCCGAGGCACTGGACCTGGCCGAGCACTACCCGGAAGTGCTGGACTACAAGCAGGCCGTCACTGCCAAGCGCGAGCTGCGCCATGAGGACATCCGCATCATGACCGAGATCGGGCGCATGAAGCAGCACTCAGAACTGGTCGGCCGCCTGAACCATGTGGGTGAGAACGAGCACCACCACGACCTGACACTGCAACCTGCCTACTGACCCTTCAGGGAAGCGGGGGGACCCACAATGCCACCGTGATCACTCACGGTGGCATTGTTCTATCGGGTCCTGGCTGACGCATTGGTGGAAGCCCCTGGGCAGGTCACGCATCGCCTCGGTCTTTCCCACCGCCACCGCGAACCGACGCAACGGCGGCGTGGCACACGCGGCCCCGCTGCTGCATGCAGGGTCCAGCACCACGTAGTGGCAGTGGCCACTGCTGCTGGCGATGCACTGGAACCGCGCCTCGCCATCGACCACGGTGCGTTTGCTGTACAGCGTGTCCACGCCGTTGGCATTGGTACGGGTGATCGAGGTTTCGCTGGACTTCTCGCAGCCGGCCAATGACAGCGCAGCAACGCAGGCAAACAGGAACAGGCGCATGGTGCCTCCGGGGTGCGGCTACATGCCGCGGAACAGGCTCATGAAGGGTTGGCTGACCACCAGCGTCTCCGTACGCCCACGCAGGCGCAGCACCCCGCGCCCGGTATCGTCGCGGCTGACCGCTGCCACCGCCTTCATGTTGACGATGGTCGAGCGATGGATCTGGCGGAAGTGCTGCGGATCGAGCACTTCCAGCAGCTCGCGCAACGGTGTGCGCAGCAGGCTCTCACCGGCCGCGGTCATCACGGTGGTGTACTTGTTGTCAGCACGGAAGTAGGCCACGTCTTCCAGCATGATCAGCTGCGTCTCGCGGCCGTTGCTGGCGGTGATCCAGGCCAAGGGCGGGCGCTCTGCCGCCCTCTGCGACGGCCCCAGGCGCTGAAGCAGGCGTTCGAGTACGGCATCGTCCTGGCGCGTTGATGGCAGCCGCGACAGGATGCGTTCGCGCGTGGCCAGCAGGCGCTCATCGCTGACCGGCTTCAGCAGGTAGTCCATCGCACCCTGCTCGAACGCGTCGATGGCGTACTGGTCGTAGGCGGTAACGAACACCACCTGGGTGCGCGGGCTCAGTTCGGACAGCGAACGGGCCACTTCAATGCCACTGATGCCGGGCATGCGGATATCGAGGAAGGCGATGTCCGGCTGTTTCTCGGCCAGCTGTTCCAGCGCACTGGCGCCATCCTCGCACTCGGCCACCAGCTTCAGGTCCGGCCACAACCGGCCCAGCTGCTCGACCAGCGACTGCCGCAGCAGTTCCTCGTCTTCGGCAATGAGCGCCTCAAGCGGCATGGCTGCGCTCCTTGCTCGACTGCGGCAGGGTCATGGTCGCGGCCACGCCGCTGGGGAAGTTGGCGACGATCGCCACGCCGGCCTGTTCGCCGCAGGTCAGGCGCAGGCGCTCGCGCAGGTTCTTCAGGCCGATGCCGGTACCGCTGGTGCCCTGGCCGAAGCCGAGGCCATCGTCGGCCACCGTCACCGTTACATGGTCATCGAAGCCACGCGCCAGGATCCAGATCGTGCCACCGCCGGGCTTCGGTTCCAGGCCATGCTTGATCGCGTTCTCCACCAGCGTCTGCAGCGCCATCGCCGGCAGCTGCACGCCGTGCAGTTCGTTCGGTACCTGCACCTCCACCCCCAGCCGTGCGCCCATGCGGATACGCAGGATCTCCAGGTAGGCACGGGTACGCTCCAGCTCCACGCCCAGCGTGGACAGCGATTCGTCCACCTGTGGCAACGAGCTGCGCAGGTACTGGATCAGGTGGCCCAGCATCTGGTCAGCACGTGCCGGGTCGGTGCGGGTCAGCACCTGCGCGTTGGCCAGCGTGTTGTAGAGGAAGTGCGGTTCCACCTGCGCGTGCAGCAGGTTCAACCGGGCCACCGACAGCTCCTTTTCCACCTGGGTCTGCTCGGCCGCGGCCTGCTCGTCGCGACGCTGGTCGGCAACACGGCGGCTGATCGCGCGGGTGACCGCTTCGGCGTTCTCGAAGTTGCTGCCCTCATCCAGTGCCAGCAGGTCGGCCCACCAGCCGGCATCCGGCTCAAACAACAGGGTGACGGTACTGGTGCCCTGCCCCGGCGTGACCGTCGCCAGCACGCTGTTGCGCTTGATCGCCAGCCGTGCCGGCAGGTTCCAGCGCGATGGCTGGCGGCCGTTCCAGGCATCCACGCGGCGCACGTAGGCCCGCACCTGCAGGCTGCCGGCCGAACTTTCCACGTCTTCAACGCGCGGCAGTTCAGCGATGGCCGCTTCCACCACCGAGAATGCCTGGCCGGCATCCATCGGCAGTTCCACCTGGCGGCGCTGGCGGCCGGAGAGCGTGGTCGAATCCAGCCGGCCGGCGACCAGCCAGACGCGGCGTACATGGGTAATCGCGCTGCCCAGCGCGGAAATCATCAGGAACATCACCAGCAGCCCGAATACCCAGCCAGGGCCGTCGTTCATGCCGCTGAAAATGCCGCTCCAGACCATGCCGGCGACGAACAGCGCCGCAGCCCAGGCCAGCAGGTGACGAAGCAGGAGAGAGAGGCTGGCGAACACGGCGGCGCCTTGGAGGAAGGGGGTGAGCCGAGCATAGGGCGGCCCGCCGGGCAAACAAGCGGGTTGCGACGAAGGGCCGGAAAGCGGGGATGGAAGCCATTCTGGTAGAGCCGGCCGCTGGCCGGCTCCCCATGACCTCCACAAGCATCACAAGGTTGCCGGCCAGCGGCCGGCACTACCCGGGAGGCGCCGGGCGAACCCGGCGCATTCCCTTACTTGCGCTGGTCGGCGCTGGCGTCACGCACGGCGCGGAACGATTCGTCCTTGCTCCAGTTCGGCCAGCTGCGCGAGTTGGCCAGCTGGTTGCCCAGCGTGTACAGCACTTCCAGGTCGCGGGCGGCACCGGCGAACACCCAGTCCGGCTGCCACTCGTCTCCCTGCTGGTGGTAGCGCTTGGCGGTGTAGTCCTCGGAGGCCTTCTTGCCTGCGGCCACGCCACCGTCCACCCAGTCCTGGCCGGCCGACCAGGACAGCGCCGGCACGCCACGCTTGGCGAACGGGAAGTGATCGGAGCGGAAGAACAGGCCCGCTTCCGGCTTCGGGTCCGGCGTGTAGCGGATATCCCAGCCCTTGGCCACGTCCTTCAGCTGGTCCAGCAGCTCGAAGCGCGCGGCACCGTAGATGCCGAAATCACGCGACGGCCCGAACGGCGCCATGCCATCCATGTTGATCACCGCCACGGTCTTTTCCAGCGGATACAGCGGATGGGTGGCGTAGTACTCCGAACCCAGCAGGCCCTTTTCCTCGGCGGTGACCGCCAGGAACAGCAGCGAACGCTGCGGGCGCTTGGCCTTGGCGAAGCCACGGGCCAGTTCGATCAGCGATGCGGTGCCACTGGCGTTGTCCAGAGCGCCATTGAAGATCCGGTCGCCACGTGCGTCGGGCTCGCCCACGCCGATGTGATCCCAGTGCGCGCTGTAGACGATGGTCTCGTCCGGGTGGCTGCTGCCCTCCAGGCGTGCGGCCACGTTGTGCGAGGTGATCACTTCGGTCTTCACCGCGTACTTCGCGTCCAGGCTGGCGCCGGTCAGCGGCACCGGGGTGAAGTCGCGCTGCTGCGCCTTCTTCTTCAGCGCCTCGAAGTCCTGCCCGGCCGAGCGGAACAGCTCCACGGCCAGGTCGCGCTGGATCCAGCCTTCCAGCAGCGGGTGGCTGTCGGCCGGGTTGTCGCGCACTACATCGAACATGGTGTTGGTGTTGGAACCGGCTACGGTGGCCCAGCCGTACGACGCCGGTGCGGTCTCGTGCACGATCAGCACGCCCAGCGCCCCCTGTCGGGCGCCTTCTTCGTACTTGTAGGTCCAACGGCCGTAGTAGGTCATGCCCTTGCCGTCGAAATCACCCTGACCGGTCTCGAAGTCCGGGTCGTTGATCAGCACGACGGCGATCTTGCCCTTCAGGTCCACGCCCTTGAAGTCATCCCAGTTGCGCTCCGGTGCCTTCACGCCGTAGCCGAGGAACACCAGCGGGGCCTTGCTGATGTCGACGTTGCTGGCGCCGTTCATGGCCGCGCGCACGGCGATCTGCTTGCCCTGTTCCAGCGCAACGGTCTTGCCGCCCTGGTGCAGCGCCAGCTGCGGTGCGCCGACGATGTCGCCCTTGCGCAGCGGCACCGCCTGGGTCCACAGGCGCTTGCCGTCCTTGAGGTCGCCGCCCGGCTGCAGGCCGGCGTCGGCGAACTGCTTGCTGAGGAAGGCGATGGTCTTCTCTTCGCCGGCGGTGGCCGGGGAGCGGCCTTCGTAGGCGTCGGAGGCCAGTTCCTTGACGTCGGCGGAGATCCGCGCGCCATCGAATTTCGGGGTGGCCGCCATCAGTGCGCTCGACACCGACAGGGCCAGCACGCCCAGTACTACTCGTTTCATTGCTCTCTCCAGCAGGGAAATCCTTCTGGAGTGTAAGGGGTTCGGCAGGGCTGCGCCCTGCACCCGCAGAAACAACGGCAACGGCCGAAGCAACAGCAAAAGCTGGGTTCCTGAGGGTAGGCGGGGTGGGTCCGGTTGCGGGGGACGCCGTGAATCCGTCCCTGGAGGCTTGGGCGCGCCATCCATGGCGCTTACACCCCCGCAACCGGACCCACCCCGCCTTCGACAGTTTCCCGCTGCTGTTGGTAGGTGTCGACCTTGGTCGGCACGCCGCTGTGGTAGGTGTCGACCTTGGTCGACACGCCGCTGTTGGTAGGTGTCGACCTTGGTCGACACACCGCTGTTGGTAGGTGTCGACCTTGGTCGACACGCCGCTGTTGGTAGGTGTCGACCTTGGTCGACACGCCGCTGTTGGCAGGTGTCGACCTTGGTCGACACGCCGCTGTTGGTAGGTGTCGACCTTGGTCGACACGCCGCTGTTGGTAGGTGTCGACCTTGGTCGACACGCCGCGGTGGTAGGTGTCGACCTTGGTCGACACGGACGGAAACAAGAAGGGGTCAGTTCCCTTTCCCAGCGGGAACGGTCTCTGACCCCATCGGTGTGTTGCTTGAGCCTGTTACCAGTTCGGGTCTTCGGCCGGGGCGGCAGCGGGCTTGGGCTTCGGCTTGGCCGCCGGGCGCGCGGCGGCGGCCGGTGCAGCCGAGGCCGTTGCGCCGGCAGCGGCAGCGGCCGGCTTGCTGCCCAGCTTCTGGCGCAGTTCAATCTGGCCCGGACGGAAGCCGCCGCGCATGGCGTCAACGCCGTCTTCGATGGTGCCGTAGGAGGTCTGTGCGGCCACGCGGTCGATGCGGATGGTGCAGCACGGGTGTTCGCTGCGGCCCAGCGAGCGACCGGTCTGCGGGTCCTTCAGTTCTTCGCCCAGGCGCACGGCCTGCCAGCGCTGGCCGGCCTGCACGGTGTCACCGCCCTGGCTCAGCACCACCTGGTCGCCGTCCACCGAAACCACCGACACCGGGAACAGCGTGGTGACGATGGTGGTACCGATCTGGCCGGACAGCGATTCCATCATCGCCGCGGCCATGTTGCGGCCGTTGACCACGCGCGGCAGGGTGCTGGGGCCGGTCGAGGCCAGCTGGTGGTCGAAGCTGTCAGACATCACCACCTGGCCGGTGGTGGCGTTGACCAAGCGCAGGGTGATGCGGCCGCCACCGGAGTACGAGGTCACCTGGCGGTCGGACATGCGCAGGTTGCGCACGCTGCGCGGGTACTCGAAGCGTTCGATGGTCGGGATCAGGATCAGATCGGTCGCCAGCTGCTGGCCGACGCGTGCGGTGTCCTGCAGGCGTACGTTGCCGCTGTTGATGTGGTCGATCTCGGCCTGCAGTTCGTCGCCGAACTCGCGGTCCAGCACGATGAAGCGCTGGGTCTGGGTCAACGTGTCGGACAGGCGTGCGCGGATCGCGTCGGCCACTTCGTCCGCGTCCACGCGGCCGTCGCCCACGGCATAGCTGCCGGCCTTGGTGCGCGGCAGTGCAACCACGATCTTCGGCTTGCCCTGCTCGTCCGGCGCGCGGTACTGGGCGATCTGTGCGCGCACGCGCACCTTCCAGTAGCTGCGCATGCTGCGATGGGTCACGTCGGAATCGAACGAACTGGCGCCACGCTTGGCATCGACGCTGACCTTCTCGTCGTAGCTTTCCCTGACGCTGGCCGAGGCCGAACCGCTCTTGGCCGAGGCTTCGCCGGAGGCACTGGCCGACGCCGAGCCCTTGAAGCTCCCGCCTTCGTCGCTGGCGCGCACGCGGGCGATGGTTTCCTCGTCCAGCTGCCGCACTTCATCCTGCGACAGGATTTCATAGCCCAGCACCGCGCCCTGCGAGCCGGCGATCATCTGCTGGGTGAACGCGTCGGCGCGGATATCGCCGACGTGTTCGCCATCCACATCCACATGCAGGCCTGCACGCAGGCTCTGCATCTGGCTGGCCACGCGTACGCCGTTGACCTGCGCCACCGCCGACTGCAATGCCGCCAGCACCGCCAGTTCCGGGGTGCTGCCGATACCGTCGGCTTCACGCGCGACCTGGGTGGTGCCGCCGAAATCCGGCGTGCCACGCAGGGGCGCTGCTTCCACTGGCGCATTGCTGGCCAGTGCACTGGTTGCCTTGTCCTTGGCGGGTGTGGGCGCGGCAGCCGGGGTGTCCTGCTTGCCACAGGCTGCAAGCAGCGCGGCGGCCAGGCCCAGGCCGATCAAACGGGTTGTCATACGCATGGAGATTCGCCTCGGATCAGAGCGAGTCGAGCATCGAATCGGCGTTGGACGGCACCTTCACCTTGCTCTTCTTGGCAAAGGTCACGGCCGACTTGGTCGAACCGTACAGGCCCTTGATGAAGCCCGGCGATTCCTTGGCCACCCACGCACCGGCAGCCAGCTTGCGGCCGACGGTGGCCAGCTGGGTCGCGCCCAGGTTCTTCATGCCGGCGGTGAAGCTGCTGGCTTCGCCGCCCAGCTTCTGCGCTTCGGCAGCCGA
This sequence comes from Stenotrophomonas sp. INTA L402-1, assembly GCF_059295135.1. NCBI lineage: Bacteria > Pseudomonadati > Pseudomonadota > Gammaproteobacteria > Lysobacterales > Lysobacteraceae > Stenotrophomonas > Stenotrophomonas sp. INTA L402-1. Next base: position 48,358 of record NZ_JCAFWP010000034.1, read on the forward strand.
GGACAGCAGCGAGACCAGGCCTTCGGCGTAGTGCTGCTTGGATTCAGCGTTCAGTTCCGGCTGTGCGGCCTGGCGCTCGTTGATGGCCGCCTGGGCGGCTTCGCTGACCGACACCGACTTCTTCATGGCATCGACGCTGACCGAACCGGACGACAGCGCCTGGCGCTCGGCTTCCAGCAGCTGCACCTGCTCGGCCAGGCCGAAGGCGCGGGCGAACGAGGTCTGGGCCTGCAGAGAGTGCGACTGCGAGCTGACGAAACGACGCACCAGCGCTTCCTGCGCGGCTTCGTCCGGAGCGGCGGCGCTGGAGGCGCTGCTGCTGGAGGTGCCGGTAGCGGCGCCAGCCAGGTCCTTCAGCTTGCCGAACTGGGCGTGGGCCGGCATCGACAGGGTGGCGGCCGCGATGGCCACGACAAGAGCAGTATTGCGGATCATGTGAGAGTCCTTTGGGAGAGACGGCCGCGATGCGGCGCGCAAGATCGGGTATGGCAGCGGGTCAGTGCCGAGCAAGCGCGGCACCCACCAGAGCCGGAAGCGCCGGGCCATGCCCGGCGAGCGCAGCGGTAACGTCAACGAACCGCCTTGACGTTCAGTTCGTTGATCATCTGCTGGGCAGCCTTTTCAGCCGCCAGCTGCAGCGCGTTGGTACGGGCGACGGTTTCGTTCGGGCCGGTACCGGAGAACTGCACCGGGCCCACCGACGACACGGTGCGCGGGAAGCGACCGGTCACGTCCAGCACCTTGCCGGTGACGGTGACGAACACGCGGGTGTTGCCGCTGGCCGGGTCGCGGTCGCGCATGCCGACGTCGAGGGTGCCGACGGCGATGTACGGGATGTTGGCCGCACGGATGCCGTTGGCGGTATCACGCAGGGTGGCCGGGGCCAGGTCGTTGCCGGTGCTGAAGTCCTTGCGGATACGCTCGATGCTGAGCAGGCCGCGCGATTCGCCTTCCACGTATTCGGCTTCAACCACTTCGTAGCCGGCGGCGCTGAAGGCGCCGGTCATCGCGGTGTTCACTTCGGCGGCGTTGGCCACCTTCCAGCTGATGTTGTCGCTGCGCTGGGTGGTGCTGCCACCGCTGGTGACCGACATCGAACCGTTCTGGTTGATGCTGCCGTTGGTGCTGACCGAGTTGCCGCGGAAGCTGTCGCCTTCGCGGGTATTCTCGCTGTAGCTGCTGCTGGCGTCGACGCGGCGGTATTCCTTGTCCTGGAACGACTGCACGGTGTCCTGCGAGCGCGCCATGAACAGGAAGGTCAGCAGCGAGCGCTGCGCGGCGGTGGCACCGGCCACGGCCGAGCCGGCATCCAGCTTGGTCTGCAGCAGCGTGGTGTTGATCTCGGCGCGGACGGTGACGGTGTAGGTCTTGGCCTTCTTGTCTTCGGTGTCCGACAGCTGCACGGCACTGAGCACGTAGCGATCGATCTCGCCGATGAACTCGGCGCGGCGGGCTTCGAACAGGCGCAGCTTGGCCGCACCGGTTTCAGCGATGTACGCCTCCAGTGCATTGACCTTGGCCTTGTTCAGGGCCTGGGCGCGGGTGTCGGCACTCAGGCGCAGGCCGTAGCTGGCCGAACCGGTTCCGCGCGAACTGGCGGTCTGCGCAGCGACCGGAGAGGCCACCACCAGGGCGATGAGGATGAGCAGGATGGTACGCATCAACGACATGACTTGATCAACTCCTGGAGGGCTTGGGTCTGCTGCTGCAACGGGCGGCCGCCCGGCTTCTGTTCGTCCAGCCAGCCGCGCGAATCGGCGCGCTTGGCGGCGGCGCCGGCGAAGGCGTCGAAGCCGGCCAGCAGGGTTTCGTAGCTGGCCGACCACTGGTCGACCTGCCACTGCGTGACCGGCACCACCTTGGTGGCACCCTTGCGCAGCGGCTGTTCGAAATAGACCTTGCCGGAGAACGGCTCGGTCACCTTGGCGGTGAAGAACGCGCCGAACAGCATCGTCTTCATCGCCGGGGTTTCTTCGATCACGCCGTTCTTCAGCGCATCCACCTGCAGGTTGATGACGTAGTCCGGCTCGGGAATCTTCAGCTGGTAGACCTTGCCGTCGGCAAAGCGCGCCGCCATCGCACCACCGATCGCCTGGCCCGAGGCCGGCGGCAGCAGACCGACGCCGGTATTGGACGACAGCGTCTTGGACAGCTCATGGGCCAGCGTGGCGCGCAGCGGGGCTTCCCACTTCGGGTCGGGCAGCTTGGCGCGGACCGCGTCGGACAGAGTTACGCCACCGACCTGCAGGCGACGCACGGCGGCATCGGGCAGCCTGGCCTGGGCGAGGCTGGCAGCCAGCACCTGCGACAGGCTGGTATCGGCGCTGCCATACAGGAGATCGGCGACGATCGCGTCGATATCGTCGTTGTCCGGCCGGTAATCCTGCACGTCGATGCGCTGCAGGGTAAGCGGATAGGACGCGATCACCTGGCGCTCGCGGAAATCGAAGAACAGCGCCTGCAGCGCCACTTCCACCAGCACCTTGTACTGGTCGCCGATCGGCTCGACCGAGACCAGTTCGCGGTCCAGTGCCGCGGCCAGCACTGTCGCACTGGTGGTGCCGTCGAGCATCGCCACCGGCTGGTCGATCAGTTCCAGATTGGCCGGCGGGCGACGCTTGAGCCCCTGCCCCAGGGTCTGGTTGAGCGGGATCAAGCCACGCTTCTCCAGCACGGCGTGCGCATGCGGCGTGGTCGCCTGCACGGCAGCGGCATCAGCGGTATAGGCAAAACCGGCCCAATAGGCCTGCTGTGATTTGTCTGCCGCCTGTACGGCCATCGGCCATACGGCCAAGCACAGGGCACAGGCAAGCAGGCGCGCAAAAGCGCGCGATGCGCTCTTCGTCCTTGAATACATCCAACCGCTCCTCGGTCAATACGCATGGAAAGTGGACGCTGACGCGTCCGCTGGGCGCGAAACATAACGGCTCGCGGGCCCGCCGACAAGTGCTGCCTTCGTCGAGGTCACTCCGTGGGAGGCAGGCCGGCCCGTTGCCGCAGCAGGCCCCGCTCTGCCTGGTTCTGGCTGAGTCTGGCGGCTTCCGCAAAAGCGTGACGTGCGTCCAGGTCGCGCCCCAGCGCCTGTAGTAGCTCCCCGCGCACCACCTGCAGCGGCGCGTACTCGCGCAGTCGCGCGTCCACCAGCAACGGCTGCAGCTGCGCCCACGCCGCGAAGGCACCGTCGCTGCGCAGTATCGCCACCACGCGGTTCAATGCAACAACCGGCGAGGGCTGCACCTGCAGCAGCTGCGTATAGAGCGCTGCGATGCGCGGCCAGTCGGTATCCTCGGGGCGGCGCGCCGCTGCATGGCACGCTGCGATACGCGCCTGCAGTACATAGGGATCATCAGCGCCACCGGCGGCCAGCGCGCGCGCCAGCACCTGCTGCCCGCGTTCAATCTGCAGCCAGTCCCAGCGCGCGCGGTTCTGCTGGTCCAGCAGTACCGGCATGCCCTGCGCATCGGTCCGTGCCGCGGCACGCGAGGCCTGCAGCTCCATCAGCGCCAGCAGGCCCAGCACCGGCGGCACCGGCAGCCGGTGCGCCAGGATGCGCGCGAGCCGCAATGCCTCCTCGCACAGCGTCGGACGCATCCAGTCATCACCGGCACTGGCCGCATAGCCTTCGTTGAACACCAGGTAGATCGCCTCCAGCACCGATGTCAGCCGCTCGGGCATCGCGTCAGCACGCGGGACCTCGTAGGGCACCTGCTTCTGCGCCAAGGTGCGCTTGGCGCGCACGATGCGCTGGGCGATGGTCGGCTCGGGCTGCAGGAAGGCGCGCGCGATCTCGACGGTGGTCAGGCCACCGAGCAGGCGCAGGGTCAATGCCACCCGTGCATCGGCCGGCAGCACCGGATGGCAGGCCACGAACATCAGCCGCAGCAGGTCGTCACCCAGATCATCTTCCAGCGCCTGACTGTCATCGGGCGCCGGCAGCGGCGCCGGATGCAGTTCCTCGCCCCACTGCGCATGCTGCTGCGCCACCCGCTGGTGCTGGCGCAGTACATCAATGGCACGGTTGCGCGCAGTGGTCATCAGCCAGGCTCCGGGGTTGTCCGGGATGCCCTGCTCCGGCCAGCGCTCCAGCGCGGCCAGCCAGGTGTCCTGGGCCAGCTCCTCGGCACGGCCGACATCGCCCCCGAGCAGCCGCGCCAGGCGCGCGATCAACACCGGCGACTCCATCCGCCAGAGGGTTTCCAGACGCTGCGTCAGTGCGGGCTCGAGCATGCGCCGATCACAGCACGCAGGCGTGGCCCGCACAAGCGCCGTGGCTCACGCTTCAACAATCGGCTTGAAGCCGCCCCAGAACATGCGTTTGGTGTCGAACGGCATGTCCTTCGGGCCCAGCGACGCCAGCCGCGGGTCCGCCATCACTTTCGCGTTGATACGGTCGCGCGCCGCGCGCGAACGGAACACCACGAAGGCGACGATCACCGTTTCACCCGGTTTTGCCTTGACCGCACGCGGGAAGGACGTGCTCTTTCCCGGTTCCACATCGTCAGCCACGCATTCCATGTACTGCAGCGCGCCATGGTCCTTCCACACCGCACCGGCCTTGCGGGCAAGGCGGCGGTAGGCCGCCACCTTGTCCTGTGGGCACGGCAGCACGTAAGCATCCACGTAAGCCATGAGGGTTCTCCCTTGCGGCGGCCATCAGCCCGGCTCGCCGTCCATGTGTGCGATTTCCCAGAGGTGCCCATCCAGGTCCTGGAAGCCGCGCTGGTACATGAAGCCGTAGTCGCGCGCCGGCTGCGGTTCGCTGGCACCCGCCGCGAGCGCCTTGTCCACCATCACGTCCACCGCCTTGCGGCTGTCGGCCGACAGGCAGGTGATCACCTCGGTGTGGCTGTGCCCATCGGCAATCGCCTTGTTGGTGAACTGCTTGAAGAACGGCTGGGTCAGCAGCATCACGAAGATGCTCTCGCTGATGACCATGCAGGCCGCATCGTCATTGGTGAAGGTCGGGTTGAAGCTGTAGCCCAGCGCGGCGAAGAAGGCCTTGGATGCGTTCAGATCCTGCACGGGCAGGTTGACGAAGATCATCTGCGGTTGTGGTGCACTCATCGGTAAAGCTCCTTGTGGATGAAAGAAAGAAGAATCAGGGCTGCTTCATGCAGTTGACCATCCACGGCTTGCCGTAGCGGTCGATCAACATGCCCCAGCGGTGCGCCCAGAACGTTTCGGCGATCGGCATCTGCACCTGGCCACCGTCGGCCAGCGCGGCGAACACGCGTTCGGCTTCTTCGATGCTGTCGACGTCGACATTGATGGTGGTCGAGCCACCCTCGCCGCCGCCGGGACCGTCGGCCGCCATCACGATGGCGCTACCGATTTCCAGCTGGCTGTGCGCGACGTGGTCCAGGGTTTCCGGAGGCATCTCGTTGCAGCCCGGCGAGCCATCGGAGGGCGGCATGTCGCGGTATTTCATTTCCGAGGTGACTTGGCCACCGAGTGCCTTGGCATAGAACGCCATCGCCTCATGGGCCTGGCCGCTGAAGCCGAGGAAGGGAATCAATTTCATGGCAATGCTCCGTCGTGGGTTTCAGGGTGGTGGCGCCGGGCCATGCCCGGCGGGGGAAATGAATCGGGTCAACCTTCCAGCTGTGCACGCAGACGCTGTTCCTGCTGCTGTAATTCGGGGGTGAAGGCTTCACCGAAGTCTTCGGCGGAGATCAGTGGGCGCAGCTCCAGCGTGCCGCCACTGTTGAACGGCGCGCGGCTGGCCCATTCAACGGCCTCGTCCAGCGAGCGCACCTCCCACAGCCAGAAGCCGGCGATCTGTTCGCTGGCTGGGCCAAACGGACCGGCCTCGACCTTGGGCGCGCCGCCGCCGAAATGAATGCGACGTCCGCGCTGGGTGGCATGCAGGCCTTCACCGGCCAGCATGATGCCGGCGGCCACGAGTTGTTCGTTGAAGGTGCCCATTTCGGACAATTCCTGTTCGCTGGGCATGCGGCCGGCTTCGGAGTCGGCGTTGGCCTTCACGATCACCATCACTTTCATTGCGGTCTCCCGTGGGGACGCGTGGTGCGTGCCCTTCACTGGGTACAACGAACCAGGGGGCTGGGAATCGACACGTCTTTTGAAAATTATTTCTTCCGCGGAAAGCGCGCCTTCGGCGGAGGTCAGCGAACGGCGGAGCCCCTCCGTGGTGGGGGTGGGTTGGTCGCTGAAAAGCTCGGGTTCATAGGTTTGGCCGGGTGGGTAGGCGGGTCGGGGGACGCCGTAAACCCGTCCATGAAGTGACCCCCGGGAGTTGGACACCAGATCCAACCCCGAGGGATACATGAACAAATACGACGCGCGTTTCAAACTGCAGGTCGCCAAAGAGGCCTGCAAGACCTCCACATCGGTCAAAGCC
>NZ_JCAFWP010000035.1:0-53074 GCF_059295135.1 Stenotrophomonas sp. INTA L402-1
AGATGTGTATAAGAGACAGGGATGGCGCGGCTAAGCCTCCAGGGACGGATTCACGGCGTCCCCGCCAATCCCACCCGCCCGACCCACCCTCTGAAACCCAGCTTTCAGCGACCAACCCACCCCCACCACGGAGGGGCTCCGCCGTTCGCCGAATCCCCGCCGAAGGCGCGCCTCCCGCGCTGCAACATGCCCACGCGCCATCCTGCGCCATCATGGGCACCCCGCCCCCGCCAGGACCGTCCCATGCAGCAGTACCTGCTTCTGATCTACATCGAGCCTGCCCTGCTGCAGGCGCTGCCCACCGAAGAATTCAACGCGCTGATGCGCGACTGCCTCGCCCACGCCGACAAACTGCAGGCGGAAGGCACGCTGCTGGCCGCGCAGAAGCTGCAGCCGGTCGACACCGCGCAGACCCTGCGCGTGCGCGATGGCCACAGCCGTGTATTGGATGGCCCGTTCGCCGAAACCCGCGAACTGCTGGCCGGCTTCAACCTGATCGTCGCCCGCGACCGCGACGAAGCCATGCGCATCGCCCGCGATTTCCCGTGGGCACGCTTCGGCAGCATCGAGGTGCGGCCGCTGGAAGACATGGACGCCGAGCGCGAACGCTGCGGCGCCCCGGCTGCGGCTATGGCAGCAGCCGTACTCTGATCTCGCGCGGGCCCACGCCTTCGTTGCCGCTGTAGTCGCGCACGCTGGCGCGCACGGTGTACTCGCCCGGTGGCAATGCCGCCGGCTGCCAGCGCCCGGTTTCCATCAGGCCATCACGCACGGTGTTGGTGGCGAGGTAGCGGAAGCGGGTCACCGCACTGCCATGCACGGTGATGCCGCTGTCCGGTGCATAGGCCACGCGCACCGCTTCGGTCTGCGGCGGCATGCGGTTGAACACGATGTTCCAGCGCGGCTGCTCATAGCCCTGCAGCGGCTGCCCGGCAGCATCGAGGATCTGGTAGCCCACCTGGTACATGCCCAGCCGGCGCCGCGGCAGGTTGTTGTCGACCTGGTCCCAGGCCTCGACCACGATCTGCACGCCGCGGCCCTGCCGCGCCAGCATCACCACGCCGTCGCTGCCGGCCGCCAGCGGTTGGTCGTTGTCGTCCAGCAGCGCCACATCGGTGATGCGCGGTGCGAAGTGGTCGGCGTAGTTATGGAAACCCAGCGCCACGGCGTTGGTTTCGAAGCCGCCGGTGCCCACCGCCAGGTGCACGTGCGCCTGGTTGTTGATGCTGCCCAGGCGATCGCCGACGTGGATGCGCGTGCCGCGACGCACGCGCATCCGCTCCAGCTTGCCCTGCTCGTCGTACAGCGCCTGCCAGCGCGCATCGAACGGCTGGTCGCGCGGGGTGCGGCCGACCCGCATGTGGATGTACTTGAGACGGTCCACGGCCAGGCCCTCGGCCTGCCCACCCAGGCTCCACGCCGCTACCGGGCTGCTGATCTTGCCATCGGCGATCGCCAGCACGGTCTGGCCGACATCGCCGCGCACATCGAAACCGCCGTGCAGGTGGTGGCGGCTCTCGCCCTTGAAGTTGCCGCGCACCTCGCCCAGCGTGCCGACCACTTCATGCCAGCCATCCTGGGGTGCCAATGGCCAGCGCCCACCGGTGTCCGGCAATGCTGCATCGGCAGCGGGCCCGACCAGCGCCGGTGCCGGCAGGTCACCCACCGGCAGCGGGCGCAGGCGGTGCAGGCGATAGCTGGCGGAATCGGCGACCAGCACGCTGCCATCGGCATCCATCGCCAACCCACTGGGGCGGGCCAGGCGTGGCAGGCGGCCGTTGCCCACCAGCGCGATCTGGTGGCCCTGCGGTGTTACCTGCACGATGCGGCCATCAAGGTCACCCACGTACAGCACGCCGTCGTGCGTGGTGGCCAGCGACAGCGGCCCATTGATCACGCCGCCATCGCCCAGCAGCGTGCTGACCATGCCGTCGGCACCGACCCGACGCACCGCGTTGTTGAACAGGTCGGCCACCAGCAGCACGCCGTGCGCATCGAAGGCCAGTGCCACCGGTGTATCGAAGCGTGCATCGCCCGCCAGGCCATCGGCCAGCCCCGGGCGCTCGCCGCCGGCCAGGGTACGCACGTTGCCATCGGTACCAATCACCCGGATGCGGTCGTTGAAGGTGTCGGCCACATAGACCTGGCCCTGCGCGTCCACCGCGATGCCCATCGGTGCATCGAAGCGCGCCTGCGCGGCAGGGCCATCGGCGCAGCCCTGTTCGCCACCGGCCAGCGTGGTCACCTGGCCATCGGTGCCGATACGGCGGATCGCGTGGTTGCCGGTGTCGGCCACATACAGGTTGCCCTGCGCATCGGCGGCGATGCCCGAGGGCGTATTGAAACTGGCCTGCAGTGCAGGGCCATCGATACGCCCCTCGCCCTGCCCGGCCACCGTTTCAACGCGGCCATCGGGAAGGCGGCGACGGATCCGGTTGTTGTCACCGGCATCGGTGAAATAGACGCTGCCATCGGCACTGCGCAGCAACGCGTACGGATCGGCGAAACGCGCCTGCGCGGACGCGCCATCGCGGTCACCGGGATGACCGTCGCCGGCCAGCATCTCGATCTGTGCGGTCCACGCCAGCGGCGTGGGCGCCGGGCCTGCCGGTTCAGCCAAGGTCTGCAGCGGTGAATCCCACCAGGTCGCGGCCAATGCCACTACGGTCGCCAACGCTACGCCTGCCGCCATCCATTGCCACCGTGCCATCGTGCTGCGCTGCCTGCATGCTGTCTGAAGAGGCACCGACAATAGACGCTGAACGCAGGATCCGCCACGGCCAAACGTACTGCCGGATACCAGAGTTCCATGCGTCGCGCTTGTTCTCCCTGGCTACAGCGGGTTCAATGCTCTTCCCACGGATGGAGATCCTCCATGCCCCGCATCTTCCCCCTCGCCGCCCTGCTGGTGGCCGCACTGGCCAGCACGCCGGCCTCCGCCTCGATCTCGGTGGCACCACAGAAGCCGTCAGTCACCGCCGATGCGATGCACCAGGCCTATGCCACGCGATGGGATGAGGCGATCCAGCAGTCACGCAGTGGCAACACGCTGGGCGCACTGATCGCGATGGAACGGCTGATGGAAGATCCGATGCTGGATGACTTCGATGCTGAACATCGCGGCCGCGCCGCGCAGGTGGCCGGCTGGACCGCGATGGTGCAGAAGAAGCCGGACCAGGCTCGCCGCTATCTGCAGCGCGCGCAGGAGGCACTGCCGGACGATGCGCAGATCCTGCTGACCCTGGTCTCGGTGGAACTGTCCGAGAACCAACCGGCGCCTGCCACCCAGCACCTGGTGCAGGCGCTGAAGCATGCCGATGCGCCGTTGCCGGTGGACCACCACGCGATCAACTACCTGCAGTTCCGCCTGCGGGACCAGCCGCAGCAGCGCATGGAACTGCTGCAGGCACTGTTCGACAACGGCTGGAAGAGCGGCGGCCTGGAACCCACCGGTCTGTGGCTGGCACTGGCCACGCTGCAGGCCGACAACGGCCGTGGCGAGGCCATCCCCGCGACCCTGGCCCGCATCTCCGCGCCCGCCGAAATCATCCGGCTGCGCAGTGACAAGCGCTTCGATCCCTATGTCGACCGCGCCAACCCGCGCTTTGATCCCGTGCAGGCTGCACAGAAGCACCTCGACGAACTGCGGGTTTCCGGCCTGCTCGACCGGGCGCTGGACGCGCGCATGGCCGAGTTCAGCAGCACGCTGCTGATGCTGGACCGCAACGAGGAAGTGCTGGCGCTGACCGATGGCATGGCCGCTGCGGCCGCCGAGGGCGAGGCGCCTTCGGCGGCAGAAGCCGAATGGGTGGCATGGCTGCTCAACAGCCGGCTCACCGCGCTGCGCCGGCTGGGCCGCAACGAGGATGCGCTGGCGGCAGCCAAGCTGGCCGCACGCATCGGTGCACTGGGCCCCGATGGTGCCGAGCACCAGTTCAACGTCGGCTTCGTGTTCAGTTCGCTGGGCCGCATGCAGGATGCCGCCACGGCAGTGAATGACATGCCGGGCCTGGCCGGTTACGGCAAGGCGGCCCAGGCACTGCTGCAGTTCGTTGCCGCCCGTGAACGTGGCGATGCCAAGGCCGAACGGGCCGCGCGTGCAGCGATCCTGGCCCAGGGCGATGACGCGCGCCTGTTCCAGCGCGAAATGCTGCTGGACGAGGGCAATCTCGACGGCGCAGCTGCCGTGCTGATCGAACAGTTGCGCTCACCCGTTGAACGCGGAGAAACGCTGGCCAGCCTGCAGGACATGCGCACCTATCCGTCGCTGCCCGGTGACGTGAAGATCGATGCGGCCTGGCGTGCGCTGAAGCAGCGCGCCGACGTGCAGGCCGAGGTTGCCCGCCTGGGCCGCGTCGAACGCTACGAACTGGTCAGCACCTCCACCTCGCGCTGAGCAAGCTCCCATGTAGAACCACGTGCGTGCAGCACCACCCGCCTAGCGCGCCGGCACCTCGGTACGGATGCCCATCGCCTCGCGGTAGCGTGCGTACAGGGCCATCACCTTGTCCACATAGGCCAGGGTTTCGGCATAGGGCGGCACGCCCTTGTAGCGGGTGACCGCGCCGATGCCGGCGTTGTAAGCGGCCGCTGCCAGCGGCCGATCACCGTTGTAGCGACGCAGCAACGCGCGCATGTAGCGGGCGCCGCCATCGATCGACTGCTGCGGCGAGAACGGATCATTCACCCCGTACTCCTGCGCGGTGTCCGGCATCAACTGCATCACGCCCTGTGCGCCTTTGCTGGACACCGCCAGCGCATCGAAGTTGCTTTCGGCATGGGCGATCGCGCGCAGCCACGCATCATCCACGCCGGTGGCCTTGGCGGCGGCCTTGAACTGTTTGGCATGCTGCGCCAGCTGCGGCTTGCCGACCTTGCCCAGGCCTTCGTGGGCAGGCTCACCCGGCGGCGTGGCCATGGTGAACTTCAGGAACACCCGCGAGCCGGGCAGGTTGCGGGTGGAATAGACCAGCGCGCCATCCTGCTCGCGCTCGTACAGCACGCCGCTGAACACGCCCATGTTGCCCCACAGATTCGGGGTCTGGATGGCGTTGTCGTCGATTTCCTTCGGGGTGCAGCGTGAACCGGGTTCCGGCGCGGTGGCCAGGCTGACGGTGTTGCCCTGCACGCAGCGGTAGACGGTGCGCGCGGCGGCCAGCCCGGGCCACAGGCTGGGCAGCAGCAACAGCGCAAGCAGGAGAGGGCGACGGGACATGGCGGCCGGATCATCCGGCCGCGCCCGCTAATGTTGGGTGAATGGGGGTCGGCAGGGCTGCGCCCTGCACCCGTGGTAGTGCCGGCCGCTGGCCGGCAACCTCAACAGCAACGGCAACGGCCGATTTCCTGCGGGGGTCGGATCCCGTTGCTGCGCAACGGCCTCTGACCCCACTCCAGAGAGATCTCTGGATCAATCGATGGAACACAAACGCTGGGTTACTTCGCGGTCCTCCGCCGCACCCAATACCCCACGCCCAACAGCACGAACCACACCGGGCTGGCGACCAGCGCCTGGCGGGTGTCGGCCTGCAGGCTCAGCAGCACCAGCACGGCGGCGAAGAACACCAGGCAGGCCCAGCACATGGCGACGCCGCCGGGCATCTTGAAGATCGAGGCGGCGTGGCGTTCCGGGTAGCGGCGGCGGTAGGCCATGTAGGCCACCAGGATCAGCGACCAGACGAAGATGAAGAGCACGGTGGCCAGCGTCGTCACCAGGGTGAAGGCGGTCACCAGGTTCGGGATCAGGTAGATCAGCAACGTGCCGCCCAGCAGGCACAGGCACGAGAACAGCAGGCCACGGGCGGGCACTGCGGCGCGTGACAACTTCGACAACCCGCGCGGTGCGTGGCCCTCTTCGGCCAGACCGTACAGCATGCGGCTGGTGGAGAAGATGCCGCTGTTGGCCGAGGACGTGGCCGAGGTCAGCACCACGAAGTTGATCAGGCTGGCCGCGGCGGGAATGCCGGCCAGCACGAACAGCTGCACGAACGGGCTCTTGTCCGGCACCACCTGGCGCCACGGGGTGACCGCCATGATCGCGATCAGCGCCAGCACGTAGAAGATGATGATGCGCACCGGGATCGAGTTGATCGCCTTGGGCAGGTTGCGCTCGGGGTCTGCGGTTTCAGCGGCGGTGGTCCCCACCAGCTCGATGCCGACGAAAGCGAACACCGCGATCTGGAAACCGGCGAAGAAGCCGACAAGGCCCATCGGGAACATGCCGCCGTCATTCCACAGGTTCGACAACGACGCGGTGTGGCCACTGGGCGAGGTGAAGCCCCACGCCACCAGCCCGGCGCCGGTGATGATCAGCGCACAGATCGCCACGATCTTGATCAGCGCGAACCAGAATTCCATCTCGCCGAACAGCTTCACCGTCACCAGGTTCAGTGCCAGCAACAGCAGCACGCAGGCCAGTGCCGGTATCCACGCATCCAGCCCGGGGAACCAGAACTGCGCGTAGGCGGCAATCGCGATCACGTCGGCGATGGCGGTGACGATCCAGCAGAACCAGTACGTCCATCCACAGAAGAAGCCGGCCCAGGGACCGAGCAGATCGGTGGAGAAATCGATGAAGGATTTGTACTGCAGGTTGGACAGCAGCAGCTCGCCCATCGCGCGCATCACGAAGAACAGCATCGCGCCGATGATCAGGTAGACGAAGACGATGGACGGGCCGGCCAGGCTGATGGTCTTGCCCGAGCCCATGAACAGGCCGGTGCCGATGGCACCGCCGATGGCGATCAGCTGCAGGTGGCGGTTGGACAGGCTGCGGCGCAGGTGCTCGGGGGGCGTTGCGGGCTCGGTCATGGGCGTGCACTGGGGCGGGCGAAGCGTTCGACGTTAGTCCTCCCCGGCCCGGAGCGCCAGCGCCAGACGGCCCGATTACGTCAATGGCGGTCGCTTTCACCACATTGTGACCAAATACCGGATTCGTCCCATTCCGCCCGGCCCGGCGCCATGCTCAGATAGCCGCACCTGCCCAAGGACCGGCCCCGCCCATGCGCCCTGACCTGCCTGCCCCGCCGGAGCTCCAGCCATGAGCCGCCTGCGCATCATCATTGGTGGCACCGCGCTGGCGCTGCTGGCCGCAGCGGTGCCGATCGCGGTGATGGCCTATGCCACCTGGGACCGTGCGGTCAGTGTCGAGCAGCAGCGCCTGCGCGACATCGCCGGCCGCGCGCTGCGCCGTTCCGACCAGTCCTACCATGACGCGCTGGCCGCGCTGAAGTCGGCGGAGGCGGGCGCCCATGTGCCGTGCAGCCCGGACCATATCCAGCGCATGCAGACCCTGGTGATGACCACGCCGTCGATCGACCAGATGGGCTATTTCGAAGGCGGCACGCTGCGGTGCACGTCGTGGGGCCCGTTCCTGGCCGATGTGAAGCAGCCCAAGGCCGACCATGTGACCAGCGAAGGGGCCGGCATCGCGGTGGACGTGCGCCCCGAAGCCAGCGGCCGCCGCCAGGTGCTGTCGATCCTGTACGGCGCCTACGACGTACTGGTCGACCCGCGCCGTTTCGTCGATGTCATCGCCGACCCCAACGTGCGCCTGGCCCTGGCCAGCCCGGACGGCCGCCTGCTGGCCAAGCAGGACGGCATGGATCCGGCGCTGCTGGAGACCCTGCTGCGCAACCCGGGCGAAGGGCTGGACCACAACACCCTCTACGCCACCGCCCGCAATGGCGAATGGCTGGCGATCGCCACCACGCCACGCACGGCACTGGCCGCCACCTTCCGCCAGCAGGCATGGCTGTACGTACCGCTCGGGTTGCTGATGGCTGCCGTGGGTGCCGGCCTGGTGATCTGGCTGTCGCGCCGCCGGCTGTCGCTGCGCGGCGAACTGGCCACGGCGATCCGCCGCCGCGAGCTGTACCTGCACTACCAGCCGATCATCGAACTGGATACCGGCATCTGCGTCGGCGCCGAAGCATTGATTCGCTGGCAGCGTCAGGATGGAACCCAGGTCCGCCCCGACCTGTTCATTCCCCTGGCCGAAGAGACCGGCATGATCGGCGCGATCACCGACCTGGTGATCGAGAACGTGGTGCGCGACATGCGCGAGCTGCTGGTGGCCGACCGCAGCGCGCACATCGCGATCAATCTCGCCGCCGAGGACATCAGCAGTGGTCGTGCATTGAAGTTGATCGCCAAGCACATGGCCGGCAGCGGCATCCTGCCGCAGCAGATCTGGATGGAAGCGACCGAGCACGGCTTCCTCGACCTGGACCGCGCACGCACGATGCTGGCGCAGGCACGCCGGGCCGGCCACAGCGTGGCGATCGATGACTTCGGCGTGGGCTTTTCCAGCCTGCAGTACCTGGAGCAGCTGCCACTGGATGCACTGAAGATCGACAAGTCGTTCATCGATGCGATCGGCACCGAGAGCGCAACCAGCCCAGTCACGCCGCACATCATCGACATGGCCAAGGAGCTGGGCCTGTGGGTGGTCGCCGAGGGCGTGGAGACCGAGGCACAGCTGGCGTATCTGCATACCCGGAAGGTCGAGTTCGCGCAGGGTTGGCTGTTCTCGCGGCCGCTGCCGCGGGATGAGTTCGTGGTGTTCCATCACAAGCGGCAGCAGCGCTATGGCGCGGCGCGGGAGCACATGCAGAATCCGCGCAGCGTGCCGATCGAGCGTGAGGGGATCGAGTAGGACGGCCAACGGCAGAGCCCCTCGTGGTGGGTCGCGTACGGCTATCCCGGGGTTGGCCGGGACGGTCGGGTTCGCGGGGGACGCCGTAGACCCGTCCATGGGGGCTTGGCCGCGGCTTGCTCGTGTGCGCTGTCCTGCGCACACGGCAAGACCGGGGTTGGGCGTCCTGCCCAACCCGCCCGAGGCATGCCTCGGGCCCATGCCGCGGACACCCCCGCGAACCCGACCGCCCCGGCCTCTGACAGGTTCCGGCGGCGTCCCACCACGGAATCAACAGGAAAATCAAAAGCAAACGCGGGTCGCTGCGCTCGGTGGATCCACGCCATGCGTGGATGGCGTGGACCACGGTAGTGCCGGCCGCTGGCCGGCACCTCGGTAACGTCTGGTCTGCGCCTACGCCCAGGCCTTCGGCCGTGCCAACAGCCACGCCGCGCTCACCGCCAGCAACAGCAACGGCAACCAGCCCAGCTGGCTCGGGCCGCTGACCTGCAACAGCACACCGCCTGCTACGCCACCGGCGGCAATCGCCAGGTTCCAACCGGTCACCAGCATCGACTGCGCCAGGTCGGCGGCAGCACCGGCACGGCGTGCGAGCGCGGTCTGGAACAGGGTCGCAACCGACCCGAACGCCACACCCCACAGGATCGTTGCCAGCAGCAGCGGTGTGGCCTGTCCTGGCCACAACAGCAGGGCCAACACCGGAAGAATGAAACCGATCACGGCCGCCCACACCAGCGTGCGCAGATGACGGTCCACGCCCCAACCGGCAATGCCGATACCAACGATGGCAGCCACGCCGAAGGCCAGCAGCAGGCGGTCCAGCCACCGGCCGGCGCCGGCCTCCACCGCCAGCGGTTCGATGTAGGTGTACAGCACGTTGTGCGCCAGCACGTACAGCACCATCACCGCCAGCGCGCTGCGCACGCCGGGCATGCGCCACACCGTACCCAACGACGTGCGCTGACCGGCCGCGGCCGCCGGTAGCGCCGGCAGTGCCCAGCGCGCGTACGCCAGCAGGCCGACCCCCAGCACGCTCATCAACGCGAACGCCCAGCGCCAGCCGATCTGCTGGCCCAGCAACGTGCCCGCCGGTACACCCAGCGACAGCGCCAACGGCGATCCAACCATCGCCACCGCGATTGCCCGGCCCTGCAGCGACGGCACCACCATGCGCGCCGCATAGCCGGCCACCAGCGACCACAGCAGGCCACCACTCACACCGGCCAGGAAACGCGCGGCAAGGATCAGCGGATAGCTGCTGCTCACGGCGGTCAGCGTGTTGACCACCACGAAGCCGGCAATGGCGGCCAGCAACAAGGGGCGTCGCGGCAGGCGCTGGGTCAACGCGGTCATCGGCAGTGCGGCCATCACCGATCCCAGCGCGTACACGCTGACCAGCTGGCCCACCGCCGCATCACTCACGCCCAGGCTCTCGCCCATCGGCCGCAGTACACCGGCGGGCAGGGTCTCGGTCAGCAGGGTGATGAAGCCGCCACCTGCAAGCGCCAGCAGGCCGGCCCACGGCAGGTGTGTAGCTTCGCCGGCAGGACTCGCCGCATCAATGGCATGGCCGCTCATCGTGCAGCCTCCAGATCGGCGTAGACCGCGTCACGCAGTTCATCGACGAAGGCGCCATCCATGCCTTCGTACAGGGTGTTGGTGAGCGCCACCACGCTCAGCCCGCGCGCGGGATCAACGAACCAGCTGTGGCCATAGGCACCGCCCCAGCGCCAGCTGCCTTCGCTTTGTGGCGTGCCACTGGCGGCGGCATCGCGCAGCACCGCAAAGCCCAGCCCGAAGCCCCAGCCGGCCGGCTCCGGCGGCCCCTGCTCGCCCACCTGCGGAGTGGCCATCTCCGCCACCAGCGCGGGCGGCAACAGATTCGAGGCCTGTACGTCGCGCAGTGCTTCCAGCACCGCCATCACCTCATCGGCGCTGCCAATCAATCCAGCACCGGCCGAAGGGAAACGGCTGGCATCGGTAGCACGGGCGAGGCTGTACTCGATGCCGACCGTACCCTCGAACGGTGCGACCACTTCGCCTTCCTGCAGGCGATGCGGCTGCGGTGCGTCACTCACATACGGCGTGGCCAGCCGCGCCGCGTTGGTGGTCGCGAATGCGGTGTCGCGCAGGCCCAAGCGTGCGGCCAGCAAGCGCTCGAACAGTGCCTGCAGCGTTTCACCGGTCGCGGCTTCGGCCACGGCACCGGCCACATCCACGCCCAACGAGTACAACCATTGGCTCCCCGGCTCGAACAGCAGCGGCGCCTGCGCGATGCGATGCACGTTGTCGGCCAATGTCAGCGGATTCGCATCCATGCCATCGCTGACGCCGGCCCGGGCGTACGGGCCATCCGCATCGGCTTCGAGGAAGCGGTAGCCCAGCCCGCTGCTGTGGCTGAGCAGTTGGCGCAGGCTGATCGGCGGCGTGCTGCCATCGGCCAGCGCCGGACGGAAGTCCGGCAACCAGCGCTGTACCGGCGCATCCAGGTCCAGCACACCTTCGGCCACCAGGCGCAGGATCACCGTGGTCAGCAGCGGCTTGCTCACCGACGCCAGCCGGAACAACTGCTCGCGCTGCATCGCGGCACCCGATTCACGATCGGCCAGGCCGGTGGCGCTGGCATGGCGCAGCACGCCGTGCTCGCGCACCAGCACCACCGCGCCGACCAGGCGTTGCGGGTGGACCTGCTGCAGCAACCGCTGCACCGACGGCAGGGCCGGCGCGGGGGCAAGGGAAAGGGCAGCGTTCATCGCGGTGATCCGTGGGGAGAGGCCCGCCACGTTAGGCAGCAGGCCACCGGGCAAAAAGCCGGTTGCCGCTCCGTGCATCATGGACCCTGCAGTCCGCAATCGGCATGATGGCCGGAACTGCAAGGCCGCAACGGTCGCCGCGCCGCCCCGCACCACAGTGTTGCGGTGGCGGTGCCTGGCCCCGCGATCGCAGCCACCTACCCTGCCGCTTTCATTGCCCACACGCCCATGTCAGTCCTGGACAACCTCGCCAATCTGCAGACCTTCGTGCACGCGGCCGATACCCGCAGCTTCGTCGAGACCGGGCGCCTGCAGGGCATCTCGGCCTCGGCCGCCGGCAAGTGCGTTGCACGGTTGGAGCACGCACTCGGCGTGCGCCTGTTCCACCGCAGCACGCGCAGCATCACCCTCACCGCCGAGGGCCAGCTGTTCCTGGCACGCTGCCGGCGCATCCTCGACGAGCGCGATGCCGCGCGCACCGAACTGGCGCAGCCGCATGCCGCACCGAGCGGCACACTGCGCATCGGCCTGCCGTTGGTGGGTGACCTGACCCTGCCGCTGATGGCCGAGTTCATGGCCGCGTATCCGGACATCCGTCTGGACCTGGATTTCAGCGACCGGCTGGTCGATGTCATCGAGGAAGGCTTCGACGCTGTGCTACGCGTCGGCGAACCCAGCGACTCACGCATGAACGCCCGACGCCTGGGCGTGTTCCCGCGCCGCATCGTCGCCTCGCCGGCGTACCTGCAGCGTCGCGGTGTTCCGCGTGCGCCGGCCGACCTGCTCCAACACACCCTGCTGCATTACCGCTTCCCCAGCACCGGCAAGCTGGAGCTGTGGCCGATCCAGTGGCCCGGCAATGACGCCCCGCAGGAGCTACCCGTGCACATGGTGGCCAACACCATCGAAGCGCGCGTGGCGCTGGCACTACGCGATACTGGACTGGCCTTCGTGCCAGTGCACTCGGTACGCGATGCGCTGGCCGATGGCCGGCTGGTGACCGTGCTCGACGAGCATGTGCACTCCTGCGGTATCTTCCACCTGCTGTGGCCGTCCGGCCGCCACGTGCTTCCGAAGCTTCGGGTGTTCATCGACTTTGTCAGCGCACGCCTGGAAACCGTGCCGTAGGTCATGCCATGCGCGGATGCCTCTTGTAGAGTCGAGCCATGCTCGACTCACCGCATGCCAAGCGAAGCGCAGCCGAGCATGGGCTCGGCTCTACAACGGAACCACCCGAACACTGGTAGCGCCGGGCCATGCCAGCGGCCGCCGCACCCGACCATTCAGCCAACCCCGCTATACTGGCCGCTCATTCCTCCCAGAGGCTCGCGACCAATGCGCCATTGATGCCGCCGTCTTCCCACTAGACGGCCTGACTCTTCCCGCCCCTGCGCGCAGGGGAGAACCCGGCATCCATGGAGGTCGCATGACCCCGCATTCCCTCACGCTCGATCGCGTGTCGTATCGATTGGCCGACGGCCGAGTGCTGTTTTCCGATCTGTCGTTTTCCTTCGAACCGGTCGCCACCGGCCTGGTCGGTGCCAATGGCACCGGCAAAAGCGTGCTCGCACGCCTGCTGGCCGGGCGGCTGTCGCCCGACAGTGGCCAGGTGCGTGGCAGTGACCGCGTGTTCCTGTTGCCCACACCGGGCTATCCACCAGCCGGCACCGTCGGTGAGTTGGCCGGTGTGGGTGAAGCGCTGTCCGCGCTGGCACGCATCGAAGCCGGCAGCGTCGATGAGGCCGACTTCACCTGCGTAGGCGAGCGCTGGGACCTGCGCGAACGCCTGCAGCAGCAATGGCAGGCGCTAGGACTGCCCGACGATCTCGATCACGCCCAGCCTGCCGCACGCCTCAGTGGCGGCCAGGCGATGCAGGTGGCGCTGTCCGGCGCGTGGGCCAGCGGCGCCGACTGGTTGATCCTGGACGAACCCAGCAATCACCTTGATGCGCGTCATCGCCAGCAGCTGTACAAGCAGTTGCAGCAATGGCGCGGCGGCCTGCTGGCAATCAGCCATGATCGCGAACTGCTGGGCCGCATGCAGCAGATTGTCGAACTTGATGCGCGTGGCCTGCATCGCTATGGCGGCGCGTGGCAGCACTATGCCGAGGTGCGCGCCGCCGAACGCGAAGCCGCCGCCACCCAGCTCGACCATGCGCGCGCCCAGCACCGACAGCAACAACGCAGCGCGCGCGAGCAGCACGAACGCCAACAGCAACGCCAGGCACGTGGCAACCGCGATGCGAAGCAGGCCAACCAGGCGCCGATCCTGCTCGGCCGCCAGAAGCAGCGCGCCGAAGCCAGTCATGGGCGCGCGCAGCAGGTGCAGGCCGAGCGGCTGCAGGCCAGCGCAGAGCAGCTGCGCGCAGCGGCATCCGCGGTTCATGCGGCACCGGAACTGGCGCTATTTGCCGGTGGGGGTGAACGTGGCAACACGCGTCTGCTGCAGACCGAGGCGCTGGTGCTGCCACATGGCTGCAGTGCCCCGTTGCAGCTGGAGATCCGTCGAGGGCAGCGCATCGCCGTGGTCGGTGACAACGGCAGTGGCAAATCCACCCTGCTGCGTGTGCTGGCCGGCCAGCTGCGAGCGCGCGATGGCACTGTGCAACGCCACGCGCCACTGGCGCTGCTTGACCAGCAACTACTGGGATTGTCCGGCGAGCACAGCATCCTCGATAGCTTACAGGCCGCCAATCCGGGTGCGGACCCGGGCGAACTGCGCACCCGGCTCGCGCTGCTGGGACTGGATGCACAACGCATCCAGCGCCCCGCCCGCAGCCTCAGCGATGGCGAACGGGTGAAGGGCGCACTAGCCAGCGTGCTGTATGCCGATCCCGCGCCGCAGCTGTTGCTGCTGGACGAGCCCGGCAATGCACTGGACCTAAGCGCATTGCAGGCACTGGAGGAACTGCTGGCGGCATGGCCGGGTGCCTTGATGATGGTCAGCCACGATCTGCATCTGCTGCAGGCATTGCGGCCGACGCAGGTATTGCAGGTCACCGCCAACAGCTGGCAATGGCGCGACAGTCTGTAGAGTCGAGCCATGCTCGACTCCGCCATGCATCCATCCACGCATGACGTATCGACCAGGGGTAGTGCCGGCCGCTGGCCGGCAACCCATGGATCATCAATGCACCGTCAACGCTTCCACACAGGGAACGCCTGCGGCAACTGGTGCCACAACAATGGCCCCGCACGCAGCTCCTGGTCGTTGAGAAGGCACGCATCCAGCTCCGCACGCACCGCGCGCTCGTCCATGTGCACACCAATCACCACTAGCTCCTGGCGGCGATCACCCCACAATGGGTGCCACAGCCGCTGCATCGCCGTGTGCGCGGCCGAATCCGGGAATTCCTCAAGCCCCGGCAGCGGCGCGCTCCAGCAATCGGCCTGCTGCCGCGCCCATCCCAGGTCGCTGTAAGGCAACGGCGTCGGCGGCAACAACGGTGTGGTGTCTTCCAGCCCAGCCCGCACGCGGTCGCGCGCGGCATACCAGAAACCCGCCGCCTGCGTCCGCGTCGCCGCGCCCACGGTGTTCAACTCGCCTACCCAATCCATGCGGTTGGCCAGCCAGAACCAGCCCTTGCTGCGGATCACGCCGGGCATGCCGGACTGCAGCGCGCGGGCGAATCGCGCGGGGTGGAACGGACGCCGCGAACGGTAGACGAAGCTGCCGATGCCGTACTCTTCGGTTTCCGGTGTGTGCTCGCCACGCAGCTCCTTCACCCAACCCGGCGCGCGTTGCGCACGCTCCATGTCGAAGCGACCGGTATCCAGCAGCTCGGCCAACGGCACATCACCGAAGCTGGACAGCAGCAGCTTGGCGTCGCGGTTCAACCCGCGCAGCACGGCCAGCGTGTCCTGCAGCACTTCGTCATCCACCTGGTCGACCTTGCTGACCACGATCACGTCGGCGAACTCCACCTGCTCGCACAGCAGATCGACCACACCGCGGTCATCGTCCGGACCAGCCTGCTGACCACGCTCGGCCAGCCGCAGGGTCGAACCGAAGTCGGCAAGGAATGCGCTGCCGTCAACTACCGTCACCATCGTGTCCAGCCGCGCGGCGTCACTCAGGCTGAAACCCTGCTCGTCTCGTACGGCGAACGTGGCCGCCACTGGCATCGGCTCGCCGATGCCGGTCGATTCGATCAACAGGTAGTCGTAGCGACCCGCATCAGCCAGGCGCCGCACTTCCTGCAGCAGGTCATCGCGCAGCGTGCAGCAGATGCAGCCGTTGCTGAATTCCACCAGTGTCTCTTCAGTGCGGCGCAGCTCGGCGCCACCTTCGCGCACCAGCTGCGCATCAATGTTGACCTCGCTCATGTCGTTGACGATGACCGCCACGCGCAGGCCCTCGCGGTTGCGCAGGATCTGGTTGAGCAGGGTGGTCTTGCCGGCCCCAAGGAAGCCGGACAGCACGGTGACCGGAAGGCGACGGTCGGCGCGGGAAACAGTGTTCATGTCGGAGCGGGTTGGCTGCGGAACGGAAATGTTACTGTATAACAATTGTTGCGCAAGGAACCTCCCCTGATGAAGTCGCCTTCTGCCGCCCTGCTCGATGCCGGCGCGGTCGCCCTGTCCAGCCTGTGCCTGCTGCACTGCCTGGCGCTGCCCCTGCTGGCCGCCGCGCTGCCGCTGTTCGGCACCTGGGCCGAAGCGGAATGGGTCCACCTGCTGTTCGTGGCCATCGCCCTGCCACTGACCGGCTACGCGCTGTGGCGGGCCGAGCGCCGTCACCCGCTGCCGGTACTGGCCTGGGCCACCGCCGGCGTGGGTCTTGGCCTGCTGCTGGCCGGCGCACTGGCGCTGCCGACGCATGCATGGGAAACACCGATGACCGTCACCGGCAGCCTGCTGCTGGCCGCCACGCATATCTGGAACGCGCGGCACCGGCACGCGGGGTAGTGCCGGCCGCTGGCCGGCAACCGCATGAGCTTCGGACGCCACGGGTAGTGCCGGCCGCTGGCCGGCAACCGCATGAACTTCAGACGCCACGGGTAGTGCCGGCCGCTGGCCGGCAACTGCATGAGCTCCGGACGCCACGGGTAGTGCCGGCCACTGGCCGGCAACCGCATGAGCTTCGGACGCAACCTGCAGTTGCCGGCCGACGGCCGGCACTACCCCTGCTATTTGCCATAGCGGCGCAGCAACTCCACCAGCACCGCAGCCTCGTCCGCCCGCTGCTGCGGGTCATCGGCACCCACTACGTGTTCCTGCAGGTGCTCGTGCAGCAGCTCCATCAGCAGGCTGTGGGCCGCACCGCGCACGGCGGCCACCTGCACCAGCACGTCCGCGCAGTCACCCGCTTCCCCCTCGGGGGTGTCCAGCGCCTGCTCCAACGCCGCCACCTGACCCGCGATACGGCGTACCCGTGTCAGCAGCTGCTTTCGATTCTTGTGTACATGGGCCATGGCGGGATCATATACCCTATGGGGGTATCCACTCCAGCTCCCACCGCCATGCAATTGGACGCCCTCGCCGCCGCCCGCCGCCACGAACACCGCTTCGACGATGGCAACCCGCTGGCCGAACGCAATACCCGCCGCGCCCTGTGGCTCACCGTCGCCATGATGCTGGTAGAGATCGTCGGCGGCTGGTGGTTCAACTCCATGGCCGTGCTCGCCGACGGCTGGCACATGAGTTCGCACGCGCTGGCGCTGGGCCTCTCGGTGTTCGCCTACCGCTGTGCGCGGCGCTACGCACACGATCCGCGCTTCGCCTTCGGCACCTGGAAGATCGAGATCCTGGCCGGCTACACCAGCGCCATCGCCCTGCTTGGCGTCGCCGCATTGATGGCCGTGCAATCGCTGGAACGGCTGTGGGTGCCCGCCCCCATCCACTACAACGAAGCCATCGCCATCGCAGCGGTGGGCCTGGGCGTGAACCTGCTCTGCGCCTGGTGGTTGCACGACAGCCCGGGCCACGCGCATCATCACCACGGGCATGACCATGGCCATCATCACGGACATGACCACGAACACCACGATCACGGCCATGCACACGGTCACGACCTCAACCTGCGCTCGGCCTACGTGCACGTGCTGGCCGACGCCGCCACCTCGGTACTGGCCATCGTCGCCCTGCTCGGCGGCAAGCTGCTCGGCCTGACCTGGCTGGACCCGGTGATGGGCCTGGTCGGCGCCGTGCTGGTTACTGTCTGGGCGATCGGCCTGCTGCGCGACAGTGGCCGCATCCTGCTCGATGCGCAGATGGACGCGCCGGTGGTGGCCGAAGTGCGCGAAGCGATCGAAAAAGGCCCGTGGCCGGCACGCCTGGCGGACCTGCACGTCTGGCAGGTGGGTCGCGGCAAGTACGCGGTCAGCGCCAGCGTGGTCACCAGCGACGTCAGTCTGGATGCCGATACCGTGCGCAACGCGCTGGCGATTCATGAGGAGCTGGTGCACGTGACGGTGGAGATTCACCGCAGCGCATGATCCACGCCGGGTAGTGCCGGCCGCTGGCCGGCATGGCATGCTCCGGCCGCCGCTGACCAGTAGAGCCAGGCCATGCCTGGCTGCGTTGCCCACAAGTCGAGCATGGCTCGACTCTACAACTACAGCTTCAACATCATCCGCAACAGGTACATCAGCAGCGGCAGCGCGCTCAGCACTGCACCACCGATGCCGATCCACGGCCAGCGCTCACCGCGCACGCGCGAAGCCACCGCCAGACCGCAGCCCACCAGCGCCGCGCCCAGCACGCCAACGCCCAGCCCCGCCGCCAGGCTGTTGTCTCCCGCCGCCTGCGCTGCGAGCGTACCCGCGCCCCAGCCCACCACGATCCCCAGCCAACTGGCCACGCCGCACCACGGTGCCTTGCCCTTCGCCATCCGAAAACCCCTGTGTCCTTGCCGAATTTCTGTACGGACCACGCCCGTGTGCTGCCTACACTAGCCGCACCTGCCCCGTCGGGACATCCCATGCGCACGCTCCGCCTGCTGCTGCCAGGTGCCCTCCTGCTGCTCACCGCCTGCAGCGGTGATGCCGGGCTTCCTTTCAGCGCCGACCCATTGCAGGGCTGCTTCGCCACCGGCGCGCGCAAACCGGCCGACTTCCGCATCGAGAAGGAAGGCGGCCAGTACTTCGTCTCCTTCAGCCGTGGCGAGCAGTGGCAGCGCGAGCCGAATGCCCTGCACAAGGCCACCCGCAGCGAGATCAGCCGCTACTTCCGCGACGACGCCGAGCAGATCGACAGCGCCTTGATCCGCATGGCCGGTGGCTTCGGCATCTTCCACTTCAACAAGGGCGCGACGCTGAAGGGCAAGGCCAGCGACAGTGACTACATGGCGTTGATGCTGATTGGGGCCGGGCCGGTTTATGCGGTGAAGTGCCCGTAAGATGCAATGATTCTGATGGCCGCGCACGCCTGTCTGAGCACATCCTGCGCACTTTGAGGATCAACACCAATGCTGCTCTTCCTGCTGCTTGCGGTGAGCACCGCCAAAACCCAGGGTGCCTATGACGAAGTCCGGGAACTGCCCGACGGCCAGACGCTGATATTGCGCACCCTGGACTGGGATCTCGGCGATGGTCGCCACGAGCGCGTTACCGTGCATTGGCTGCTGCAGGAAGACGGCAGCCTGCGCTACGACTTTGATCGGCAGCCACCGGAAACCCAGGAGGTCCACCGTCAGTCGTGCGCGCTGCAGGGCATGCGGCCTTCGCGTGGCGTCAACATGATCTCAGGAGAAGGAGCCACGCACGGCTTCAGCTGCACCAGCCAGCGGTAGCGCCGAGCCCACGCTCGGCTCCTCCCGTCTACATCCACGCATGGCGTGGATCTACTGCAGCAGCCACGCGTGGCCCCGGCAACAGCTGCGGTACCATGCCCTCCCCCGAACCGCCCCGGTACCCGCCTTGCCCCATTACACCGGCCCCCTGCTGACCCGCGACAGCGCTGACACCCTGCGCCGTGCCCATAACAAGGGCGCTGCCGACTGGCAGGGCTCGCTCGACCTTGGCCGCAGCGAGGACAGCGTGGTGCTGGATGCCGACGGCTTCCACTTCCGTGGCCAGCGCTACCCGTGGCCGGGCAAGCTGAAGGACCGCACGCTGTACTACTGGGATGGCGAGGACTTCGCACCTATCTCGCGCTACAGCAGCTCGCTGATCAAGCTGGTGCCGACCGAATGGGGCGCACCGACCTTCGAGATCGACGGCATCAAGATGCTGCCGACCTCCAAGCTGTCACCGTTCGAGGATGCGCGCCGTAAGGTCGAGCTGGTCGCCCCGGCCGGCAAGGTCATCCTCGATACCTGCGGCGGCCTGGGCTACTTCGCCGCCTGCGCGCTGGAGGCCGGTGTCGGCCAGATCCGCTCGTTCGAGAAGAACACCGACGTGATGTGGCTGCGCACGCTCAACCCGTGGTCCCCGGATCCGGACTCGGCCGCGGCCGGTGGACGCCTGCAGTTCAGCCACGGCGATGTCTCACAGCAGATTGAACAGGTGGCCAGCAACAGCGTCGACGCGATCCTGCACGACCCGCCGCGCTTCGGCATCGCCGGCGAACTGTACTCACAGGTGTTCTACGACCACCTCGCCCGCGTCATCCGCAAAGGCGGGCGCTTGTTCCACTACACCGGCGCGCCGAACAAGCTGACCAGCGGCCGCGACGTGCCGCGTGAAGTAGCCAAGCGCCTGGAAAAGGCCGGCTTCAAGGCCGAACTGGCGCTTGACGGCGTGCTTGCCGTCAAGCGCTGAGCCTCACTCCGAATCCACCTTCGCCAGCTTCATCACCCACGCCGGCACCTCGGGTTCACCGGCGTAGAAGTCTTTCGGCTTCTTCTCGGCCATCGCCCAGCGGTGCAGCCAGCTCGGGCCATAGCGACCGCTGTAGCCCTCGGCGCCACGCGCATAAGCAGGGTCGCGCATCGCGTCCTCCAGCGAGATGAAGCGATAGCCGCGCCGCTTGGTCGCCGCCACCAGTTCGGCAAACGTGGCTGCATTGAGTTCATTCGCATGCATCAGCCAGACCTGCGGCAGCGCGTAGCCCAGCAGCGCCTGCGACTGCTTCTCGTAGTAGTCCAGCTTGTTCAGCATGTAGGGCACATAGCCCTTGCGCAGCTGCGCCAGCGTCGCCTCGCGTTCGGGCGAGTCAGGCTGTTCGTTCATCACGTTGGCATAGGCGAAGGCCCACACCCACTCACCGTTGTCGACCGTCACCGGCGCCACGCGGTAGCCGTGCGCCTTGAAGAACACGTCCATCTCCGCGCGTTCTTCCGGTGTGCGTCCGGCACGTAGATAGGGATGGCGCATCCACTGCGGCTTCAGTCCGCGCTCGGCCAGCAAGGGTCGCAGCACCGTTTGACCACGCAGGAAATCCTGCTGGAACGCAGGCACGCCCTTGGCGTTCAGATCCATGTGCGAATAGGTGTGGTTGCCCAGCACATAACCGGCATCCAGCCAGTCGCGCAGCATCTGCACCCGCGCCGGCTGCACCTGCCCGTCGACCTCAAGCTTGTTCTCGTTGACGAAGCCCACCACCGGCACGCCCGCCTGGCGCAGCTCTGCCATCAGCGCTTCATGCCGCGACTGCAGGTCCGGCGGAACGATCTCGTCCACGCGCGCCCAAGGCAGGTCGTCGATGGTCACCGCAATCCGGCGGTCCACTTCGGCGGCGTGTACCGCCAACGAACACAGCAGCAACGGCACAGCACGCATCAACCAACGCATCAGCACTTCCTTGCAGGAGCGAAGTGCTGACTTTAGCGCGATTGCGGGCGCGTGGTTGGTCACACACCCGCTATGGGCTGGGCGACTGCACCTGACGTTCGCGCACTATCGCCCGCCACAGCATGAACCCCGCAGCCATCGCCATCAGCATCAACGCGACCAGCACCAGGGCAAGATCATCAGGGTTGCGCAGCAGCGGCGCATGCTCATGGGTGAGGATCTCGAACACTACCTGCTGCGCCTGCGCCAGCGGCAACCTGCCCTGCTCACCCAGCTCAACCATGCACGCCGCAGGAGACAGCGTCGCTACGCTGGTCCATGCCGTGTCGTACAGACGCAGCGCCCAACTGGCCAACGCCAGTATCACGCCATGCAGTGCCATCATTCCCCAGTTGGCCACGCGCAGTCTCCCCGGCAGGCGCCCGAGCCGATAGAGACTGATCGACATCGCACCCAGCATGGCCAGTGTCACGCCGGCCAGCGGAATCCAATGCAACGGCTGCCAAGGCTCAAGCGCCAGCGAACGGGCCATCAACTGCTCCGCCACCTGCATGCGTGCCACCGAATCCGGGCCGCCGCAGGTTTCATCCACCGGCTCCAGCAGAAGATCCACGCGGTAATGGAAGAAGCCGGCTGCCAGCGCCATCGACAGCAGCGCCACCACCTGCAGCACCATCAGGATCGGGCCGGGACCACAGATACGACAGAAGCGGGTAGCAGCAGAGACCATCGGTTCATCCATGACAACAAAGGACCATCCTAACCAAGCGCCCTGTGCTTGTCGGCTGGCGGATACGACAACCGGCGCGCGGTCCCGGTAGGATGTGGATGAGCATGGATGGTCGTATGTAGAGGTGTTGTGGATGGTCACGCTGTATCTGTGGGTGCGAACGCTGCTTCCGCTGTTGGCGTTCGTGATCGCGTGGATGCTGCTGTCGCGCCTGATCAAGGCCCGCGCAGCGCGCCTTCCACGGGTTCCCTTTAACCTGCCCGAGCACGGCAGCAGCCCGCGCAGGAAGGACCGGCGCATCTACGCGCGCAAGCTGCGGTGCAAACCGGGCCTGCGCACCGCAACTCGCCCGGCCACCGCACCGCGCAGCTGGAACCTCGCGGCGGTGTTCGTTTCGCTCTCCGCATTGATCGCCGCCGTGCTGGTCGTGCCGGATGGCGCGCACTTCCAGGTCATGGTCGAGAGCCTCACCGGCTACCCGGCCACGATTGCTGAAGTACGTGTTCCCGCTGCCCGGCAGCCCCTCGTAATGCAGGCATGGCAGCCAGCACTGACGCAGCTGTCGCGGCCGGTAGCAATGCGCTACCCGATCGGGCGCACCGGCGGCGAGCATGATGCGTGCGCCACGCTACCGGTACAGGTGAGGCATCAGGGTGATCGCCTGCAGGTGGCTACGGCCATACCGGTGGACGCCGATGTTCTGCGTGCGGAGCTTGCGCGCCTGGCTGAGGTGCCGGTTGAGGCAATCACCGTCCGCCAGCGCGAGACCTCACCCTGGCTGGAACCCGGCTGGAAGCCGCTGGCCGACCTGTAGAGCCGAGCCCATGCTCGGCTGCTTTTGCCGTAGATCCACGCCATGCGTGGATGGATGCAGAGCGGAGTCGAGCATGGCTCGACTCCACAGATCAGGATCCGCGTGGCAGCTTCGCCGCCCACATGTTGTCCACCAGATTCGGATAACGCCGCCCGTTCTCTTCCGCACGCTGCCGAGCTGCCTCTTTCTGGGCGGCCGACAACGGCTGCGACGTCTGGCCCTTGGGATTGGGCTTCTTCCAAGGCGGTGTCTTCGGTTCGCGCATCGCGGCAGCTTACCGTTTCAGGAAGTTCAGCAGTGCCAGATTGAAGTGATCAGCATGACTGGTGTTGCAGCCATGCGGCGCATCTTCAAGGATCACCACTTCGCTGCCGGCAATCGTCTGATGGGTGCGTTCGCCAGAACCCTCGAACGGCACGATGGCATCGCTGTCGCCGTGCAGGATCAGGGTGGGCACGGTGATCTTCTTCAGGTCTTCGCGGAAATCGGTTGTAGCAAACGCCTTCATGCACCCCAGCGCTGCGTTCTGGTCCGATTGATGGCACAGCGCGATCGCCGCCTGACGCGTCTCTTCGGTCACCATCAACTGGCCATTGGCGCTGAAGAAATCGCGGGTGAAGCCATCGAAGAACGCCTCACGATCCTTCTCAAGACCACTGCGCATTTCAGCGGCCTTTTCCTGGGTGAGCGGGCCATGCGGATTGTCATCACTGCGCAGCAGATACGGCGGCACGGCAGCAGCAAACACCACGCTGTGCAGGCGCTCCTGACCGTGGTTGGCCACATAGCGCGCCACCTCACCGCCGCCCATCGAGAAGCCGACCAGGGTGACGTCGCGAAGATCACGCTCTTCGATCAACCCGGCTAGGTCTGCGGCCAGCGTGTCGTAGTCATAACCCTCGCCCGGCTTGTCGGAGCGGCCAAAGCCGCGGCGGTCGTAGCTGATCACGCGGTACTGGGCATCGCGCAGGATCGACACCTGTTGTTTCCAGGCATCGGCGGACAGCGGCCAGCCGTGGATCAGAATGACCGGGCGGCCGTCACCACCGGTGTCTTCAACGTGCAGGCGAATGCGGGAAGCAGGCATGGGAGCTCCTGTGGAAGGGGAGGATTTCAGGCTAGTGGCCGGCCCCTATCGCGACCGTGATGGAATCGCCGATCGCCATGACATCGCCTGCACAGGCGACGCCGCTGGAGCCGGGCCGTCAATGCGGGCATTCGCTCCGCGGAAAGCCCGTTTCGTCGCAGGTCGGCTGCAGCGGCCCAGATGCCATGCGAGCCTGCGTGAACCATCCCCGGGAGTTTCGCCATGCTGCTGCTCACCCTGCCCCTGCTCGCCGCCGGTCTCGCTGCCGCACCGTCGCCCGCCGATGACCTGCGCCAACAGATCCGCCAGGCCGACACCCAGCTCTTTGCTGTGGCCTTCGAGGCCTGCGATGCCGACCGGGCCGCCGCGATGACCACCGAAGACATGGAGTTCTTCCATGACAAGGACGGCAAGTCAGCCAGCAACCGCGAGGACTTCCGCCGCAGCGTGGCCAACATGTGCAGCAATGCGCGCAAGGGCGGCTGGAGCCTGCGTCGTGAGCTGGTGGAACCTTCGCTGCAGGTGTTCCCGTTGCACTACGAGCGGGCGCTGGAGATCGGCGACCACCGTTTCCATGAACGTGGCAAGGACGGTGTGGAACGCTGGGTGGGCCAGGCCCGCTTCATCCAGGTCTGGCGCCGCGTGGACGGGCGCTGGTTGGCCGAGCGGGTGATCAGCTACGACCATCGGCCGGCGGACTGACCCCTCGGGCGCGCTTCACGGGCCGGATCTATACTGACCGGGCCCACCACGACCCACCGCTACCGTTCGATCGCCATGGCAGAGATCACCAACAACCACCCCGACTACGGCCTCAACCAGCAGATCCGCCAGGGCGTGGCCACACTGGACGCCCAGCATGGTCGCCCGTTCGACCAGACCAGCGAGCGACTAACTGCCAGCCTGACCGTGCTCGCCCGCGAGCGGGGCCTGCAGCAGGTCGACCATGTGCTGGTCAGCAATGCGACGGCCCAGCATCCGGCCGGGCACAACATCTTCGTGGTGCAGGGCGACCCGGCCAATCCTGCGCATCTGCGGGCGATGATGCCGACCGCTGTGGCGGCGCAGACGCCGGTGGAGCAGTCGATGCAGAAGCTGGGCATTGCCCCGCAGCAACCCACCGTGGGACAGCTGCCCGAACAGCAGGCCCGAGAGCAGGAACAGCAGCAGAACCCGGCACACCGCCTGGGCTGAACCGCCTCCAGCGTTGCTGGCGGCCCAGCGCGAGAATGCCGGCTCGCCGTGGCGCTTGCCGCCCTAGGCCATACGCGGCCCGGACTGCTCCTGCACTTGGCGCTGCTGCAGCTCATCCTGCGTGCGCGACTGCGCAGACTGCGACAGCTGCTCGGCACGCTCGAACGAGGTTTCCGCCGGTGTCTGCGCGGCCACCGCAGTTGGCATGCTGGCGCGCAGCTGTGCCGGGTCGTCGCGCTCGCCCTGCACGATGAAGATGTTCTGCGCCACATCGGCCTGCGCCGTGCGATCGCTCAACAGCACGTGGTCGACCTGGGTCAGGCCGTTCGCCTTGGCCAGGGCGTACAGGCTGGCGCTGATGTTCTCGCTGGCGGCATCGAAGGCGCGGCCCCGCTCTGCATCGAGCAGGGCCACGCCCTGGTGGATCTGCGAGAGCAGCAAGTCGTTGCCGTGCCTGGCGAGATGAACACCGCTTCGTTCGCCCACGCCCTCAGCGTCGCTCAGGATGCGTTGCTGGAAGCTGCGCGCGGGCAAGGGATTGGTTTTCTTCTGATTGAGCTCGCTGTCCGGAAACGGCGGATCAATGCTGTCCACACCATGGATGTTGCGCAGCGGTCGGAATCCATCCTTGCCTGCGCCCTTGCTCTCCAAGGGAATACGGACATCGGGAAGCAATTGACCAATACCGCCTCCCAGCGCGTTCACGTCGATGCTCTTTTTCCGCTCGATGCCCGCGTGGTTCAACGCTTCCCAGGTGAAGTCAACGCAGTTGTGGCGCACGTCCTTGTATTGCAGATCGAAGCCGTACTTACTTGGGTACGTGCCGAACGCTTCAAGCTTCTTGTACTGCTCCTCGCTGATTTCGAGAGTGCGGCTGTAATGGGGGTCCTTGTAGATTGTCGCATCATCATTCATGACCTTGCCTTGGCCGTTCACGCTTCCGTGTTCTATGGGTGCAAACCCGTAGCTCTGAGGCTGCTGACCGGGTGCACGAAGCACGTAGAACATGTGGCCTGGCCCG
The DNA here is from genome assembly GCF_059295135.1 of Stenotrophomonas sp. INTA L402-1. Taxonomy (NCBI): domain Bacteria; kingdom Pseudomonadati; phylum Pseudomonadota; class Gammaproteobacteria; order Lysobacterales; family Lysobacteraceae; genus Stenotrophomonas; species Stenotrophomonas sp. INTA L402-1. Next base: position 25,927 of record NZ_JCAFWP010000035.1, read on the forward strand.
GAAGTCTGCGGCACCCCATCAATAACTTCCTGGCTACCGGTCTTCTTGTCTATCAACGGCGTACCGGGGGCGGCGATGATGATCTCGACGGCGTAACGTGGCTTGTCCATAAGAAGACCCCTTCAATTCCCATCAGAGGTGTGACAGTGGCTATTTTCCAGAGAGTGGGTCGGCATGAACCCGCAGCTGTGCCGGGTAATGCTGGAGCGCAGCGGTGGGCTGCACCGTGCGCACATCCAGGCGGTAGCGGGCACCCGTTTCCAGCGGCAGCGTAACGATGCTCAACCTGTATCGGTTGGCGTCCATCGATACCTGCTGCGCGTAGCGCCAGTCTGCCGATGCATGCCATTCGGGGAGCGGCTCACCCAGATTGCGCGCCCTTGCCTGATGGACATCAGAGGTTGCAACGTCCTGCCAGGCACCTGCTACCCAGCGCTGTAGGGACAGCTGGAAGGGAACATGAACACTGTCCATATCTGGCTCACTGCCGGGCCCGGGTCCATGTCGCTGCACTTCAAGATCCAGCACATAGGGTCGACCCGGATAGAAGTTGCGGGTATTTGTCTCGAACTCGAACCGCACCGCCTGGCCGGGTTCGGCCACGTCGATCGGCTTGACCAGATCCAGCGGCTCCGGCGCATCCGGTATGCGGCTGTTGCAGGCGCCGAGTGCGCCCGCCAGCGTGAAGATCAGGCCGGCAAGCAACCAGCGATGGATACCCAGCATGATTCAGACCCTTTGGCTCCCTGCCATGAAGTTTCTACCCTGGCGAGCGAACAAAGGCGCCACAACCAAGCGATTGATTACTTTCCAGCGGGACGGGCGGCATGGACCCGCAAACGGGCCGAGTAATCCTGCAGTGCCGTGGTCCTCTGCACCGTACGCACGTCCACGCGGTAGCGGGAGTCAATTTCCAGTGGCAGAGCAACCAGGCTCAGCGTGTACTGGCCGTCACTGCCCATGTGCGGCGACGTATACCGCCATTCGCTGGATGCATGCCATTCTGGAAGTGCTGCCCCCGCGTTGCGAGCCATTGCCTGGTAGCTGTCGTAGGTCGCAACGTCCTGCCAAGCACCTGCGGTCAAGCGCTGCAGGGACACCTCAAAGGGGATCTGCATCGTGGCGATACTCGGCTCGCGGGTGTCCTCCGGCCCCTGATGCTCAACTTCCAGCTCCAGCGCATACGTGCGACCCGGATAGAAGTTGCGGGCATTCGTCTCGAATTCGAACCGCACCTCCTGGCCGGGTTCGGCAACGTCGATCGATTTGACCAGATCCAGCGGCTCCGGCGCGTCCGGTACGCGGCTGCTGCAGCCGCCGAGTGCGCCCGCCAGCATGAAGAACAGGCCGGCACGCAGCCAGCGATGGGTACCCAGCATGATTCAGACCCTTTGGCTCCCTGCCATGGGCTTCAACCCTAGCGGGCGGCCTCCGGCACTGCAACCGGGCAAAGAAAAAGGCAGGGTCTGCACCCTGCCTTCTTCACGCGGCACGTCGGCGGGCGTGGCCCGGCGTCATCGCATTACAGCTGAATCCGCGCCACGCTCTCGTCGGCGCCCTTGTCATCCTTCTCGCCGTTCTTGATGCTCACGAACAACACGTTGTTCTTCGCATCCAGCGCCAGGCTGTTCGGGTGGGTCGGCACCGTGTAGGTGGCCACCTTCTGGTAGCTGTCACTGTTGTAGGCGGTCACCGTGCCGGCTTCGCGGTTGGTCACGTACAGGCGCTTGCGCGGTGCATCCAGCAGGATGCCCAGCGGGCCGGCATCGGTCGGGATGCTGGCCAGTTCCTTGCCGGTGCTGCGGTCCAGCACCAGCACGCGCTGGCCCGGGTGCTTGCTGACCAGGCCGCTGCTCTTGGCCTGGTAGCCACGCAGGAATTCCGAGCCCTGATCGGTCACGAACAGGCGCTTACCGGCCGGGTCCAGCGCGATGTTCATCGGCTGCTCGGCGGCGATCTTGTGCTGCGCCACCACCTTGTTCGAATCGGTGCCCACCACCACCAGATCGGCCAGCAGGTTACTGGTGTAGACGCGCTTGTTGGCCGCATCCAGCGCCAGGCCCGGCGCCTTGGCATTGCCCAGGCCGTCGATGGTGTTGATCACCTTCAGCGTGGTGGTATCGATCACGAACAGCACGCTGCTCACGTCCGGCTGGCTGCTGTGGCCGGTCACGTACAGGCGGTTGGCGGCGCTGTCGACCACCAGCTCGCGCAGGTCGTGGGTGTAGGCGGCCTTGCCGTCCTTGCCGGTCTTCTTCTCCATCAGCTGGATGGTGCCGACGGCCTTGTTCTGCGCGGTGTCGACCACGGTCACCGACAGGTCCACGGTGTTGCCCACGTACAGGCGATTGTGGGCGTCATCCAGCACCACGCCGAACGCTTTGCGCTCCAGCGGGATGCGGGTTTCCACGGCCAGCGTGGTCGGGTTCAGGCGCAGCACCTGGGCCGGGCCAGCGTCATCGCCGAAGCCGCCAGAGGAGGCCACGAACACGGCGTTCTGCTTCGGGCTGTAGGCCAGCTCGTACAGGCCCATGGCCACAGCCTGGCGCTGCACCGCAGTGGTGGCGCTGGCAGCAGGTGCGTTGTCGGCAAATGCGGAGGGCACGCCGAGGCTGAGCGAAACGGCAACGGCCAGGGCGGCCGAGCGGAAGAGAGGATTACGGAACATGCGAGCGTCCTTGAATGGGCACGGGAGGGTGTCCTGGCTCGCTGGGCCGTTCTACGACGGCCCGACCTGCATCTGTCTGCGCGGGGTGGGCTGGCTGGGTAGCGGGGGAATGGTAGCAGGTGGGGGGCGTGGCGTGCGTCTGAGCGCGTATGGCAGGCGCGCGGATTACTGCTCTTTCAAGCGCAGCGAATCAGCCACATCGGTCTTGGCCGCCACCTCGGTGGCGATGCTGGCACGGCGGTGCCCCGGGTCGTTGCGATCGCCCTGCACGATGAAGATGCTTTCGGCGGCATGGCTGCTCTTGGTTGGTTGGCTGAGCAGCACGTGATCTACCCGCGAGAGATTGTTCTGCTTGGCCAGTACCAGCAGGCTGGCGCTGATGCGCTGGCTGGCCGCATCGAACGGGCGGCCATGCGCGGCGTCCAGCTCGGCCACCTTCTGGATCAGCTGCGCGAACAGGCGATGGTCCGGATGCGAGGGGTCCAGCAGCGTGCCGGCCACTTCGATCGGTGTCGGCGGCGGCTCATCGCTGGCACGGTCGCCCTGGCGATGGTGCTCGGCCTCGCGCTCCGGCATCGCATGGTGGGTTTCGGCATTCAGGTCACTGCCCGGGAACGGCGCGGCAATGCACTGGATTTCCGGCAGGTTGAACAGCACCGCGAACTCGCCCAGGTTGCTGCCGCCGTCCAGCGGCGCTGGCAGCGGATGCAGGCCGGCGTAGTGCAGCGCCGCCCAGACGAAATCGCTGCAACGGTTGATGGTGGCCGGGCGATCCACATCGAATTCGAACTCGGCCGGTTCCTCGGCGAAATCACGCAGGCAACCGTAGTGCTCCTCGGTGATTTCCAGAGTGCGACTGTAATACGGGTCCAGATGCTCATCGGCATCGTCGTGGCGCACCTGCGCGTACTGCACGCCGGTGTGGGTATCGCCCGGCGCTAGGCGCGGCGGTGCGAAGCCGTAGCTGTGGGCCTCGTCGCCCGCGGCTACCTGCAGGTACATGTGGCCGCGCGGCGAGATGCCCCCGCTCTTAAGCGGGGTGCCGGGGGCGGCCAGGTACAGCGTTGCCGTGTAGCGTGTTGCCTGCTCCATGCCTGTTCAGCCTTGATGGGTGCTGCGGTCCTGAGCGGATGATGGCATAGGTGGGATGGCGGGCAGGTGGAGAAGCCCAAGCTGCGGGATCGGCTTTCTGAATGTGTGAACCAGCATGCATTCCGGCAGCGTAAGGCCGAAGATGTGGAGTACGGCGGGAGGGAGTCGTATATTCTTTAGAAAGAGAGCAATGGAATTGCTGATGAACACATCTTCGCCAGTCCGCGTGCCGCAATCTGAGCGTGATGAGCCCACCGAACGGGACAGCGGGCAGAATGCGTTCTGTTGTGTGTGGCCAGGAAAGCCTTGGCGGGTACAGACCCTGGCCACAGATGCGACTCTTACTCCATTTCCTTGCAGCGGTTTCGGTCGGAGTCCGTGTACGGCGCATGCCGTTATTCCTGACCCTGCGCAGCTACAGCACCTGTAGGCGGAAACTAGCAACGCACAGGCGCGCTACATTCATCACCAGCTCCAATCAATACCAATCCCAGGAAAAGACGATGCCCATCGAATTCAGGCCCGACTCCAACTCTGCATTCGATGCACTCAGCGCGGTGAGAATTTCTTACCCGCGGGTTCAACCTGCCACGCTGTCCGATGGGCGCGAAGTCACTGAGTATCAATACACTTTCCGTCGTGACGGTGAGCGGGTAGCGTCGCTTGGCATCTTTGGAACAGAAACGCTTGCGATTGACGAGAACGGCCGTGAGCGAATTTACACATTGGACCTTAGTACCAGTGAAGTACTGAAATCGATCATCGATTTCAAAGAGGAAATAGGAAATTCCGATGAAGCTTCTGCATTCATCCGCGCCGTCGCGCAGGGACTGGTTAATGTATTTTCCAATCAACCCAGCATTTTTGAGAGCATTCGCTACATCGCAGTCGCTCGGATTGATTCATTGCTTCAACTTGGCATCGCAATGCCAGCGGACAGAATTCAGCTACAGAACGAAGAAGTAGTTCTAGGCAGCTTGTTTGTTCCGCAGAAGCAGGCTGAGGCAGGGTGATATGCCCCAGTTCTCATTTGAAAATTTCGCACTGACGACCCTGACGCCTGCCACAGATGCGGCCAGTGGGGCACTGCTTACCGACCTGCAGAAGGCAGAGGTGGTCAGCTACCTGAAATCCCCAGGCTCCGGGCCCGACGGAGTGACGAGCTACGAAGAGTTCGTAAACTCAAAGCTGCGCACCTTCCCCGCTGAACTTCCGCCCGGCGTTGATTATGTAGCGTTCTCGGGTACGGACAGCTTCGACAAGGGAAACTATTTCAATGCAACGGACTACGGTAAGAATTTACAGGGAAGGACAGGTATCATCGGGGATACCCCGTGGGGAAAGTACATTGAAGAGATTGTAGACAAACCTGAAGCCCATCCGGACTTTCACACGGTTGCCGACAAGTTCCAGGCATTCATGGATGCTCGGGGCTTCAAGCCGATGGGCAACGGTGTTGGCGCGCTCCAAGACATGATGTGGAACGCTGGCAGCCCCAAGTTTTTCGAGAACGCCATCGCCACAGGCAAGCCCTTGGTGGCATTTGTCGAGAATGCCAAGCTCGAGCGTGGCTTCCACAAATTTGAGCTAGCCACCGCCCTCGACCACCCCACCGTCCGCATCAACGGCTACCCCATAAGCGCCTTCGGGCCTGAGCCGCTGGCCTTCGCAAGCCAGTCCGCCGCCGAGTACCAGGCGCTTGAGCGCAGCCTCGCGCAGCATGCCACTACCAACAGCGCGCACCCCGTCGACGTCGCGCAGGTGCGCCTGCATCTCAAGCCCATCGACGGCTATGACGCTGTCAGCAAGACACTCTTCGAACGACCGCTGCACGACTACAGCGCGTTGAACCTGAGCGAGATGTCGACCACGCGCGCGAACTGGGTCGCCGCGCATGCCAACCTGGGCACAGGACCACGTCTGTTCGCTGATCTTCCCGAACCACCATCGCACGCGCCCCTGCAGCCAGGAGCTCCACGCGGCCCTCCTCGTGCGGCGACGGTTGCCGAAGCAGTGACCGACGTTGCACCGCATGGCATGCACGCCGGAATCAACCCCGCTATCAAGGTTGCCGGCGTTGCAGGCGTCGCCCTGCTTGCGCACGACTTCGCCACCTCTGGACACAAGTGGATCGAACTCAACTCGCAGGGCAATGCCGCAGGCGCAGATTCCACCGCTGCACACTTCGTGGGCCGCAACTTCGGCGGCGCAGTGGGTGGCTTTCTTGGCGGCGCTGGTGTCGGCCTCGCTTCGGGTTCATGGACGGGGCCCGGCGCCATTGCAACGGGTATCGGTGGCGGCGTCCTGGGTGCGTATCTCGGCGAACGCTGGGCCGAGCAGAAAGACATTGAACGCGTCTACTCCCAGGTTGACCCGATGGGGCGCACCTGGACGCGCGACCCCGCTGATCCCAATGGGCGCTGGCTACGAGCCGGCGAACAGCAGCAGGTCCAGAGCACCGACCTGGGCAGCGGCGTCGAAGTCCGCCCGGTGCAGACGGCACAGGGTGACGACGTCACCTTCCGCACCAGCTATGTTGCCACCGGCACACTAGAGCGCCAGTTGAACTGGCAGGCGGCTCGGGCCTCCTATGAGCTGGGTCTGTCGAACCCACCACCACCGCTGGATCCCTACCGACTGAGCGCACATGGCTCGGCCGAGCCCGCGCGAGGTGCCTTCGAAACCGATCGCGCCTTTGTACGCGATGCCAGCTCGGGGAAATGGGAACTTGAAATCAAGGAAATGGTGGATGGTCGAGTGCCCAACAGCCGCCACCTGCCGGTCTCGGCGGAGCAGGCGCAGGCGCTGGATGAACAGTCGCGCGCGGTCATCGCCCAGAACGCATCCAACACCAAAGCCGCGATGGCTGCGCGCTATATGGTTGCTCACGAGCAAGGGCGTTGGAGTGACTTCGGCGACGCGAACGATCCATCCATTCCCCGTGCCGTTCAGGACGCGCAGGCCAGCGCCAACACGTTGAAGGCGAGTGATGGCAATGCCTATACACGGCAGGCGGATGGCCAATGGGTCAGCAAGGGCATGATCTTTGACAGCATCGCCAACCGGAACCTGAGCGACGAACTGGAGATCACCTGGCAAAGCCAGAATGACGGCATCGCCGGACTGCACGACATCGCGAGGCAGCTCAAGGACACCGCGCAGGTTGCACACGAAGGTATTCGCGGCCAGGTGGATGCGCTCTACGCGCGCCATGGCATCGAGCGCACCGAGCATCAGCTTGCAGCTACAGCCGTCGCTGTAGAGCAGACGCTGAACCTGCAAAGCAAAACAGGCGACGTGGTTCTGGAACTGATGCCAGACCCACGTACCCACGCGCCCAGCGCAGAAAGTGCCATCGCCACGTTCGGTGATGCGGGCGGCAACCGGATGATGCTCACCGGCACCACCACCACTGAAGATATTGCACGCGCTCAATCACAGCTTCGGCCTGAGGCCTCACTGGCTGCCCAAGGCGCTGCGCTTGCAGATCAGGCGACGACGCCCGACGTGCCCGAGCTACGCATTGCTGCGTTGACTGCAAAGGAGCAGGACGCACACCGGCAAGCGCTGCAGGAGGCCAATCGTCAAGGCAGTGCGGCGGTGGATGCGCAGCAGGCAGCGTCTGCGGCCGTGCTGGAGGCGCGAGGGGGCCATGTCGACCCGGTTGAGATACTGAAGGTCGACAGTAACCTGCAGCCAGGTGCGGCAACCGCCGGCGCCACCGTTGAGTCCGCTCGCCAGCCCGCTCCGACGCCCGCTCCTGTCATCGCGGCGCCCTCGGCGGTGATTGTTGAGCCAGAACGCACACGTCCTTCGCGAGAGAGTGAGCAACGAGTCGAGAATCGCTCTGAACGGCAAGCCGATTCGGCGCAGCGCGCAGAGGATGCCGCCCGGCAAGATGTTCGGAAGGAGGCGCCGGCACCGACTGCACCAGCAGTGGGCCCTCAAAGTGCCTCGCAGCATGAACCGACTGTAGAGCAGGCCCGTCAGGAGCAGAATGCCTCGGTCGTAAATACTGCGGCCAGTGCAGGCTCGAGCCAGCCAGTTCAGATGCAAGAGCATTGGACTGAGGATCCCGCGCACCAGGGCAGTGCTGAGCCGCAGAAGCTTGCGGATGCGCTGCAGGCGCAGCCCGCCGCCGCTACAGCTCAAGACAAAGCAGAGACGCAACCTTCTGAGAGCGAGCAGACACCAAGGACCGCACAGGAAGTCCCGTTGGATCCCCCAGTTCCGCCACCACCGGCCCGGGACAATCCAGAGCTGGAACCTACAGACCCCAGAACGGCTGACGTTGGCGGAGACGCTACCCATCAGACAGCGCCTCCCTCTTCCGCCTCAGATGAGGAGCGCGACCTCCCTGAGCATGTAACGCCGCAGCCGGCCACTCTGACGGAAAGCAATCCAATGCAGCCCGGCCATCCCGATCACCCGCTCTATCAGCAGATCCGCGAGGGGGTGGAAGAGCTGGACGCCAAGCACGGCCGGAGCTTCGATGCGGCAAGCGAGAGAATGACCGCCAGCCTGCTGGTTCTGGCCAAGGACAATGATCTGTCCCACGTTGATCATGTGCTCGTAAGCAACGCCACTGCAACGCATCCTGCCGGCCATACCCTCTTCGTGGTGCAGGGCGAGGCGAACGATCCTGCCCATCTGCGCGCCTCCATGCCAACGGCAGAAGCCGCGCAGACGCCTGTGGAGGAATCACTGCTGCAGTTCGATTCGGTCAGCAGGGAAGCGCAGCAGCGCGCACTGGCCAATCAGCAGGAACAGCTGTTGCAGGATGAGCGAGCGCAGCAGGACATCCAGGTGCGCGCAGCAAACGCGTGGTAGCTGCGAGGATCCGACGGCACGGCGATCAGCTGTTGAACCACCACTCGCCCTTCGCACTCACATGGCGACTGCAGAGGCCGCCCAGCGGCCAGTGCAGGAGAGCTTGAACCAGGTGGAAGCAATCGGCCACCGGCAAGCGCATGAGCAGGCAGACATGCAGCGCACGCAGGAGCAACAGCAGCGGGTTTCGGCGCCGTCGATGTAGGCTACTGGCTTCAGCTAGCTCGACTATTCCACCGGCGGCCTCGCCTCGATGGCCCGGCGCTTTTCTTCATCGAAGAGAAGGCACTCGGCAAAGGTCTCATCGAGCCGCAGCACTTGCTTCTACAATTCCGGGACGCCCGTAAGAATGGCGAGGTGCTGCCCCGCCATCATTGAAAGGTTGTTGCTCATCCGGATGACGTTGATCGCCAAGGGCATGGGGAAGCCATCGCGACTCCGGCTCATTGCGTGTACCCCTGCGTGTACGAATGAGTTCAGCGGAGCCCAGGCGTGGACCTTCAGCTCGATGAGGTGCGGAAGTAGATTGTCCAGTTCCGCTACTTTTGCGAATGCTTCCAGCATCTTCGAAAGCATCGGCAACTTTTGCTTGCTCGTTCCAGCCTCCGGCGGCAGGCACAGCAACTCGACCTGCTCGTCGGCTGCGCAATGCAGGATCCAGACGGACCGCGTGAAGGCCTCGTACTGGCAGCGCATCAATGCCATCGCAGAGGACGCCATGGCCTGCAGCAGCGTACGAAGGGCGTCTGCGTGTTCAAGGCTCAGCAACGCTGCGTCCATTGACGCCAACAATCTGGGCGAGTCATCCGCCAACGAATGATCCACCGTAGAGAGGATCGCCTCGCGAAGCAGCGCGGATCGATTGAGCAGGTCTTCCATGACGATGACTCCTGGTATCGGCGGGTGGAGCATATCCAGCGGAGGGAGCTGCCCGTCAGAGCGCATGCCCGACTGGTCCCGTGCTTTGAGACCGCTCCGGGCCATCCTCCCCTCTCCATTGGAGGATGCCCATGACCAGAATCGACCCCACATGGCTGGAAGCCTTCGACAAAGAGCTCCTCCACCTGTTCGCCATCGACCATCGCGATGCCGGCATGGATGAGTATCTGCTGGGCTGCTATGCAGACCTTCCGCCACGCGAGGCGGCGCTGGCGTTCGGCAGCGACTACGACCTGGAGCGCGACGATGCGCTGTGGCCTCGGCCGGGCGTGGCGCTGCAAAGTTAAGTTGTGTCGCAATCGGCACGCTGCGCGAATGAGCCCTGTGGGCTACGTGTCGCTTTTGGGATCCCGAACAGCTGCAAACCGTGCTTTTCAATGCACATTCGGGCGGTAACTTAACACCGGCCGAAACCACTGCACCGCAAGGGTTCTGCCACGCGCGCCCCATGCAACAATGCTGTAAGCGTCAGCATTTGCGGCCTCTGCGGCCTACGGTTTCTTGGCATCTCGCAGTCATGCGAGTACACCTTGGCGTGCCACCTCGCACTAGGTGGCGCGGGACTCGAAAACCCGTCTGAATACCCAGTGCTTTGCGCTTGCCAGTCGGCGTCATCCTCGGATGGCGCCGGCTGGCAATCCGTTCGCGATCCATGGCGGGCGGTGCGTGGGGGTCCTCGGACCCGCCGGATTGGGTATTCACCGGTTTTCGAGACACGCACCGTCCGCCGCCTTTATCGGTGGCGTTGCTATCTGTCCTGTACGGAGCATTGCCATGAACACATCGGACTTCCGTTCCCTGCACGCGCAGTACGATCCGGACAACGCCGAACCCGAGCGCGAACCGTCCGTCGATCCCAACGCCTTCGTCGCCACGCTGCACCGCATCGGAACCGGTGCGGCTGCGGATGGCCAGCCTTGGCCTGAACGGCATCAACTGCCTGGGCGGTGTCTTCAGCTGGCTGATGCGGATTGCGCGCTAGCCGGGCTGCGCGTGGTGGCGGAGCTGATGCTGGCTGCGGAGCGCACCCGGCAGAACGGTGCGCCCGAGGAGTACCTCGGGGATCGGGTGATGGAAGGGTTGAAGATGGCGTGTGTGGCGTTGACTGCGCAGGTGGCTGAGCGGTTGCAGGTGCGGGAGTAGCCTAGGTGGATCTGGCCGCCTGTCGCTCGACCGCTGGCCATCCGAGCGCCATCGGTTGACCATTCGTTTTCTAGTCCACCCGCTATCTGCAGAGTGTCAAATGAAGCTTCTGATCTACGGCGCTGTGCTGCTGGCGGCGCTGTCTGCGGCGATCGCCAGCCGGCATGCACCCAAGGCCGACTTGGAACTGCGGACGTTTCGGAAGGTGTCCGACGCTGAATTTGCTGTCATGCGCGAGGAAGCCGTTCGACTGTTGCGCGGGGGCCTAGTACAGCACGCGCGCTACGCGGGAGACCGATACTTCGAGGTCAGCTGTGACGGCATACCCGTGATGCTGGTGGATAACTCGTTGGAGCAGCTTGTTATTGTGCTGTACGCGGATAGGGAAATTGATGTTCCCTGCGTTGTGCCGCTGCTATTGCATTGGAGTGGGCGGTTTGTGGCGGAGCGGGCGCGCGCCTAGCGAATGTGAGTACAGCGGAATGGGAGACCACTCTGGACTACCTCTGCAAGGCCCGCATTATGATACGACTAGCCGCCACCACTGTGCCCTGCACCTTAATCTCGTGCTGCACACTCTCGTCGTCCGCATGCAGTTGGCTGACGCCAATTGCACCTTAGCCTCCCCTACGGGCCCCAGCCGAACTGGACTTGGCTAAGGAGCTCACGCGGTAGAACGGCGCGCCCGAGAAGCGTCTGGTCAACCGGCAAATGTAGGGGCTACTGATGGCGGTACTTTCGTTGACGGTGATGGCCAGCGAGTGGGTGCAGCTGCAGCGGTAGGAGCCTGCACCGGCATCCCCTCGATCACGCACCACAGGCCATCTGCTTGGCACCGTAGGTACGGGCACCCCAAGGTCAAAACCAACAGGCTCGGTTGGCCCATGAGGTAAAGGCGTCCACCTGAGCGTTGCTTGCTGCTTCGGCTGGCAACACAAGCCCTGTGTGGCTCATGTCACAAGCCCGGCTGTCGATGTTCACAAGCCTACAGTGCGCGCCAAGGGGCGACGCTCGGCTGAAGGCTGAAGATCCGTGGGGATAGCCGAATTTGAGGCCGAATGCGACCAAATGGTGGTTGCATGGACGGTTCTTGTCGTAAACAATCAGAGACAAGGGTCACTCTCTGACGACCCTCCCAAAGGGCATGGATGTCGCAGGGGGCGCATTCGGCTCGATGCCTGTCGCCGCCCCCAGTTTACGAATGCGCAGGATGCCGACTTGAATACACAAGTAGAAGCCCTCTCCACGATTATCCGGGAGAAGCTCCCAAGTTATGACACCTTGGACGCAGCCGCGGCGGCGGCGCGCCAGGCCCTCGAAACGGTGATGGGCCCATTCCCTGAACAGATGGATGCCAACTTCCAGGCGGCTATCGAGTTGGTGCGTTCGTCGTTCCAGAACGTAGAGATCCTGCGCAGGAACTCGCTGATCAAGCCACGGCCGACTTGGTACAACGGGCCGACGGAACATGACAAGCACTGGCCCGCGCTCCTGAACTATCTCCGCGAAGTCAAGAAGTGGAAGGATGCGTCCGAGTCGCTGGATGACTCCTCCTCCGAGATCGTCTCTCTGCTAGCAAATCCAGCCGAGGACGAGTTCAGATGTCGAGGACTGGTCGTTGGCTATGTCCAGTCAGGAAAGACTGCAAACATGACCGCGGTCATCGCCAAGGCGGTGGATGCTGGTTACAACCTCATCATTCTTCTCGGTGGCGTCACAAACAAGCTTCGCGCACAGACTCAGCGCCGCATCGAAGCAGATGTTGTGAACAGGCACGGCACCCTGTGGCAGAAGTACACCACTGCGGAAGACAGCGGCGACTTTGTCAGGCCTCCAAACGGTCAATTTGTGATGCCGCACAAGGGTGGCGCTCAGCTGGCTGTAATTAAAAAGGAGTCTACGCGCCTCGAGAAATTGCTCGAGACTGTGACAAATACGGCTCGGCCAATTAAGCGAAAGCTCAAGGCACTGATCATCGATGACGAGTGTGATCAGGCATCCGTGAATTCCGGTGCCGATGATGAAGAGATGACTCGGATCAACGAAGCGATCCGAAGGCTGATAGCGGCGCTGCCTTGCGTTTCGTACGTCGGCTATACCGCCACGCCGTTTGCAAATGTATTCATCAATCCGTTCCCGGTTCGCGCAGACAAACTGGACGACCTCTATCCCGAGGACTTCATTACAGCACTGCCTCGTCCCAAGGGCTACTTCGGCACACTTGAGGTCTTCGGTGAGGCCGACGCATCCGCCGACGATAATGCTGTCGACTTCGGACGAGACATGTTCCGATCCATACCGTCGGAAGAGGTCGATCAGCTGGTTCCTAAGGGAAAGAACGGCCACAAAACTTTCACACCGGATGTGACGCCTCAGCTTCAGAAGGCAATCGTCTGGTTCCTGATCACTTGCGCCGTTCGCCGCGCGCGAGGGCAGCAGAGCGAGCACATGACGATGCTTGTTCACACCTCCGCATACATTGCACAGCACGACAGCATGGCGGATGCCATTCGCGCCTGGCTGGCAGCCAATCGTCGCTCTATTGAATCGCTCTCCGGAGCCGTCGGAGACTTGGTGCGCCAAGTTTTCTCAGAGGAGATTGTCAGAAGCCCCCTGAGTGATCAGAGCGACCCAACACTCTTGGACAGCACACTCAAGCCCCTCCTCCCGGAGGTTCTGGAAGCCTTGGAACTCGTTGTTGAGAACGGCGAGAGTCTCGAGCGCCTGGACTTTACTGGCGATGCGAAGACCTACATTGTCGTGGGCGGATCGGTGCTGGCGCGCGGACTTACCCTTGAAGGACTCTCAGTGTCTTTCTTCCTGCGCACCTCTCGCCAGTACGACACGTTGCTACAGATGGGGCGCTGGTTTGGGTTCAGAAAGGGATACGAGGATCTCCCGCGTCTCTGGACGACCCAAGACCTGATATCAAACTTCCGAGCGCTGGCGCAGGTAGAGGAGGAGATCCGAAAGGAAATTTCCACCTATCGTTCGGCAGAGGTTTCGCCACTGGACTTCGCAGTAAAGGTTCGGTCAATTCCCGGACTCGCGATCACGTCAGCGGCGAAGATGCGGCATGCAATCAGGACGAGCATCAGCTTCGACGGAAAGCACGAGCAAACGACTCGCTTTGATCACACCGACTCGGACGTGGTTTCCAGGAACTGGAGCGCCGCGGCGAGCCTTGTTGACCAGCTGATTGCTGAGAAATACTCGCGGATAAAGGAGAACGTCTTCATGGATGTTCCCGGCACTGTAGTTCGAAAGTTCCTGGCCAACTACAGCATGTGCGACAAGCAGCTAAATCTCACCAAAGAGATGTTGCTGACCTACATTGATGGATCCGCCAGTCGCATGCCGTTCTGGAATGTCGCGATTGTGAGCTCCAGCAGGGCTGAGCGGCGAGTCCACTTGGGTGGCCTGAGTGACATTGGACCTGTCATTCGTTCCAGGTTGCCCGAGTCATCTGACTATGCCGACATCAAGGCTTTGATGTCGAAACAAGATGTGCTCGCTGATGTTGAGGACTCTGATGCTCAGTCGACCGATGGATGGGAAAAGCTGAAGAGCTATCGTCCCGATACTCCCCTTCTCTTGGTGTACCCGATAGACAGTGTCTCTGAACCGAGCAGGGCCGGCGATCATCGCGTAGCACTGAACGCCAAGGGCGACCTCATCGGCCTCGGATTCGTATTCCCAGGGCGCATTGACCGAACCGGTCGTTACTTCAGCGTGGAACTGAACGTCCCTACGCCAGATCAGCTCGAGGATGGGGAAGCAGGCAATACAGAGCAGGCGCAGGATGCGTGAGACTGCCCACGAACACTGGCTCTCGCTTCGCAGCAGCACGCAGCGGAGAGACGGAGTGGACGTCGCAACGGTGGCCGCAGGGGTTGACTCCGGGTTTGGTGCCATTCGCTATGCACTTACACCTGACGCAGCTCCGAGACTGCTGATTCCAGTGTCAGCTGGGGTGTCGGCCTCTGATGTACGAAAGCTTGGGGGACCCAGCGTTGATATATCTATCACGCGACTTTCGCTCAGTGGCATCTGGTCGCTCTACGTCGACATTGGCCTTCGCGAGCGGCGACTGGAGAGTCTTTTCGGCGATCTCTGCACGCAAATCATTTCTAGAATCGCAGACGGCATACCTCCGCTGGCCGCCGTGGCGTCCTGCATCAGAGATTTTCGAATTCTACTGGCAGAGGAGCCTCAAGCTCCGGTTGACGTGAGCACGGTGCTCGGCTTGCTCGGCGAGCTTGTGGTTCTTCGAGAGGGTGTAAGGCGAAGCGCGCAGGCAGTTGACTCCTGGACCGGCCCCTTGGGTCAACGACACGACTTTCGAGGTCCAGGCGGCGCGTTGGAAGTCAAGTCCACCGCCTTTCTGCAGAGCTCAAATGTGCACATCCATGGGCTCGAACAGCTCTCTCCGCCCGCTGACACCCCGCTTTGGTTAGCTCACGTAGTGCTTGAGAGGGCTGCGGCCGGAAATGTTTATGTAGAACAGCTCTGCAAAGAGTTGATCGCATTGGGAGTTAAGGAAGATGCCATTGTCAGTCGTCTGGCATCGATGGGCTGTCAGGACTCCAGGGCTCCGGAGTGGAACGCTCTGCGCACCACCTTGGAGGCCATCAGGCTTTATTCAGTCTCTGACAACTTCCCAAGGCTCACCACCAGCCTGCTGCCACATGGACAACTTCCGGCCGGCGTTGGCGATGTCCAATACACGATTGATTTGGGTTCAGCCGCGGACCAGTTGGTACCGAGCACTCAGCATGAACACGTCTACGAGGCGGTCTTCTCATGAAACTTGAGCTGTACAGCGAACCCTTCTCAAAGAATGGGAACCTTGCGGGGGAAGGCTTCAAGCGACTGTTGGGGAGACCCAACCTCAACCTGCTTCAGACATTAGTGCGCGAGAGTCTGCAGAACGTAATTGACGCAACCCTGCCTGGACGATCCCCTGAGGCACGTATTCGCCTGCGGAAGTTGAGGGACACCGAGCGGAACACCCTGTCGAACTCAGTGTTGGCCCAGATGCCAGCCGGCGGTCCTTCCAAGCAGATTCTCAGCGACTCTTTGGAGAAGCCCGAACTCTGGGTTTTTGAGATAGCCGATTTTGGTACGGTGGGCCTTTCTGGCCCTGTAGAGGCCGATGTCGCGCCGTCGGGAGAGGAGCGGGCTAACTTCGTCAACTTCCTCAAGAACGTTGGGGCAGCACGAGACAGCCACCAAGGTGGCGGCACCTACGGTTATGGAAAGAGCTCGCTCTACGCAATGAGTTCGTGCTCGCTTGTCCTAGTTGATAGCCAAACTTTCAATGAGGGAAAGCCGGTTCGCCGTCTTATGGCCTGCCACTTGGGAGAGGCTTTCGACGCGAGTGTCGGAACTGGCATTCGGCGTTTCACGGGGCGCCACTGGTGGGGCATGCCCGCGGGCAGCGACAGCGTGGCTCCCGCGACCGGAGCGCA
The DNA here is from genome assembly GCF_059295135.1 of Stenotrophomonas sp. INTA L402-1. Lineage (NCBI taxonomy): Bacteria > Pseudomonadati > Pseudomonadota > Gammaproteobacteria > Lysobacterales > Lysobacteraceae > Stenotrophomonas > Stenotrophomonas sp. INTA L402-1. The sequence goes on from NZ_JCAFWP010000035.1 coordinate 42,070, forward strand.
CGCACTCGACTTGAGTGGCGAGTTGGGGATGTTCTCTCGATCCGAGGCTGATAGCGGGACCTCTATCGTTATCGTAGATCCCGAGCTTGAAGTCTCTTCCACCCAGGAACTGGGTCGTGAGCTGATTACGTGCGTACTCCTGAACTTCTGGCCAAGAATGTCGGATACGACCGCGGCTGACCGCCGCCTGACGGTCAGCATCGAGATTGACGGCCAGCCGCTGGATGTCCCAGCGCCTGAGGCTTTCCCGCCACTGGACCTCTTCTGCCGGGCACTCGCCGACATTCGTTCCAATGCGGGTTCATTGAAGGAAGTTCGATCTCAGCGTCCTGCAAAGGCTTTGGGCAAGCTCGCATTCACCCCAGGGGTTGCGGCGCAGAGGCATCCGCTGGCCTCTTCCAATGGTGAAGACATCCTGGCAGGTGCATCACACATTGCCTTGATGCGCCCTGTCGAATTGGTGGTGAAGTACATGCGCGGCGCCCCCTATCCGGACTCCTTGCATGAGTGGGCTGGGGTTTTTGTCTGCTCGGCTGAGTCGGAGGTGGAGGAAGCCTTTGCTCAGGCGGAGCCGCCAACGCACGATGACTGGGCACCGGACAATCTTCCCAAGGGGAAGCAGCAGACGATGGTTCGAGTCGGCATGCGGGCTCTCAGAACCCATGCCGATACATTTGTGCCCACCAAGTCGCTCAGCAGATCAGCGGACCCTGCATCCCCCAGTCTCGCGGCAACTGCTGGGCAGATGGGGCGCTTTCTCTCGCCTACAAGCGCCCGTGGCGCTGGAAAACCTAAAGTATCCAGGCGCGGTGGTCCATCATCCAAGAAGGGCGTCCGGCTGTCGTCCCCCGAGATGATTGGACTCTCTCTTGCTCAGGACGGTGCGGCTCTTGCGACGTTCAGGGTTGATCTGACCAATGACGGGAGCCAAGGGCCGCTCACGCTCATCGTCGAACCGAAGCTGGTCGCTGATGGCAATGGAATCAGTGCAGAAGACGTACCCTCGAATCTGCTTCCACGACTACACAGCGTGTCACTGGAAGCCCATGACCTGATCAGCAAGGATCAGATCCTCGACGTGGGGCTATTGAGCGGGGAGGTTACCGCGGTCGTTCGAATGGTGAAGGGCGCTGCTGTGACTGTCGCAGTCCGAGTACTTAGTGAGGACGCGGCATGAGCAGAATCGCGTACCCGTACCTAAGAATTCCCGATGAAGCGGTCCAATTCAGTGGCTGGTTTGTGGGAGACCCCAATGCCCCCCTTCTTCCTGCGCCCGAAGTCCTGGCCGACTGGGACTACGCCCGTGACTTGGTCGTACGAGGGAGTGTTCAAATCGATTGGGATTCCGCGTCCAAGTCGCTTCAGTTTGGAGAGGAGGATTGGCTGGCATCCGCGCAGCTTCTGATTGGAACAGGGCAGGGTCAGTTGCCCAGGCAAGTTCAGTACGCACAGGCACTGCCACTCTCCAAGCAAAACCCATCAGCGCTTCTGGAGGTATCGGTTCCAGGCAGCACGCTGTCCTCTCAGCTGGTCATGCGCTTGACGATTGTGTTGACCGCTCCGTCCGCTGAAGCAACGCCACTTTCACCAGTGCTGAAAGGATCTCGCTTGTGGGAGAACAGTTGTGATGTGCTGATCGAAGACGGAGGCTCTTCCAGGTTCCCGGTCTCCGCCATTGGCTTTGGAACTGCCTTCGCTGGCAAGCCGCATGAGCATGCTCCTTGGTATGTCGAATGGCGGCCAGAGGATCTTTCCGGCGACTTTTCCTCGAAGGTCGTTCTCTATGTCAACTCTGACGAGGAGACGTTCCTTGAGAAGTTCCTGCTGGGTGATCGCGCAACTATCCAGGCGGTGCTTGGTGGCGTCGCCTCACACATGTGCTCAACCATTCTCCTCCGTAACGGCAAGGACTTGGATCTCGAAGCTTTCGAGGAAGGTTCGGTTGGCGCGGTGGCGTATCACTGGCTCAGTCAGGCGTTCCCCAATGAAGGCGGGCTGGCAGGTATCGTCCGATTGCTCGAGAGTGACCCTGGCGCATTCAACGCTGCACTGATTGCATCCGCCGACGTTGGGGAGCAGACCGCATGACTACCATTCTTCTTCCAAGATTGTCTCGCTTGGGCGTCAGTCGCCTAATGACGGAGCTCGGCACGGGTTACTCGTCCGACGATGCCGTAGCCTTTGTGAATGACCACGCCTCACTATCGAGCTTTTCAGCGAGTGGGGGAGTTAGAGAGCATCGTGTGGCTGAAGAGATCGCCGCGACCGTTCGCAAGACTGCGGAAGGGTGTGGGTTTCCCACCCTGTCGGGGCAGACCGGGCGCGCCAAGTTCGATCGTGACGCAGCCATTGCCCTTGCGTCGTTCAGCGCGTTGGCAAGTGGCGAAGGGTTGCGGGATGACGTTTGGGCCTATCTGACCACTGTATTGCTACCCGACGTTGTGCGCTGGCGATTCGAGAGCAAGTCTCAAGACCGATTCGGCGGCGGGGTACGTAACGCTCTGCAGCGGCTCTACATGCGAGCGTCTGCGCTTGACTTGGGGCCCGAAGCGGGCGTTGATCGGTGGCGCCTGCTTAGAGCTCTGACAGAGGACGCCCACGTAGCGATCTTTGAGCGTCCACTGATTGGCGGGAACCCGGTACTTGCAAAGGCTATCGCTCACGGTTGGGCCCAAGCGGCAGCAAGCGAGTCCAAAGGGAACATGGAAGACATCATGCGTTGCGCCATAAAGCTCCTGCGCCTCAGGTACCAGATCGTTGATCTTGGCGTACTGGAAGATCAGGAACTCGCTGACACCGTTGCGAGCGTATTCAAGGATGCAGCGGCCCAAGTGACCGAAGTGGTCTGATTCTTATTGAAAAGTGCCCCAGGGCATGACATCCTGGCGGCGTTAGAGGGGCGCATCTGCGCCCCTATTTATAATTGTGAAGCAAGGCATGCACATCCCAGTCGTCGACATCTTCGCAGGCCCCGGTGGGCTGGGCGAAGGGTTCTCCGCTTACACCCCTTCCCGCTCTTCGAAGTCACGCCCGTTCAAGATCGCCATTTCGGCCGAAATGGAGGTCAATGCAGCCAAGACGCTTCGACTTCGCGCGTTCTATCGCCAATTCGCACCCCACAAGGTGCCGGATAGCTACTACGACTACGTGGCGGGACGGGTGGACCGGCCTTGGACGGAGGCGACCAAGACTGAGTGGGAGAATGCCTGCCATGAGGCGAGGCAGTTGAAGCTCGGCGATTCCGAAGACGACAAGGTGCTTCATGCCCGCATTCGCGAAGTTGCATCGCAGGAAGACCCATGGGTTCTGATTGGTGGACCTCCCTGCCAGGCGTACTCCTTGGTCGGGCGTGCCAGAAACCGCGGCGTAGTGGGCTACAAGGCAGAGGAGGATCCGCGCCATTTCCTCTACCAGCACTACTTGAAGATCATCAAGAAGTACTCACCCGCTGCGTTTGTGATGGAGAACGTCAAGGGCATTCTCTCCTCGAAAGTAGGTGGTGAGCTGATGTTCCCGCGCATTCTCGCGGACCTTCGAGCTCCTGGTGGCCGGAACGGCCCGCGCTACCGAATTATCCCTTTGGTAGAGGATCAGAGTGGTCTGTTCGATGACGACGATGGACGCCGTTACATTCTGAGGGCCGAGGAGCTTGGTGTTCCTCAGGCACGGCACCGTGTGGTTCTTTTCGGTGTCCGGGAGGACATTGACGTTTCATCGCTACGCCAGATCAATCGCGCGCCGGCCAAATACAGCGTGGGCGAAGTTATCGGCGGAATGCCTCATCTCAGAAGCGGCATCACCAATATCGATTTCGATAACTGGCCCGATGCAGCCAAGGAGATTCTGCTCCGTGCGGCAGAACTATCTGACGATGCGAGGGTTTCAGCTGAACTACGCACCCAAGCGAAGCTGGTACCTGCTCTGGATGCTGGCGCTGGTGGCAGGGCTAGGCCGTGGACGGCAACAGTGGATGAGGTTCCAGAACATCTCAAGCCGTGGTTGCTGGACGAGCGACTCGGCTACATTTTGAATCATGAGGTTCGCCCTCATATGTGGATGGATCTCGTTCGCTATGGTTACGCATCGGCTTTCACGAAGATTCATGGCAGATCGCCGCGTGGTGCTGGCGAATTCCCTGAAGGCATGCATCCAGACCATGAGAACTGGACAAGCGGGAAGTTTGTTGACCGCTTCAAGGTCCAACGCAGAGACGAGTCAAGCTCAACGGTAACAAGCCACCTTCAGAAGGACGGCCATTATTTCATTCACCCGGACCCGTCGCAGTTGAGGAGTCTCTCAGTACGCGAAGCCGCGAGACTGCAAACCTTTCCGGACAACTATTTCTTCGAAGGCTCACGTGGAGCTCAGTTCCGCCAAGTTGGCAATGCAGTGCCGCCATGGATGGCGCGGCAGATTGCGGATGTAGTTTATTCCGTGCTTGCACCTTGAGACAGAGAGTACTCTTGAAACTTTCGGTTAGAGTGAATAAAGCTCTTCAAACCTTCCAGCACGACCTGAGGAGAATGTCGCAGCGCGCACTCCCATATGACAGCGACTCGCCATTCCATGGCTAGCAAAGACGCTTGATTTCTATCATCACGCAAACGATTACCATCAAGCTTCGCCAACCAAAAATCCCTCCTCGCAGTGGGAGTTGACGCATACTTGCAGCCTGGGTGCCTATGCCAAAAGCATCCATGAACAAATATAGCAACCCGATCTCGAACTAAAACAATGTCCGGCGCTCCGGGCAGATCCTTTCGATGCAGGCGATAGCGAAAACCACACGAATGCAGAAAGCGACGAACCTGCATTTCCGGCTTAGTGTTTTTCCCTTTAATACCTGACATCATCTGCGAACGTTTTAACTTACCTACGACGTCCGTCATCTACGGCTCCGCACGAACCAGGTTATTTGCCCTGCAAGAACTACTTGCTATAGAAAACTCGCGAACGAACAATTTGAGTCTCAATAAGCGATATAACCCGCCTCTCTAATTGATCGAAATTACCATCTCTCTTAAACAAGCTCTCGAGAGCATTCTTCATCTTCTCGTCCCTGCAATCGTCCGCGCGTCCATTCTCTTTGAGAATTAGTTTTACGACTCGATTCGAACCTTTTTCGACAGAAACAATAGCCCCGGCATCTTCATGAACCCGTACCCTTCCAGTCGAAGGACTCAAGTAGCGAAAGATATACTCAGGGCACTCATCCTTATTCAATTCGAAGCCAATCTTCCTAGGTATCTTCGTCTCGGGTAGACCATCTTGGCCTGCATCAATCATTTTCCATCTCATGACATTCCCCCTTCAATAGCTCTAGCAAGCACTCCAACGACTAGTTGATCAGAGGTTTGATGCCCAGCCCCCGCCTCCAACACCTTAGGAGGAGCTGGCAGGTCAAACACTACCACGCCCCAGCATCTATCGCCGGAAATATCGATTCGGCGCCCATAAATGTATGGAGACAGCGTTTTCTTGCTTGCCAAGCGTCGCTGGTACTCCCTGTCGGAAAGGAACATCTTCTTCGCTGTGCTTTGAGCGTGGGCACGCTGCTTACGACCGTCGGTCGGTGTAGGCTCTGCACTGAATACGTGCCTGCCCTTACTCCAGATCGCACCTGTGACACCATGGTAATCACCTTTGGTGCATTGAACGCGTGATGCTCTGAACACTGTTTGGCCGATCACGGGTATCGAATGTGCACCGGAGCGAGAAACTGGCACAAGCCAACCCGCCCAAGGCATACGATACTCTCCCCAGACCTGCCTGTAAGAAATACACGCAAGAAAGCTGATCCGGCGGAACCTGTATACCGTCGCACGACAGAGCTCGTCGTCATAGGAATCCTTGACGTCGAACTCAACAGCCAAGTCCAAGACGTGTTTAACAAAAGCATCCAGTCGCTTACGGCGATCTACCAGCCAGTAAAGCAGTAGAATAAGAGCGAGAGCGATCGCAGAAAAGTAGTACTGGACCCAGTACGCAATCAGATGGGCACCAATCCCGGACTTAAAGAAACCTAGCGTCAGGATGCTGCTGTTTGTCGCGATAGCGAGCCAAACATTGGCCACGGTTAGAACCGCAGCAGAAGTTAATTTAGCCAAGTCCCCCCCCCTTGGGATCATTCCTTGAAGCTCGCGCTGCGATCCGATCGCTTTTGAAACCTAGGGGGCGCAGGCTTATTCGCCTGCGGCCCCTAAAGAAGCATCAAACCCCAACAGGATTAGCCTTCTCCGGATCAATCTTGTACTGCTTGATCGCCCGGGCCACATCCTTCGCGGTCATCTTCCCTTCCTTCGCCAGCGCCGCAATCGCGGCATGCGCGATGTAGTACCGGTCAACCTCAAAGAACCGGCGCAGGTTCGCACGCGTATCCGAACGGCCAAACCCATCCGTACCCAGCACGGTGTACGACATCGGCACGAACGCACGGATCTGGTCCGCATACGCACGCACATAGTCGGTAGCGGCAATCGCCGGACCCTGGCGGCCTTCCAGCAGCTCGGTCACGTAGGCCTTGCGCTGCTCACCTTCCGGGTGCAGACGGTTGGCACGCTCCACGTCGAAACCATCGCGACGCAGCTCGTTGAAGCTCGGGCAGCTCCAGATATCGGCGGTCACGCCGAAGTCCTTGTCCAGCAGCTCGGCGGCGGCAATGGCTTCGCGCAGGATGGTGCCCGAACCCAGCAGCTGCACGCGCAGCTCGCCCTTCTTCGGCTTGCCGGCGTCGGTCAGCAGGTACATGCCCTTGACGATGCCTTCGGCCGCGCCTTCCGGCATTTCCGGGTGTGTGTAGTTCTCGTTCATCAGGGTGACGTAGTAATACTCGTCCACCTGGTCTTCCATCATGCGCTTGGTGCCGTGCTGCAGGATCACCGTCACTTCGAAGCCGAAGGTCGGGTCGTAGCTGCGCACGTTCGGGATGCCACCGGCCACCAGATGGCTGAAGCCATCTTCGTGCTGCAGGCCTTCACCGTTCAGCGTGGTGCGGCCGGCGGTGCCACCCAGCAGGAAGCCGCGGGTACGCATGTCGGCGGCCTGCCAGGCGATGTCGCCCACGCGCTGGAAGCCGAACATCGAGTAGTAGATGTAGAACGGCAGCATCGGCACGTTGCTGACCGAGTAGCTGGTACCGGCGGCCATCCACGAGCTGATCGCACCCGGCTCGCTGATGCCCTGCTGCAGCACCTGGCCGCTCTGGTCTTCGCGGTAGAACATCAGCTGGTCGGCGTCGACCGGCTTGTACTTCTGGCCGAACGGCGCGTAGATGCCGATCTGGCGGAACAGGCCTTCCATACCGAAGGTACGGGCTTCGTCGGCCACGATCGGCACGATGTGCGGGCCCAGTTCCTTGTCACGCAGGGTGATGTTCAGGCTCTGCACGAACGCCATGGTGGTGGAGTAGCTGCGCTCGCCGCTGCTCTTCAGCAGGCGCTCGTAGGCGTCCAGCTTCGGTGCCACGAAGGTCTTGTCGGCCTTGCGGCGGCGCTGCGGCAGGTAACCGCCCAGCGCGGCACGGCGTTCCTGCAGGTACTGCACTTCCGGCGAATCCGGGCCCGGGTGGTAGAACGGCACCTGGCCGTCGGCCAGCTGCGCGTCGGTCACCGGAATGTTGAAGCGGTCGCGGAAGTGGCGCACCGCTTCGTCGTCCAGCTTCTTGGTCTGGTGGGTCGGGTTCAGTGCCTCACCGGCGCTGCCCATGCCGTAACCCTTCACGGTCTTGGCCAGGATGACGGTCGGCATGCCCTTGGTGTTCACGGCCTGGTGGTAGGCGGCGTACACCTTGTGCGGGTCGTGGCCACCACGGTTCAGGCGCCAGATGTCGTCGTCGGAAAGGCCGGCCACCATCGCAGCGGTTTCCGGGTACTTGCCGAAGAAATGCTCGCGGGTATACGCGCCGCCGAAGGCCTTGCAGTTCTGGTACTCGCCGTCGACGGTTTCCATCATCAGCTTCTTCAGGACGCCGTCGCTGTCCTTGGCCAGCAGGGCATCCCAGTAACCGCCCCACAGCAGCTTGATCACGTTCCAGCCGCCGCCACGGAACACGCCTTCCAGTTCCTGGATGATCTTGCCGTTGCCGCGCACCGGGCCGTCCAGGCGCTGCAGGTTGCAGTTCACCACAAAGATCAGGTTGTCCAGGCCTTCACGGCCGGCCAGGGCGATGGCGCCCAGGGTTTCCGGCTCGTCGCTCTCGCCGTCGCCGATGAAGCACCACACCTTGCGGTCGGACTTCTCGATCAGGCCACGGTTTTCCAGGTAGCGCATGAACTGCGCCTGGTAGATGGCGGCCAGCGGGCCCAGGCCCATCGACACGGTCGGGGTCTGCCAGTATTCCGGCATCAGCCACGGGTGCGGGTAGGAGGACAGGCCACCGCCGTCCACTTCCATGCGGAACTTGTCCAGCTGCTCTTCGCTGATGCGGCCTTCCAGGAAGGAACGCGCGTAGATGCCCGGGGCGCTGTGGCCCTGGATGAACAGCAGGTCGCCCGGGTGGCTTTCGCTCGGGGCGCGCCAGAAGTGGTTGAAGCCCACGTCGTACAGGGTGGCGCCGGAGGCGAACGAGGCGATGTGGCCGCCCAGGTCACCCGGCTTGCGGTTGGCGCGCACCACGGTGGCCATCGCATTCCAGCGGATGATCGAACGGATGCGCCATTCCAGCTCGGCATTGCCCGGGCTCTTGGCCTCGAGCTGCGGCTCGATGGTGTTGACGTACTCGGTGGTGGGAGAGAACGGCAGGTAGGCGCCCGAACGACGGGTCAGTTCCACCATGCCTTCCAGCAGCTGATGCGCGCGCTCGGAGCCCTCGACATCAATAACGGCCTTCAACGACTCGATCCACTCCTGGGTTTCCACAGGATTCGGGTCGTTGTTCAGCACCTCGTTCAACCAGTTCATTAGCGCTCCCATAACCGCACGCACGCGCGCGACTGTTGTATAGATTTCTAGACCGCAAAGTGTAGCGCACCAAGGGCTTTCGTCACTTGGCTACGCAGGCGTATGGATGCAACCGGCCAGTGTCCGCAAGGGGCTTGCCGGGCCCGCTGAAGGCCCTGCGGCGGGCCTTGTTGGCTGCGCGGGCTGTCGCTTGCGGGCCGCTGCGCCCATGTGCAGGACGCAGTGTTACCGCTGCCGATGACGGTTGTAGGGCAGCGCCATGCCCACCTGTATCGGCTCCGCGTGCTGGCGCTGAACGGGCGACAACGTGTCGCACCTGCCTCTGGATCGCCCCCCGCCCTGCCCTCAGGGTAGGGCTCGAGTGTTGGCCTCGCCCGCTTCGGTCCGCCGTCTGGCCCTGCCTCACTCCCTTCCACAGTGTTGCCCGGGGCGCCTCGCAAGGGGCGCCCCTTTTGCTGTGGGCGGGGCCGGCCGTGGCCCAAAACTGACCTGCTTGTGGCCGGATCGATGATTGTCGGCTTCGATATATCGATATATCGTTTGCACACTCGTTTACCGATATATCGAAATGAGCCGTACCGCTTCTCCCAGAACCCGTTCCACCAATCCGGAAGTGCCACGCCGCAACGGCCAGCCGCGGGTGCTCAGCCGCGGCGACCTGCGCCTGCTGGTGCTGGCCCTGATCGGCGAGCAGCCGCGCCACGGCTACGAGCTGATGCAGCTGATCAGCAACCAGTTCATGCAGGCCTACACGCCCAGCGCCGGCACCATGTACCCGCTCCTGGCCAGCTTCGAGCAGGCCGGTTGGATCGAGGCCGAGGAAGTGGACGGCAAGCGGATCTTCCGCATCACCGCCGCCGGCGAGTTCGAGCTGAAGGTGCAGCGCACCCAGGTGCGCCTGGCGCAGCGGCGTGCCTTCGACCGCGCCCGCGAGATCACCAAGGCCTCGCTGCCGCCGCCGCTGGCCGGTGCCCTGCGCGAGTTCAAGCGGGCGCTGGTGCATCACCACGGCCGCTGGGCCGAGGGCGAGGCGGAAGAAGTTGCGGCGCTGCTGACGCGGGCATCCGCGCTGCTCAACGGTACGGCCGGTAGCGAGAGCCAATCCTTTTCAACGACCCAGCCAGACTGACTCCAGCCAGGTCGCCCCTACGCCGCGCGCCCCCGCGCGACACCTCTACAGGTAACCCCATGACCGAACACAACAACACGCGCCTGCGCCTGGATGTGCGCTTCCGTGAACTGACCGTGCTGCGCACCGAAGAGGTCACCCCGCACATGCGCCGCATCGTGCTGGGTGGCGCCGAGCTGGCCGGTTTCGATTCGCCCGGCGCTGACGATCACATCAAGCTGTTCTTCCCCAACGCCAGCGGCGAGATGGTGCTGCCGGTGGTCACTGCCGAAGGCCGCAGCTATCCGGCCGGCAAGGAGCCCTCACCGGCCCGCGACTACACCCCGCGCTGGTGGGACCACGAAACCGGCGAGCTGGCCATCGACTTCGTGCTGCACGACCAGGGCATTGCCGGGCCGTGGGCCGAGCAGGCCCAGGCTGGCGATACGCTGGTGATCGGCGGCCCGCGCGGCTCGTTCGTGGTGGCCGACAGCTACGACGCCTATGTGCTGATTGGCGATGAAACCGCGCTGCCGGCCATCGCCCGCTGGCTGGACGTGCTGCCGGAGGATGCCGAGGTGCAGGCCTTCATCGAAGTGAGCGATGAAGCCGAACGCCAGGACCTGCCGCAGTACGAGAACGTGCGTATCCACTGGCTGGAGCGCAATGGCTTCCCCGCGGCCAGCAGCACGCTGCTGGAAGACATGCTGACCGACTTCGAAGCCCCGGAAGGTGATGTCTTCTACTGGATCGCCACCGAATCGCGCCGCGCACGGATGATGCGCAAGTTCATCGAAGGCCACCTGGGCGTGCCGCGCGACTGGATCCGTTCCACCGGCTACTGGAAGGCCCACCCGGACGAAACCGACGGCGATTGACCGGACAGCCGGTGGGTGCGGCCCCTGCTTGGTGGGTGCGGACCGTTGGTCCGCACGCCCTGCAACAGGTAGTGCCGGCCGCTGGCCGGCAACCTCATGAACCTGTCTCTTATACACATCT
>NZ_JCAFWP010000036.1:0-48262 GCF_059295135.1 Stenotrophomonas sp. INTA L402-1
AGATGTGTATAAGAGACAGGCACTACCGGGTCACGTCAGCGCTTCTTCTTCGCCTTGCCCTGCTCGGCCGGGCCGATGGTCTGCTCCAGCCAGCGCTCGCTTTCGGCCAGCATGGTCATGATCGACTCGCGTGCGCGGTAGGCATGCGATTCGTTCGGCAGCATCACCAGGCGCGCGGTGCCGCCCAGGCCTTTCACCGCCGCGAACATGCGCTCGCTCTGCATCGGGAACGTGCCGGAGTTGTTGTCGTCCACACCGTGGATGAAGAGGATCGGATCCTTGATCCTGTCGGCGTAGTTGAACGGCGCCATCTTCTGGTAGACGTCCTGCGCCTGCCAGTAGTTGCGCTCCTCGGCCTGGAAGCCGAACGGGGTGAGCGTGCGGTTGTAGGCGCCGCTGCGCGCGATGCCCGCCTTGAACAGGCGCGTATGCGCCAGCAGGTTGGCGGTCATGAACGCACCGTAGGAATGGCCACCAATGGCGATGTGATCGCGATCGGTCGCGCCACGGCGCACCACTTCATCCACGGCTGCCTGGGCGTTGGCCACCAACTGTTCGATGTAGGTGTCGTTCGGCTCCTTGTCGCCCTCGCCGATGATCGGCATCGACGGGCTGGCCAGCACCACATAGCCCTTGGCCAGGAACGCCTGCGGGCCCCAGTAGCTGACCGCATTGAAGCGGTACGGCGAATCGGTCACCTGGCTGGCCGCAGCCGCACTCTTGAACTCGCCCGGGTAGGCCCACATCAGCAGCGGCCGCGGGCCGTCGCGCTTCGGGTCGTAGCCCGGCGGCAGCAGCAGGGTCGCGGTCAGGTCGACGCCATCCTTGCGCTTGTAGCGGATCTGCTCCTTCTGCACGCCCTTCAACTGCGGCAGCGGATGCGCGAAGTGGGTCAGCGCACGCGGTGCAGCACCGGCATCGGCCAGCGACTGCACGTAGAAGTTGGCCGGCTCATCCGGGCTCTCGCGGCTCAGCAGCAGCGAGCTGGCCTGGTTGTCCAGCAGCGCCACCGGCAGCGCATAGCTCGGCGCCTGCGAGTGGAACAGGCGGGTGGCCTTGCCCGTGGCAACGTCGAAGCGGTCCACGAACGGACGATCGCCTTCCGGCGATGCACCGGCACCGGCCAGATACAGGCTGCTGCCATCGGCGCTGGTCTGCAGCAGCGAGCGGCCGCGGTCGTCGCTGGACAACAGCGGCCGGCCCGGATCGGAATAGCGGTCCTGCCCGTCGCGATCCCACAGCAGGCGCGGCTCGGCGCCGGCATTGTCCGGGGCGATCAGCCAGGTCCTGGTCTTGCGCGTCTTCCACCACGACTCGGTCAGCAGGGCCAGGTCGCCACGGCCCCAGTTGATGCCCACCAGACGGCTGCCGAGCTGGGCCAACGTGACCGGCGGCTTGTCGAACGGCGCAGCCTGCATCAGCACCGCATCGCGCACCTTGGCCTCCCTGTTCGGGTCGCCGCCGTCCTGGGCTTCGGCCCAGACCAGCGTGGCATCGGCATCACCACGCCAGCTGATATCGCGCACGCCGGTCACTTCAGCGTCGTTGCCGGTCGGCAAACCTTCCACCAGCGGACGCACGGCCACGGTGTGCACCAGCTTGCCGCTGGCACGGTCGATCACTTCAATGCGGCGCGGGAAACTGCTCACCGGTACCACGTAGGAATACGGCCGCTGCACCGGCTGGCGCAGCACGAAGCGGCCATCCGGCGACACCGCAAAGCCCATGAAGATGCCAGCTGCGCCGATCGCGCGGGTGTTGCCATCCAGGCTGACTTCCATCGGCTGGGTGGTGGCGTAGTAATCGAACTGGCGCGCGTCGGCCTCGTTCTTCAGCAGGTCCTGGTAGGTACGGATCGACACCACGCCGCCGCCCTGGCTGGTCTGCTGCACGGCCGGGCCGGTCGGAATGCCGTCGGCGGCCGGGGCCGCACCAAGGTTGGCCGGACGGGTGAACACCACCAGGCCGCGGCTGTCCGGCAGCCACTGGTAGCCACTGCCGATCACCGTGTTCAGGCCGGCGACCAGACGACGGGCGCTGCCGCCGGCCACATCCACCAGCCACAGTTCATTGGCGCCGCTGGCGGCGTCGACCTGGTTGAAGGCCAGCCACTTCTGGTCCGGCGACCACATCACGCTGGCGATCGACAGCTTGGCCGGCAGGCCGCTGATCTGCCGTTCCTTGCCGTCGGCCACGTTCATCAGCCACAGCTTCTCGCCGAAGCTGAAGCGGCTGTCGGAGAAGGTGCGCGGGTTGATGCGCAGGCCGGCCAGCTTCAGTTCCGGCTGCGCCACCACCTGGATCGACGGCAGCGACGGCATCTGCATCATCGCGGCGACATCGCGGCGTGGCGACAGGTACAGCGAAGGCGCGCGCGGCGCGTCGACCACCGCCTGCAGCGCGGCCGACGGCAGTTCGTAGCCGGTGGCGCCCTGGGCCTGTACCTGGGCGGGCTGCGGGGACGCGGCCCAGGCCAGCGGAGCCACCGCCAGCAGTCCCATCGACAGGACCAGACCGGTCCAGCGCCGTGTGCGGCGCGCGTGCATGCTCATCGTTCCACCTGTGTGATGCGTGAAAACACCGACCTTAACAGGCCGTGCACGCGATCCCACCTGCCGATGGTTGGGTCATCCGGATGTCACGCCGGGGCCGCGATATAATGGGGGTTCTCCCCTGCCGAGGGGCGCTGCGACCGGATCCCATGAGGCCCGGCCAGGCTCGGTAAGGTGGCTTTGTAACAACGGCGCCCGGCTAGATGCGAGCACCCGCTCGCCCACAACCGGAGCACACGAATGAACGCTGTTGCCAAGACCTTCTCCACCGAAGGTGATTACAAGATCCGCGACATCACGCTGGCCGACTGGGGCCGCAAGGAACTGGACATCGCCGAGCACGAGATGCCGGGCCTGATGTCGATCCGCCGCAAGTACCAGGCCGAGCTGCCGCTGAAGGGCGTGCGCGTGACCGGCTCGCTGCACATGACCATCCAGACCGCGGTGCTGATCGAGACCCTGAAGGACATCGGTGCCGACGTGCGCTGGGCCTCGTGCAACATCTTCTCGACCCAGGACCACGCCGCTGCCGCCATCGCCGCCACCGGCACCCCGGTGTTCGCCTGGAAGGGCGAGACCCTGGAAGAGTACTGGGACTGCACCCTGGACGCGCTGACCTTCACCCTGGCCGACGGCACCCTGACCGGCCCGGAACTGGTGGTCGACGACGGCGGTGACGTGACCCTGCTGATCCACAAGGGCTACGAGCTGGAAAACGGCAGCGACTGGGTCAACACCGCCTCTGCCTCGCACGAAGAACAGGTCATCAAGAACCTGCTCAAGCGCGTCGCCAAGGAGCGCCCGGGTTACTGGGGCCGCGTGGTCAAGGACTGGAAGGGCGTCTCCGAAGAGACCACCACCGGCGTGCACCGCCTGTACCAGCTGGCCCAGGCCGGCACCCTGCTGATCCCGGCGATCAACGTCAACGACTCGGTCACCAAGAGCAAGTTCGACAACCTGTACGGCTGCCGCGAGTCGCTGGCCGATGGCCTGAAGCGCGCGATGGACGTGATGCTGGCCGGCAAGGTGGCCGTGGTCTGCGGCTACGGCGACGTCGGCAAGGGCTGCGCGGCCTCGCTGCGTGCCTACGGCGCGCGCGTGATCGTCACCGAGATCGACCCGATCTGCGCCCTGCAGGCGGCGATGGAAGGCTATGAAGTCAACACCATCGAATCGACCCTGGGCCGTGCCGACCTGTACGTCACCACCACCGGCAACAAGGACATCATCCGCATCGAGCACCTGAGCGCGATGAAGGACCAGGCCATCGTCTGCAACATCGGCCACTTCGACAACGAGATCCAGGTCGATGCGCTGGTGTCGTTCGCCGGCATCAAGCACGTCAACATCAAGCCGCAGGTGGACAAGTACATCTTCCCGAACGGCAACGCGATCTTCCTGCTGGCCGAAGGCCGCCTGGTGAACCTGGGCTGCGCCACCGGCCACCCGAGCTTCGTGATGTCCAACAGCTTCGCCAACCAGACCCTGGCACAGATCGACCTGTGGGCGAACAAGGACAGCTACGAGAAGAAGGTCTACCTGCTGCCGAAGAAGCTGGACGAAGAAGTGGCCCGCCTGCACCTGGAAAAGATCGGCGTGAAGCTGACCACCCTGAGCCAGGAACAGGCCGACTACATCGGCGTGCCGGTGGAAGGCCCGTTCAAGCCGGACCACTACCGCTACTGATGCCTGCGCGGTGCCGGCCAGCGGCCGGCACTACCGGTGCATGCAACACACGGAACGGGCGCCTTCGGGCGCCCGTTCTGCGTTCGCGTGTGGCCGTACACCACGTATCCACGCATGGCGTGGATCTACTGATCGTCCGGCCCCAGTAGATCCACGCCATGCGTGGATATCCCCCAGCCAACCCACAGTAGATCCACGCCATGCGTGGATGTTCCCCACCGGAGCGGGAACAATAGCCTCGGTCAAGGCAACACCCCTGCCCCGCGCTAGGATGCACCCATGACCCCGGCCATCAACCTGCTCAAGCGCGAGAAGATCGCCCACACCGTGCGCAGCTACGTGCACGACGCCCACGCCGAATCGTATGGGGGCGAAGCCGTCGACAAGCTCGGCCTCGACCCGGCCCAGGTGTTCAAGACCCTGCTGGCGAGCACCGAAACCCACGAGCTGCTGGTGGCGATCGTGCCGGTGGCCGGCCAGCTGGACCTGAAGGCCCTGGCCGAAGCGGCCGGCTGCAAGAAGTGCGAGATGGCCGCTGCTGACGCTGCACAGCGCGCGACCGGTTACCTGGTCGGTGGCATCAGCCCGCTCGGGCAGAAGAAGCGCCTGCGCACCTTCCTGGACGCCAGCGCGCAGGCATTGCCCAACCTGCATGTCAGCGCCGGGCGCCGCGGCCTCGAGGTGGAACTGGCGCCGACCGACCTGCTGCAGCTGACTGCTGGCCACTACGCTGCCATCGGCAAGTCACGCTGATGCGCTGGCCGTGGTCTGCAGCACCGATACCCCGGCTCGACGATGCACAGGCCGATGTGCTGCTGCAGAACCTGTTGTCGCGCGATGCAACGCGCATCACCGATGCCGCGCGTACGGTCGCTCGGCTGTTCAGCGCCTCATCGTTGGACGCGTTGGTTGCGCATGTGGATACGATCGAACGCAGCTGCCAAGGCGTCGCCCTTGGCGGCATGCTGATCAGCAACCAGGCGCACCTCAAGGCGGCCCTGCAACGGCTGCGCTACTGGCAGGCACGCGAAGGCTGCCTGTGTGCGCTCTACCCATCCTATGTGTTCTTCAGCCCCGAGCCGCTGCTGGAACAAGGTCACGTGCAGCTGCGTGCACGGGGCGAAGCGGAGGACGGCTGGGGCGAATGCTACCGGCTGACGTGCACCTGCTGCGCGCAGCAATGGAGCGCGACCGAGCGCGAATACCACTACACCTGGTGGGAGTGGAAGCCCGAGCCCGCCCTGCAGACGCCTTAGTTGAGCTTGAACGTGACCGTGCCGCGTATCAGGCTCATGCTTGGTGCCTTGCCTGCCGCTTCACGCTCGTAGCGCCAGTCACGCGCGTGCTTGAGCGCCGCCGCATCGAGCAGCGGGTAGCCGCTGGATCGGGACAGGATGATCGCCTGGGTCTTGCCCTGCGCATCCAGCAGCAGCATCAGCTCGACACCTCCCTGCTGGGCCTCGCGCATGGCGGCCGCAGGATACGTCGGGACCGACGAAAGTCGCCGCTGGTGCCAGCCTCCTTCCCGGGCAATCAAGGGCGTGCTGGAAGAGAGTGGGCAACGTGCAGGCATCTGCAGGTCGAAGCCTGCAGCCCCTTGCGAAGGCCGGGTGGTGGCTGGCGCACCACAGGCGATCGCCGACACGCTCTGCAGCAACGACTGCTGACGCGAAAGCGCTGCAGCGTCATCCGCTTCCACATGGAACGTGCAGCGCCCCGACGTTGCCTTCGCCTGCAGTGAACCCACGCCGGCATCGCGGATCGGCGTCACGTCGGACAAAGCACCACAGGCGGCGCCTGCATCGTACTTTGCTGCCGAGCTTTCACTTGCGGCCAGCAGACCTGCGGCGACCCATGCAAACGGCATCCAACTGCGAACATCCATCCCTGTGCTCCCTGCGTTGATTCACTGCTATGGTAGCGCCCCGCTGCAATCCTCCCTGTTCATATGCCGACTGTCCGGCCGCAGCGTGGGCTCACGGCCGCCAGTTCGCGTTGTTCTCCCAGAACGCGACGGAGCGCTGGTACGCCTCGCGATCCAGCGGCACACCGGAACCGCCCTCCTCCACGCCCAGTGCATTGCGCATCATGGTAATCGGCGCCATCGGTACTTCTTCCGGTTCGGCAGTGTAGATACAGCCGACGATGCCCCAGTCGGCCTCGATCGGTGAACCCTCCTTCGCCAGCTGCCCGGCGCTGTACAGGATCACCACCAGATAGTTCGCGCGCGGCGACTCCACGCCCTCGAACCAGCGCACCAGCACCGGCAGCTCCTCGCGGTTGCGCGCTTCGTATCCGCTGCGCAGCTGGTGGCGGTTGGCCTCGGTGACCGGCACCGTCAGGCAGCGCGTGCTGGTCCAGTTCTCGTAGACGAACAGTTTGCAGAACGGCGCGTAGCCGTCGAGCACCTTCAGTGGCGCGTGCGCATTGAGGTGTGCCTCGAACTGCTCGGCAGTACAGTCCTGGATGGTGTTGCCACGCGGCACGCGCGGGAACAGGCGGGGACGGGCGAAGTCGGTGAGGACGATGGACATGGCGGGGCGTGATTAGGGGTTCCACTGCACAGGGTAACCGCCCCGGCGCCAGGGAGGACGGCATGCCGATGGTCACTGGCATCCCCCGCCCTCTTGCCGCACCCTGCGCGCGACCCACCACAAGGATCGTCGGCTCATGGAAGCAGCACGTGCGTTGCCCCACCCCGTCCGCCGCCGATGGCTGAAGGTGCTGGCCGTCGTCCTGCTGGCACCGCCATTGCTGTTCATCGCCGCCCTGCTCTGGCCGCTGCGTGCACCGCCACTGCCCGACGCCGGCGACAACCGGATGATCATCAACGCGCGGGTGGTGGACGTCATGCGCGGCCAAGCCAGTGAACCCACCACGGTCACCATCCGCAACGGCACGATCACCGCCGTCGGCGAAGGCATTGCCGATGCAGCGTTGCCGGTCTTCGACGCCGGCGGCCGCTGGCTGCTGCCCGGCTTCTGGGACATGCACACCCACGCCCTGCAGCTGTCGCCGCAGCTGCAGTTCCCGCTGATGCTGGCCAACGGCATCACCGGCACCCGCGACATGATGGATTGCCCGCATACCACCGATCCGCTGATCGCCTGCGTGGCCGACAAGCGCCGCTGGACCGCACAGGCCGTTGCCGGCCAGCAGGTCGCACCGCGCTTCGTGCAGATCGCCAGCTTCTATTTCGAAGATCCAGCGTTGGCGCCGGACACCGCGGCACAGCGTGCGCGCACGTACAGCGCGCGCGGTGTCGACGCGTTGAAGGTCTACAACCGGCTGCGTGCGGATACCTACCAGCGGCTGGCCAGCGAGGCGCGGCAGCTGCGTCGCCCGCTGGTCGGCCACCTGCCCAAAGCGGTGCCGCTGGAGGGCGCACTACAGGCAGACCAGCGCAGCTTCGAGCATGCCCATCTGTTCGTACGCCACTGCTTCGACAACGCGGCGGCGTGGCGCGGTGGCACGCTCGACAGCGAGGATCCAACCGCGCTGGCCGAACGCATGGTCGGCGGCTACCAGCCCGCGCTCTGCAACGAGGCGTTCGGTGTGATGCAGGCCAGCGGTGCCGCGTTCGTACCAACCCATGTCACCCGCGAAGAAGATGCGCGTGCGCGCGACCCCGCCTTCATCAACGATCCACACCTGGCCTATCTCGATCCGCTTTCACGCTGGGCGTGGCGTGATGACCTGCAGGCTACCGTGGCGCGTTATCCCGGCCTGCGCGGCGAAGACGCACTGAAGGCCTACTTCGAGCACGGGCTGGCGCTGACCGGCGCCGCGCATCGTGCAGGCGTCACCGTGCTGGTCGGCACCGATACCGGGCTGGGCGGCTTCCGCTACCACGATGAACTGCAGTGGCTGCGGCGGGCCGGCTTGAGCCAGGCCGACGTGCTGCGCGCGGCAACGCTGCACGCGGCGCGTCATCTGGAGCTGCAGGCATCGCATGGCAGTGTCGAGGTCGGCAAAGCCGCCGACCTGGTATTGCTCGACGGCAACCCGCTGCAGGACACCGCCAACACCCGTCGTGTGCACGCGGTGCTGCTGGCCGGGCACCTCTACGACCGCTCGCGGCTGGATGCACTGCTCGCCTACGCCCGCGCGCAGGCACGTTCACCGGCGGTGATGGCGCGCCTGCTGTGGGGCTTCATCACCAGCCCGGTCAGTGCCGAGCTGTAGCGGCAACTACAACGCCATCCGCTCGCGCAGCTCCCGCGCCTGCCGCCGCGACACTTCCACCTCGCTGCCATCATCCAGCGCCAGGTCATAGCCGTCGCCGATGCTGGGCGACACCCCACGGATACGGCGCAGGTTGACCAGTGTGTTGCGGTTGGCGCGGAAGAAAAGATCCTGCGGCAGGCGTGCTTCCAGCGCGCTCAGGCTGCGGGTCAACAGGGCGTTCTGGTCGCGGAACCACAGCCGCGTGTAGTTGCCATCCACCACCAGCCTGCGGATCTCGGAGACCGCCACGAACCAGCAGCGCTCACCCTCGCGCACGAACACCTGGTCCTGCGCGCCCAGCGTGCTGCGCGGCTCCGGCGTTTCGCCCGCCACCACCTCGCGCTGGCGCGCCCGCTGCAACGCTTCCAGCAAGCGCGGTGCCTCGACCGGCTTCACCAGATAGTCCAGCGCATTGGCCTGGAACGCGCGCACCGCGTAGGTGTCGTAGGCAGTAACGAAGATCACCGCCGGCACCGTCTCCAGCCCATCCAGAACATCGAAGCCACTGCCGGAGGGCATCTGCACATCCAGCAGCACCAGGTCCGGCGCCAGTGTGGCGATCGCCTCGCGTGCGGCGGGCACATCGTCGGCCTCGCCCACGCACTGCACCCAGGGCAGCGCTGACAACAGCGTACGCAGCTCCTGCCGCGCCAGCCGTGCGTCATCAACGATCAACACGCGCAGCATGCCACTCATTGCGGAATCTCCAGCAGGGCCTGCATGCGGTCACCGACCGGCTGCAGGGTGAAACGACCTTGCGCACCGAGCTGCGCACGCAGGTAGGCCAGGCCGACGCCATGCCCATGGGTGGGCTCGTTGGCGCTGCCCAGCGGATTGTCCACCTGCAGGCGCAGCACGTCATTGTCCAGCGTGGCACGGATCTGCACCTCGCCGCCGCCGGGGCGGCTGGCGATGCCGTGCTTGATCGCGTTTTCCACCAGCAGCTGTAGTGCCATCGCCGGCAACTGCGCCTGCATGGCATCGGCATCGATCTGCTGCCGCACCTTCAGGCGCTGCTCGAAGTGGATCGCCTCGATTGCCAGATAGTCGTCGACCACCGCCAGTTCCTCGGCCAGCGTGACCTGCTCGCTGCGGTTGTGCGCCAGCGCCTGGCGCAGCGTGCGTGACAGGCGGGTGACCATGTCGCGCGCACGCTCAGGATCTTCCAGGATCAGCGCACGCAGGTTATTCAGCGCATTGAACATGAAGTGCGGGTTGAGCCGCGCACGCAGCGCATCGCGTTCCAGCGCACTGCGCTCGGCTTCGGCGCGCAGGCGGGCCAGTTCCGCCCCGCGTATCCGGCGCAGGCTGTGCAGGCTTGCCCAAAGCGCTGCCCACAGGGCCAGCATCACCGCAGTGGTGTACCAGTAGAGCAGCAGCGCCTTGGGGCTGAAGTCGGCCGTCTGCCGCCCCAGGCTCACCCAGTTCCAGGCCAGCGCCGAGTGCAGCGCGATGTTCACCAGCAGCTGCGCCACTGCAGCACCCAATGCCACCGACAGCGCCAGCCGCAGCAACAGCCCGGCCATACCGCGCGCCCACCAGTCGGCACGCAGCGCCAGCGCACGGATGGCACCGCTGCATCCAAACAGGGCCAACGCCAGGCCCAGCGTGATCAACACGCCTGCACTTCCGGCGTCGCTGAGATAGGCCTGGCGCAGGCCGATTCCGGCAACGCCATAGAGCGCCCATACCAGCGCATTGAGCAGCCAGAAGCGTAGCGTCGAGGAGGAATCCGGCATGTCCATTCCGAGGCGTGTTGAAACTCAGTGGTGGCGGTCGAGGAAGGCCTGCATCTGTTCCTGCAACCAGCGCGGATCATCCCACATCAGGAAGTGGAAACCCTGCGCGCTCATCGCGATCTGTACGCCCTGCAGTTTCGCGTACTGGGCCTGGAACACCGCCCGGGTGCCGGCCTCGGTGCCGCCCATCGGCTGGTAGCCGGCCCAGCTGCCCAGCACCAGCGTCGGTGCGGCGATCGAGGCGATGCTGTCACGCAGGTCAGTGGTCATCACCGCATGCATGGCATCGGCCGTGGTCTGGCGGTCGCTGTCTTCGCCCCAGCGGCCCAGTTCGGCCTGGCGCTGCGGATCGCGGGTCATCCCCGGCAGGCCCGCCTTCAACTGCGCCTGCCATTGCGCGGCGTCGGCGGCCAGCATGCCCTTGCGCAGCTGGTCGGCCATCGGCCGCACGCTGTCAGCCGAGGCGTTCGGGTCACGCGCGGCCGGCAGGAACGGCAACGCATCGACCACCACCAACGCGCTGACCGCCTTCGGCTCGGCCTGCGCCATCTGCAGGCCCAGCAGGCCACCGAGGCTGTGGCCAACCACCACCACCGGGCCCAGATGCTGGTCATGCAGGTAGGCCAGCAGCTGCCCGCGCATCGCCGGCAGGAACTCGACCGGGCGCGGATCGGCCGCGAGCGCACCGGCAAAGCCGGGCAGCTGCACCAGATGGCACTGCACATCCTTCAGGGCCAGGCAGGTCTCGCGCCACACCTCGGCGCTGCTGTTGAGGCCGGGAATCATCAGCAGCGGGCGGCCCTTGCCGACCACCTCGACCTGCACCTTGCCCGCCGCCGGGGCGCTGGCGGCGTGCGCCGAGCCGGAGCCGAGCACGGCCATCGCCATGCCGATCATCGCCAGCCGGGCCAGGGCCTTCATTGCATACCAGAGTGCCAGGAAGATCTTCATCGTCTGCTCCTTCGTCAGGTGGGTGGTGCCGGGATGGGCTCAGCGTGCCGCCGGCCATGGCACTCGGGGGGCGATTTCGGAGCAGCGGCCGATCGCCGGGGCGAACGGTCGCAGGCGGAAGACGATGTACGTCCGCAGAAATTGACAACATCCATCTTGATGAAGCGATATACTGATCCGCACCCGCCGCTGCCGCCCGTGCCATGACCGCCATCAGCTTCGAGTTCTATCCGCCCAAGACCGACGAACAGCGCAGCCAGCTGGACCGCGCCGCGGCCAGGCTGAAGGACTACGGTCCCGAGTACGTGTCGTGTACCTTCGGCGCCGGTGGCTCGACCCTGAGCTATACCTCCGAGACCGTGCGCCA
This sequence comes from Stenotrophomonas sp. INTA L402-1, assembly GCF_059295135.1. Classification (NCBI taxonomy): domain Bacteria; kingdom Pseudomonadati; phylum Pseudomonadota; class Gammaproteobacteria; order Lysobacterales; family Lysobacteraceae; genus Stenotrophomonas; species Stenotrophomonas sp. INTA L402-1. Next base: position 11,523 of record NZ_JCAFWP010000036.1, read on the forward strand.
TCTCAACCAGCACCATGGCTTCGATGCCGCACCGCATCTGTCCTGCGTCGGCGGCACCCGTCAGGAAATCCGCGAGCTGCTCAAGCTGTACCGCGCCATCGGCTGCCGCCGCCTGGTCGCGCTGCGCGGCGATCTGCCGTCGGGCATGGGTTTCCCCGGTGACATGCGCTATGCCGCCGAACTGATCGACTTCATCCGCGCCGAGCACGGCGATGCGTTCCATATCGAAGTGGGCGCGTACCCCGAAACGCACCCGCAGGCTTCCGACGCACTGGCCGACCTGAAGCATTTCAAGGCCAAGATCGACGCCGGTGCCGATGCGGCGATCACCCAGTACTTCTTCAACCCCGATGCCTACTTCCATTTCGTCGACGAAGTGCGGCGGCTGGGCGTGCAGGTACCGATCACGCCCGGCATCATGCCGATCGCCAACTTCAGCCAGCTGCGCCGCTTCTCCGAACAGTGCGGTGCGGAGATCCCGCGCTGGATCAGCCGCAAGATGCAGGCCTATGGCGATGATGCAGAGTCGGTGCGTGCATTCGGCACTGAAGTGGTGGCCAAGCTGTGCCAGCGCCTGATCGAAGGCGGCGCACCCGGCCTGCACTTCTACACCTTGAACCTGGCCAAGCCGACCACTTCGGTGCTGAAGCTGCTGCAGGGCTGAAAGCACGGCGCGCAAGCGTGATCGGCGCTACCCTGCGAGGATGATCCGGCTTTCCTTCCTGCTGTTGCTGCTGCCGCTGTGCGTTCTGTCGAGCGCCGCCCACGCACAGTCCACGCGCCTGAACCGCTGCACCGATGCCCAGGGCCAAAGCGTCTACACCGACCGGCCCTGCGACAGCTTGGGCGCGCGGTCGCGGTTGCCACCGCCTGCGCCCGCCGGCAACACCCTGCAGCGCGACACCCTGGGGGCACGCTGCCCGCGGCGGCTGAGTGAACTGGTGGACGCGCTGCGCGTCGGCATCGTCAGCAACGATGTGAATCGGCTGTCCTCACTGTATCTGTGGGGCGCGGTTTCCGATGCGGGCGCGCAGCGCATCCTCGGCCAGCTGGAATCCTTGGCGCGGCGGCCCCTGGTGGACGTGGTGCCGGTGTATCCGTCACAGGCGCTGCCACAATCGCAGGATGAGGATCAGAGCCCTGCCGCGTTGGGATCCGACCCTGTGGCCTCTGTGGCGCGGCATCCCATCGGCCTGCGCCTGGAGCAGACGTTGCCCGGCAGCGCGTCGCGCGCGTCGACGGTGCTGGGGTTGCGGCGGCAGTACGGGTGTTTCTGGATCACGTTGTGATCGCGAGCATCCATCCACGCATGGCGTGGATCTAATGCCTCCATCCCACACGGTAGCGCCGGGCCATGCCCGGCGAGCGAAGCAGCCTTACTCCGGCCACAGCGCGCGGATGGCGGCGATGCCCTGCCCGCCATGGCGGCGCGCCTCGGAGACATGGCCACTGCCCATGCCACCCAGCGCGTAGATCGGCAGTGACACCTGCGCACGCAGCTCGGCGAACGCGTTCCAGCCCAGCGGCACGGCATCCGGATGGCTGGCCGTGGCCTGAACCGGGCCCAGCACGGCGAAGTCGCAGCCCAACCGCTGTGCGGCCTGCAGCTGCTGCAGGTCATGGCAGGACGCGGCCACCAGCTGGCCTTCGGGCAGTGGACGCTGCAACAGCTCAAGCAGCTGCTCGCTGCCCAGGTGCACCCCCACGCCCAATGCGCGTGCCAGCTCGATATCGCGGTTGAGCAACCACTGCACCCCGCTGCGACGATGCGCGCGCACGGCCTGTTCGACCATCGCCTGGCGCTGCGGATGCGCCGTCGGCAACCGCAGCTGGATGCGCTGCTGGCCCGCCGCCACCGCGCGCTGCAGCTGCTCATGCCAGTGCTGCACGCCGTCGGCGTCATCGGCCGGCGCCGGGGTGATCAGGTAGCTGTCGGGTTGGCGCAGCGCGGCCACCACCGGCAGATCGGCCGGTGGCATCGAATAGCGACCCAGTTTATCCGGCGCCACCCAGGTAATGGCCTGGCCCTCGCGGCCACGTGGCGTCCCCTTCCAGCTGCGCACGTGGCGCACTTCCAGGGTCAGGTGCTTGTCCGGGTAGCGCTGCGGCACATCCATCAGCCATTCGCCGACATCGGCTTCGATGCCCAGTTCCTCGCGTAGCTCGCGAACCAACGCCTGTTCGGAGGTCTCGCCGGATTCGCGCTTGCCGCCGGGGAACTCCCACAGGCCGGCCATGTCGCGGTTCTCGGTACGACGGTTGAGCAGCACGCGGCCACGGGCGTCGGTGATGACGGCGGCCACGACGTGGATCGATCGGGTGGGGGGAGCCATGGGGGAAGCATGCCCAGAACAGGGCGGCCCGCGCAATCTCGGATCGGGCCGGATCAGCCCCACGAAACAGCCGCCATGAAAAAAGAGCCCCGCTTTCGCGGGGCTCTTCGGGGTCAGCTCAGCTGGCCGTGGCAGTGCTTGTACTTCTTGCCACTGCCGCACGGGCATGGATCGTTGCGGCCGATCTTCGGCTCATCGCGCTGCGCCTGTGCAATGCCCTGCTGGGCAGCCTGCACCTGCGCGGCTTCCTCGTCGGCGCTGTAGCCGCCCACGTCCTGGTGCTGGAACTGCGACTGGCTCAGGCGCGCTTCGGCCTGCTGGCGTTCGGCTGCTTCCAGCGCCTGCACTTCCTCGTCGCTGCGGATGCGCACGCGCGACAGCAGGGTCACCACTTCGCGCTTGACGTTCTCCAGCATGTCCGAGAACAGCTCGAAGGCTTCCTTCTTGTACTCCTGCTTCGGCTGCTTCTGCGCGTAACCACGCAGGTAGATGCCCTGGCGCAGGTAGTCCATGCGCGCCAGGTGCTCCTTCCAGCTCTGGTCCAGCACGGTCAGCATCACGTGCTTCTCCAGCGCGCGCATGGTTTCCTCACCGACACCGGCTTCCTTCTCGGCAAAGTGCTGGTTGACGCGCTCCTGCACCTTGGCAGCGATGGCTTCGGCGTCCAGCTCTTCGTGCGACTTGACCAGGTCGGTCAGCGACATCTGCAGGCCGAAGTCCGACTCCAGGGTCGCTTCCAGGCCACGCAGGTCCCACTGCTCGTCGATCGAGTTCGGCGGCACGAAGCGGGCCACCACGTCGAAGATCACGTCGTCGCGGATGCCGTCGACGTTGTCCTTCACCGACTCGGCGTCCAGCAGTTCATCGCGCTGTGCGTAGATCACCTTGCGCTGGTCGTTGTTGACGTCGTCGAAGTCCAGCAGGTTCTTGCGGATGTCGAAGTTGTGGGCCTCGACCTTGCGCTGCGCCTTCTCGATCTGGCGGCTGACCAGGCGGTCCTCGATGACGTCGTCTTCCTTCATGCCCATCATGCGCATGGCCTTCTGCACCCAGTCGGAGGCGAAGATGCGCATCAGGTTGTCTTCCAGCGACAGGTAGAAGCGGGACGAACCCGGGTCACCCTGGCGGCCCGAACGGCCGCGCAGCTGGTTGTCGATACGGCGCGATTCATGGCGCTCGGTACCGACGATGTGCAGGCCGCCGGCAGCCTTGACGGCCTCGTGGCGCTTCTGCCAATCGGCCTTGACCGCGGCCTTCTGTTCGTCGGTCGCGCCTTCGCCCAGCTCGTGGATTTCCGCTTCCAGCGAACCGCCCAGCACGATGTCGGTACCACGACCGGCCATGTTGGTGGCGATGGTGACCGCGGCCGGACGACCGGCATTGGCGACGATGGTCGCTTCGCGGTCATGCTGCTTGGCGTTGAGCACTTCGTGCTTCACGCCCGCCTTGCGCAGGTGCTCGGACAGCATTTCCGAGGTTTCGATCGAGGTGGTACCCACCAGCACCGGCTGGCCACGCTTGGCGCACTCTTCGATGTCGGCCAGCACCGCATTGAACTTGCCCTTGCGGTTCAGGAACACCTGGTCCGGGCTGTCCTTGCGGATGGTCGGGCGGTTGGTCGGGATCACCACCACTTCCAGGCCGTAGATGCTCTGGAACTCGAAGGCTTCGGTATCGGCCGTACCGGTCATGCCGGACAGCTTCTTGTACATGCGGAACAGGTTCTGGAAGGTGATGCTCGCCAGCGTCTGGTTCTCGCGCTGGACCGGCACGCCTTCCTTCGCTTCCACCGCCTGGTGCAGGCCATCGGACCAGCGGCGGCCGGACAGGGTGCGGCCGGTGAACTCATCGACGATGACCACTTCGCCATCGCGCACGATGTAGTCCACGTCACGCTGGTAGATCGCGTGCGCGCGCAGCGCGGCATTGAGGTGGTGGACCACGGTCAGGTTCTGCGGCGCGTACAGGCCTTCGGTCTCGCCGTCGAGGATGCCGGCCTCGACCAGCAGCTGCTCGGCGTGCTCCATGCCCGCTTCGGACAGGTGCACCTGCTTGCCCTTCTCATCGACCCAGAAGTCGCCTTCGCCGTCTTCCGCTTCCTGCTTGACCAGGTTCGGCACGACGCGGTTGACGCGGATGTACAGCTCCGGGGAATCGTCGGCCGGGCCGGAGATGATCAGCGGGGTACGCGCTTCGTCGATCAGGATGGAGTCGACTTCGTCGACGATGGCGTAGTGCAGGCCGCGCTGGTAGCGGTCGGCCTTGGACAGCGCCATGTTGTCGCGCAGGTAGTCGAAGCCGAATTCGTTGTTGGTGCCGTAGGTGATGTCCGAGGCGTAGGCTTCGCGCTTGTCGCTGTGCGGCATGCCCGGGTACACCACGCCCACGCTCAGGCCCAGCCAGTTGTACAGCTTGCCCATCTGCGCGGCGTCGCGGCGCGCCAGGTAGTCGTTCACGGTGACCACGTGCACGCCCTTGCCTTCCAGCGCGTTGAGGTACACCGGCAGGGTCGCCACCAGGGTCTTGCCTTCACCGGTGCGCATTTCTGCGATCTTGCCCAGGTGAAGCACCATGCCGCCGATCAGCTGCACGTCGTAGTGGCGCATGCCCAGCACGCGGCGACCGGCTTCGCGGCAGACCGCGAACGCTTCCGGAAGCACCTTGTCCAGGGCTTCACCGTCGGCGATGCGCTGCTTGAACTCCGGCGTCTTGGCCTGAAGCTGCTCGTCGGAAAGCTTCTCGATCTCCGGCTCCAGCGCATTGATCTTGGCGACGATGCGGTTGAGCTGGCGCAGCTGTCGTTCGTTACGACTGCCAAATACGCGGGTAAGCAGGCTGTTGATCATTGAAGGAACCGGGTTGGATGGACACGACGCCCGGCCTCCCCCTTGGGATCCGTCCGCCGCAAACGAAACAGGGCGCCTGGCGCCCTGTCGATGGCAACACCCATTGTAGCTTGGGACGGCCGCAAGGGGTTTCAACCCTTTGGCGGCAATGGCATCCGAACACTCCCGGTAGTGCCGGCCGCTGGCCGGGTACGCGTCAGCGCATGCGCGCTGGCGCTCCCACGCTTCGCTGCGCGAACCGTGGGGCCCGCTTACCTCGCCTCCACACCCCCGCGCCTACGGCGCTGCCCCCGTACTTCGGGGGCGGTAGTGCCGACGGCAGCCGGCACCCCAATGGGGCATCAGCCGCGGCTGACGCGGCCGACCGGCGTGTTGCCGCCGTCGCCGAGGAACTTGCGCGGGTTGACCACGTTGCCGTTCTCCCACACCTCGAAGTGCACGTGGGCGCCGGTCGAACGACCGGTGGAACCGGCCTTGGCCACTTCCTGCCCGGCACGGACCAGGTCGCCGACCTTCACCACCAGGCGCGAATTGTGCGCGTAGCGGGTGACGTAGCCGTTACCGTGGTCGACGTCGACCACGTTGCCGTAGCCGCCCTTCACGCCGGAGAAGCTGACCACGCCTTCGGCCACGGCCATCACCGGGTCACCGACCCTGGCGTGGAAGTCCATGCCCTTGTGGGTGGCGGCACCGCGGCCGAACGGGTCGGCACGGGTGCCGAAACCGGAGGTCACGTAGCTGTTGCGGATCGGCATGCGCGACGGCACGGCGTTCTGCTGCAGCTGGTGGTCGAACATCAGCGATTCCATCACCGACAACTGGCGGCCTGAAGCAGCGAAGCGCTGCTCCAGCACCTGTAAGTCGGCGTTGACGTCCTTGACCGGGATGTCGCTGGTCGGGCCGCCGGCGTCGCCGTCACCGAGACCGGGGGTCTCGTTGAAGTCGAACTCGCCGTCTTCCAGCTTGCCCATCTGGGTCAGCCGTTCGCCGAGGGCGTTGAGGCGGGTGGCCTGGGCCTGCAGCTCGCCGAGGCGGGCCGCCAGCGCGTTGACCTGGGTCTGCGCATCGCGCTTGACCTTGGCCAGCTCTGCATCCTGGCGCTCGACCTTGGCCTGCAGGCGGGAATCATTCAGCGCGCTGGCGCCAATGCCGCCGGCAAGGCCGATAATGCAGCCTACCCCGAGCACGCTGCCCAGCAGGGCGCGGGGGCGGTCCTCGAAATAGAACCGCAAACGCGCGATCGGCGACGCTTTGGCCTGTCCTTCACGCGTTTTGATTACGATCTTTTTGAATGCCATCAGTGAGTTTTCATGTCTGAGCCGAAATCCAGCGTTCGCCCCGCGTCAGTGCCGAAGCCGGCGCTGGATGCGGTGATGGCGGACAAAAGCGGGAACCCGCTGCGGCGTGCCTTGTGGCTCGACGCGCTGGACCGTCAGTTGCGCCCCCAGTTGCCGCCACCTCTGCGCAGCCGTTGCCGGCTGGCCAATGTGGACGGGGAACACCTCGTTTTTCTCGTCGAGTCCCCGGTCTGGCATGCCAAGTTGCGGCTTGCCGAAGCCCAGTTGCTCGACGCGGCCCGTTCCATCGGGCTGAAGGCCACCAGGGTGACCATCAAGACTGCGTCTCCCACTCCCACGCGCTCCCCAGCGCTCGACAACCGGAATGGACCCCACGCAGTTTCAGCCGCCACGCACAAAGGGCTACGCGACGCCTTGGCTTGCCTGCAGGACGTTCCTTCGAAGCCGAAGAAGCGGTCCTGACGACAACGGAGCATCCGGCTCCGCTCCCCGTCGCGCGTGTCACCACGGCGTGAAACATTTCGGGGGCCGGGTCGCATCCTAGCTGCCATCCGGGGGTCTGTCGTTAGATTGTTGTTAAAACGGCGTTAAATTCAGGCTTCCGATCCAACAGGTTCACAAAACCGTGACCTCGAACCGGCCTTGACGCGCGTCAAGCATGCTGAATGCGTCGGACACGCCTGAAACGACAAGGCCGCCCTGGAAGGCGGCGCTTTTGTCTTTCAATTCAACGATCTACAGGAATCAGGCGTAGGCCGGAGTGGCATATTCCACCGGGTCCGGGGTGGCCGGCGAGTCGAAGCTGACCCATTCCCAGGCGGTGGCGTCGGCCATCAGCGCCCGCACCAGCTTGTTGTTGAGGGCGTGACCGGACTTGAAGCCTTCGTAGGCACCCAGCACCTGGCCACCGGCCAGATAGAGGTCGCCGATCGCGTCGAGGATCTTGTGGCGCACGAACTCGTCGGCGTAGCGCAGGCCGTCTTCGTTGAGCACGCGGAACTCGTCCAGCACGATGGCGTTGTCCATCGAACCGCCCAGGCCCAGGTTGCGCTCGCGCATGTATTCCAGGTCGCGCATGAAACCGAAGGTGCGCGCGCGGGAGATTTCCTTGGTGTAGGCCAGCGTCGAGAACTCGATTTCCTGGCGCGACTGCTTGGCCGGGATCATCGGGTGATCGAACTGGATGGTGAAGCCCAGCTTGTAGCCCTCGTACGGGCTGAAGCGGGCCACCTTGTCGCCCTCGGTCACTTCCACGGTCTTCAGCACGCGGATGAAGCGCTTGGGCGCATCCTGTTCCACGATGCCTGCCGACTGCAGCAGGAACACGAACGGGCCGGCCGAACCGTCCATGATCGGCAGCTCGGCCGAGGACAGTTCGACGATGATGTTGTCCACACCCAGACCGGCCAGCGCCGACATCAGGTGTTCGACGGTCTGGATCTTGGCGTCGTTGCAGGTCAGGCCGGTGCACAGGGTCACTTCGGTGACCAGTTCGGCCTTGGCCGGCACTTCCACCACCGGGTCCAGATCCACGCGACGGAACACGATCCCATGGTTGACCGGTGCCGGGCGCAGGGTCATGTAGACCTTGTCACCGCTGTGCAGGCCAACGCCGGTGGCGCGGATCGTGTTCTTGAGGGTGCGTTGCTGGATCATGGGGGATGGGCCGGAAGTGACACATTAGATTAACACGCGCCCTCCCCTACCCTGGCTGAAACGCCAGTGAAGGCTGCCGGCAGGACGCACCGGCACGCCGCGGGGACGCGCGTGAAGCAGGGTAGCCGGACCCATCCTGGCCCGGCGCCCGCGTTTTCAGGACATGGTGGCGCAACCCGGGGAGGACAAGCCCCGGGCGCCCCGCTTAGTCCGCCTGGCGGCGCAGGAACGCCGGGATGTCCAGGTAATCGTTCGGCAGTTCCGCCGCCGCCGGGGCCGAAGCGGCCGGGGCCGAGGGAGCGGAGGCTGCCGCGGTATCGCTGCTGGCGCGACGCAGGCCCAGACCCATGCCGCCCACGGCCTTGGACACGGCGTCGCCGCCGTTGTCGAAGTCACCGAATTCCGGCTGGCCGGTGGTGGCATTGCGGACCAGCTTGATCGGCGCACGCTCGCCCGGACGCTGGGTCTTGCTGGCCGACACGCGGTTCAGGCCGGTAGCGACCACGGTCACGCGCACTTCGTCCTGCATGTCCGGATCCAGCACGGTACCGACCACCACGGTGGCGTCCTCGGAAGCGAAGCCATCGATGGTGCGGCCGATTTCGTCGAACTCGGCCATGGTGAAGTCGGCGCCGGCGGTGATGTTGACCAGGATGCCGTTGGCACCGGCCAGGTTCACATCGTCCAGCAGCGGGTTCTGGATCGCGGCTTCGGCGGCGGCCTGGGCGCGGTCATCGCCACGGGCGGTGCCGGTACCCATCATCGCCAGGCCCATTTCGGACATGACGGTGCGCACGTCGGCGAAGTCGACGTTGATCAGGCCCGGACGCACGATCAGGTCGGCGATGCCCTGCACGGCGCCCTGCAGCACGTCGTTGGCGGCACGGAAGGCCTGGATCATGGTCGCGTTGCGACCCAGCACGGTAATCAGCTTCTCGTTCGGGATGGTGATCAGCGAGTCGCAGTGCTGGCTCAGTTCCTCGATGCCCTTCAGCGCCACCTGCATGCGGCGACGGCCTTCGAACGGGAACGGCTTGGTGACCACGGCCACGGTCAGGATGCCCATTTCCTTGGCCAGCTGTGCCACCACCGGCGCAGCGCCGGTGCCGGTACCACCGCCCATGCCGGCGGTGATGAACACCATGTCCGCACCCTGCAGGGCGTCCATGATGCGCTCACGGTCTTCCAGCGCGGCCTGGCGGCCGACTTCCGGGTTCGCGCCTGCGCCCAGGCCCTTGGTCACGTTGGTACCCAGCTGCAGCTGCAGCTTGGCACCGCAATTCTTGATGGCCTGCGAGTCGGTGTTGGCGGTGATGAATTCCACGCCGTCCACCGCCGAGTTGACCATGTGCGCCACGGCATTGCCGCCGCCGCCGCCCACGCCAACCACCTTGATCACCGCATTGGGTGCCATCTTTTCGATCAGTTCAAAATGCGCCATGTCCGTGTCCTCGTTGTATCCGCTTTGGCTGGCATGAGCATTCGGGCGTCCTGCCGTCCTGCTGCATGCCGACGTTGCGGCTGTGTGGGTTGTGTGTTGCCGGTGTTGCGTTGTGCTACGGGTACTGCGGGTGCTGCGCCCGGGCGATGCCCGGTGTTACGGGTTCCGCGTCAGAACTCGCCGCGGAACCAGGTCTTGAGTTTCTTGAACATGCTTCCAGCGCGCCCGGTCGGCAGCGACGGCCGCCGCGGGTGCTCGATCTGGCTGCCCATCAGCAGCAGGCCCACGCCGGTGGCATGCACCGGGTTGCCCACCACTTCGCCCAGGCCGGTGACGTGCTGCGGAATGCCCACGCGAACCGGCATCTGCAGCATTTCCTCGGCCAGTTCGACCACGCCTTCCATCTTCGAAGCGCCACCGGTCAGCACCATGCCGGCGCGTACCAGTTCCTCGAAGCCGGAGCGGCGCAGTTCGGCCTGCACCATCTCGAAGATTTCCTCGTAGCGGCCCTGCACGGCCTGCGCCAGCGAATGGCGCGGCATGCGGCGCGGCGGGCGGTCGCCCACCGACGGCACCTGGATGCTTTCCTCGGCGGTGGCCAGCTGGGCCAGGGCGCAGGCATAGCGCACCTTGATCTGCTCGGCTTCCGGGGTCGGCGTGCGCAGCATGTGCGCGATGTCATTGGTGACGTGGTCGCCGGCGATCGGCAGCGAAGCCGTGTGGCAGATCGCGCCCTGCACGAACACCGCGATATCGGTGGTGCCGGCGCCCATGTCGACCAGCACCACGCCCAGCTCGCGCTCGTCGGCGGTCAGCACCGCCACGCTGGAGGCCAGCGAGGACAGCACCAGGTCGTCCACCTGCAGGCCACAGCGCTGGACGCACTTGCTGATGTTGGCCGCAGCCGACTGCGCGCACACCACCAGGTGGGCATGCACTTCCAGGCGCACGCCGGTCATGCCGACCGGGTTGCGGATGCCTTCCTGCGAATCGTCCAGGACGTACTCGCGCGGGATCGCGTGCAGGATCTTCTGGTCGGCCGGAATCGCCACGGCCTTGGCCGCATCGAGCACGCGATCCAGGTCGCCCCAGGTCACTTCGCCGTCGCGGATCGGCACGATGCCCGGCGAGTTCTTGCACTGCACGTGGTTACCGGAAATCGAGGCATACACCGAGCGGATCTCGCAGCCGGCCATCAGCTCGGCTTCTTCCACCGCGCGCTGGATCGACTGCACGGTCGATTCGATGTCCACCACCACGCCACGCTTGAGCCCGCGCGACTCGTGCGAGCCGATGCCGATCACTTCGATCGGGTTGCCCGGCGAGTACTCGCCCACCAGCGCCACCACCTTGGAGGTGCCGATGTCCAGCCCAACGATCAGCGATTTGTCACCCTTGCGATTCATGTCCTTTCCTGCGTCCTGCTGGCTGGGGTCGCCGGCGTTTTCGCCGGCGTGGCCGGGGTACCCCAGCTCAGCGTGAAACCATTGGTGTAACGGAGGTCGGCGCGCTCGATCGGCGCGTCCTGACGGTTGAGCTGCGGCAGCACCTTGACGAAGCGCTGCATGCGCGAGCGCGCGTCGTCGCGGCCGACCACCACTTCGGTACCGTTGCTCAGCACCAGCGACCAGCTGCCGCGCGCATCCATCGTCACCCGGCGCACGTCGACGCCGGCCGGTGCGAACAATGCACGCGAGTCGCTGTACAGCTTCATCACTTCTTCGGTCTGGCTGTCGGGGCCATCCAGTTCGGGCAGCGCCAGATCGGCCAGCTTCTTCGGCGTGGGGAACAACTTGCCCTGCTCGGAAACCAGGCGGTCGTTGCCCCAGCGCGCGAACGGCTTGTGCTCGACCAGGGTCACTTCCAGCACGTCCGGCCACTGCTTGCGCACCTGCGCGCTTTCCACCCACGGCAGCTGTTCCAGTGCGTCCTGCGCGTCCTGCAGCTTGACCGCGAAGAAGCCCGCGTGCGCGTACGGCAGCAGCACCTGCTGCAACTGCTCGGCCGGCACCCGCTTGAACTCACCATGCACGCGCAGCTTCGCCAGCGGCCAGCGCTCGGCGCCGACCCAGCCATTGACCACGGCCACCACCGGCAGTGCAACCACCGACAGCGCCAACAGCCAGACGAAGATGCGCAGCACCGCGTTCATGCGTGCGAGGCCTCCAGGGTCTGTTCCAGCACGCGCCACACCAGCTCTTCGAAGCTGATGCCGGCCTGGCCTGCGGCCTTGGGCACCAGCGAATGGCTGGTCATGCCCGGCGCAGTATTCACTTCCAGCAGGAAGAAGCGGCCGCTGCTGCGATCTCGCATCACGTCCACGCGGCCCCAGCCACGGCAGCCAGCGGCACGGAACGCGGCCAGCGCGATGCGGCGGATTTCCTCTTCGTCGTCACCGTCCAGGCCTGGGCACAGGTACTGGGTGTCCTCGGCGATGTACTTGGCGTTGTAGTCGTACCACTGGCCCTTGGGCACGATGCGGATCGACGGCAGTGCGACATCGCCGAGGATGGCCACGGTCAGTTCGTCGCCCACCACCATCTGTTCCATCAGCAGCTGGCCGTCGTAGCGCGCGGCCAGCGCCACGGCTTCATCGAGGCCGGCGTCGTCGGTGACCCGGCTGATACCCACGCTGGAGCCTTCATTGGCCGGCTTCACCACTACCGGCAGGCCCAGTTCGGCTGCCAGTGCATGCACCGTGGTCGCGTCCACCTTCCGGTACTGCGGGGTGGGCAGGCCCAGCGACAGCCACACCTGCTTGGTGCGGATCTTGTCCATGCTCAGCGCCGAGCCCAGCACGTTCGAGCCGGTGTACGGCACGCCGAAGGCGTCCATCAGGCCCTGCACGATGCCGTCCTCACCGCCACCGTTGTGGCCATGCAGGATGTTGAACACGCGATCGATGCCACCGGCGGCGAGCGCCTTGGCCAGCGCCGGAATGCCATCCACCGCGAACGCATCGACGCCGCGCGACTGCAGCGCTTCCAGTACGTTGCGGCCGGAGTCCAGCGACACCTCGCGTTCGCTGGAGCTGCCGCCGAGCAGCACGGCGACGCGGCCGAACACGGCCGGGTCGGTCACGCGCAGCGGCGGGAAGGTCAGCGCGCTCACGCCTCGCCCTCCCCCTTGAAGCCTTCCACCGCGATATGGGTGGCCACGGCACCGATGTCGCCGGCACCCATCATCAGCAGCAGGTCACCGTCCTGCAGCACGTCCGGCAGCACGCTGGCCAGCTCGGCGGCCTTGCCCACCACCACCGGCTCGCTGCGGCCACGCGCTCGGATGGCGCGGGCCAACGCATGCGAATCGGCACCGGCAATCGGTTCCTCGCCGGCCGGGTAGACCTCGCTCAGCACCAGTGCATCGACGCTGGACAGCACCGCGGCGAACTTGTCGAACTGGTCGCGGGTACGGCTGTAGCGGTGCGGCTGGAAGGCCACCACCAGGCGCTTGTCGGCCCAGCCACCACGGGCGGCGGCGAACACCGCTTCCAGCTCGCTCGGGTGATGACCGTAGTCGTCGATGATGCGGACCTTGGCGCCGCTGGCGGTGGTCACTTCGCCCAGATCGTTGAAGCGACGGCCGACACCGGCGAAGCCTTCCAGTGCGCGCGCGATCGCGTCCGGTGCCACGCCCAGCTGCCAGCCCACCGCAGCGGCGGCCAGCGCGTTGAGTACGTTGTGCTTGCCCGGCAGCGCCAGCACCACTTCCTGGCTGGTGCCCTGCGGCAGGCGCAGGGTGAAGCGCATGCGCGAGCCTTCCTGCACCACGTTCTCGGCGCGCACGTCGGCCTGCGGGCTCATGCCGTAGCTCATCACGTGGCGCGGGGTCTTGGCAGCCAGAGCCGCGACTTCTGGATCGTCGATGCACAGCACCGCCAGGCCGTAGAACGGCAGGCGCTGCAGGAACTCGGCGAACGCCGCCTGCACGCGGGCAAAGTCGTTGCCGTAGTTCTCCAGGTGATCGGCGTCAATGTTGGTGATGATCGACATCAGCGGGTTCAGGCGCAGGAAGCTGCCATCGCTTTCGTCGGCCTCGGCCACCAGCCACTGTCCACCGCCCAGCTTGGCGTTGGCGCCGGCAGCCAGCAGCTGGCCACCGATCACGAACGTCGGGTCGAGCCCGCCTTCGCTCAGCACCGCAGCGGTGAGGCTGGTGGTGGTGGTCTTGCCATGGGTACCGGCCACAGCGATGCCGCGGCGGAAGCGCATCAGCTCGGCCAGCATCGCCGCACGCGGCATGATCGGAATACGCTGGCTGCGCGCTTCCATCAGTTCCGGGTTGTCTTCGCGGATGGCGCTGGAGACCACCACGCAGTCGGTGCCCAGCACGTTGGCTGCGGAGTGGCCGCGCATGATGCGCGCACCCAGGCTGGCCAGGCGACGGGTCGCCACGTTGTCGGCGTTGTCCGAGCCGGACACCTCATAGCCCAGCGTCAGCATCACTTCGGCGATACCGCTCATGCCGGTGCCGCCGATGCCGACGAAATGCACGCGCGGGAACGCGCGCACCAGGTCGTTGGTGTCGTGCAGGCGACGGATCATGCGCGGCCTCGCGCAGGGCAGGCGCGGTGGCATGCCTTCTTCATACAGCTTCCTCAAGAATGATATCGGCGATGCGCTCGGCGGCATCGACCTTGGCCAGGGCACGCGCGGCTTGCGCCATCTGCATGCGGCGGGCGGGATTTTCGGACAGATCGCGCAGCAGTGCGGCAATGCCGTCGGCCAGCGTTCCGTCCTGCTTCAGCAAAACCGCCGCGCCGCGCTCGACCAGGTACTCCGCATTGCGGGTCTGGTGATCGTCGACAGCAGCGGGGAAAGGCACCAGCACGCTGCCGACACCCACCGCACACAGCTCGGCCAGCGTCGAAGCGCCCGCACGGCACACCACCAGGTCGGCCCAGGCGAAGGCCTCGGCCATGTCGGCGATGAATGGGGTGATCTCGGCCTGCACGCCGGCCTTGGCATACGCCTCGACCGCTTCGGCATGCAGCTTCTCGCCGCTCTGGTGGCGAACCTGCACCGGCACACTCGTGCCCAGCGCAGCAATCGCCTGCGGCACGCCGGTGTTGAGCGCACGCGCGCCCTGGCTGCCACCGACCACCAGCACGCGCAGCGGACCCTGGCGGTCAGCGAAACGCTGTTCCGGCGGTGCGATGGCGGCGATCTCCGCACGTACCGGGTTGCCGACGAACTCTTCGCCCTTGGCGAAGGTGCCCGGGAAGCCGGTCAGCAGCCGGCGCGCATAGCGCGACAGGATGCGGTTGGTCATGCCGGGAGCGCGATTCTGCTCGTGCACCAGCAGCGGCAGGCCGTGCAGGCGTGTGGCCATGCCCCCCGGGCCGGACGCGAAACCACCGAAGGCGACCACCGCACGCGGCTGGCGCTTGCGGATGATCATGCCGGCCGCGCGCAGCGCGCGCATCAGCCGCCACGGCGCGCCCAGCAGGGCCAGCTTGCCTTTGCCGCGCAGGCCGGTGATGGCCAGCGTGTCGATCGGAATGTCGTGCTGCGGCACCAGGCGGGTTTCCATCGCACCATCGGCGCCCATCCAGGTGACCGGTACGCCGCGGGCGCGCAGCACGCGGGCCACGGCCAGACCGGGGAAGATGTGACCGCCGGTTCCACCGGCCAGGATCATCACCGGGCGCACGTTATCGGTGGCTGCGCTCATGACAGCCTCCCAAAGGTCGGTTCGATGCGCGACTGCAGGCGGCTGGTACCGCGTGCGGCGTTCGCTGCAGCGGCAGCCGTCGGCTCGGCGCTCATCGGCACGCTGACCGCAGCCGGTGCGGCCGGCGCGTCCACGGGTGCATCGGCCACGGCCTCGTCGCCACCGCCGATGCGCACGGCCTGGCGACGCTCGGCGCGCTTGAGTTCATAGGAGACGCGCAACAGCAGGCCCATCGCCACGCAGGTCATCAGCACCGACGAACCGCCGGAGGAGATCAGCGGCAGGGTCAGGCCCTTGGTCGGCAGGATGCCCAGGTTCACGCCGATCGAGACGAAGGTCTGCATGCTGATCCACAGGCCGATGCCGAAGGCGATGTAGCCGGAGAAGTGGCGCTTCATTTCCACGCAGCGCATGCCCAGCCAGAACGTGCGGCCGACCAGCAGCGCGTACAGGGCCACGATCACGCAGGTGCCGAGGAAGCCGAACTCCTCCGCGGTGACCGAGAAGATGAAGTCGGTATGTGCTTCCGGCAGGTAGTACAGCTTCTGCACCGAGTTGCCCAGGCCAACGCCGGTCCACTCGCCGCGGCCCACGGCCATCAGCGCGTTGGACAGCTGGTAGCCGTCGCCCTGCTGGTCGGCCCACGGGTCGAGGAAGGAGGTGATGCGGCGCATGCGGTACGGCTCGATGATCGCCAGCGCGCTCATGCCGACCAGGCCGATGATCACCGGCATCGACATGCGCGGCATGTTCACACCGCCCAGCACCAGCATGCCGGCGGTGATCGCCAGCAGCAGGGTCGAGGAACCGAAGTCCGGCTGCAGCAGCAGCAACAGCACCAGCGCACCGGCCACGCCCAGTGGCTTGAGCATCGCCGGCCAGGTCGCGTTGACCTCGTCGCGGAAGCGCACCAGGTAGCTGGACAGCCAGACGATATAGAGCACCTTCACCGCTTCCACCGTCTGGAACTTGGAGATGCCCAGATTGATCCAGCGGCGTGCGCCGTTGACCGTGCTGCCCAGACCCGGCGCGAACACCGCCAGCAGCAGCACGAAGCAGCCCAGCAGCAGCATCTGGTTGTACTGCTCGATGGACTTCAGTTCAGTGCGGGCGGCTACGACCGCCAGCACGATACCCACCGCCAGGAAGATCAGGTGGCGGTTGAGGTAGTAGAACGGGCTGCTCATCAGAGCGATCGAGCTGGACGCCACCATCACCACGCCGATGCCCGTGAGCGCGATGATCGCGCCCAGCAGCCACTTGTCGTAGCTGCCTTCGATGGCCTCAAGGCGTGTTGCCTGGCGGGACAGGTCGTTCATCTCAGCGCACCTTCAACGTGGCCAGGCCGATCAGCACGAGCACGACGGAGATGATCCAGAAGCGCACGATCACGCGCGGCTCCGGCCAACCCTTCAGTTCGAAGTGGTGGTGGATCGGCGCCATGCGGAACACGCGCTTGCCGGTCAGCTTGAACGAGGCGACCTGGATCATCACCGACAGCGTTTCGATGACGAACACGCCGCCCATGATCACCAGCACCAGCTCCTGACGGGTGATCACTGCGATCGTACCCAGCACCGCACCCAGCGCCAGCGCGCCGATGTCGCCCATGAACACCATGGCCGGATAGGTGTTGAACCACAGGAACCCCAGGCCCGCACCGGCGATGGCCGCGCAGATGATGACCAGCTCGCCGGCGCCCGGGATCTGCGGGATCTGCAGGTAGTTGGCGAACACCACGTTGCCCGAGGCGTAGGCGAACACGCCCAGTGCGCAGGCCACCAGCACGGTCGGCATGATCGCCAGGCCGTCCAGGCCGTCGGTCAGGTTCACCGCGTTGGAGAAGCCGACGATCCAGAAGTAGGCGATGGCCACGAATCCGATGCCGGCCAGCGGCAGCGCGATCGA
Organism: Stenotrophomonas sp. INTA L402-1; assembly: GCF_059295135.1. NCBI lineage: Bacteria > Pseudomonadati > Pseudomonadota > Gammaproteobacteria > Lysobacterales > Lysobacteraceae > Stenotrophomonas > Stenotrophomonas sp. INTA L402-1. The sequence goes on from NZ_JCAFWP010000036.1 coordinate 28,678, forward strand.
CTTGAACATCGGGATGTAGAAGGTCAGCGCCGCCGGCACGTCGGCCGTGTAGAACAGGAACAGGCCCGCGGCCAGGCCGAAGATCGACTGCAGCAGGTACTTCCAGCGCGACTTCAGGCCGTTCGGGTCGCGGCGGACGATCTTGATCCAGTCGTCATACCAGCCGATGGCGCCGAAGCACAGCATCACCGCCAGCACCAGCCACACGTAGCGGTTGCGCAGGTCGGCCCACATCAGCACCGACAGGGTGATGGTGAGCAGGATCAGCGAACCGCCCATGGTCGGCGTACCGGCCTTGGAGAAATGGGTCTGCGGACCGTCCTTGCGGATCGGCTGGCCGCCCTTGAACTGGGCAAGCTTGCGGATCATCGCCGGGCCGAGCCACAGCGACAGGAACAGGGCCGTCAGCGCGGCAAGGATGGCGCGGAACGTCTGGTAGTTGAACAGCCCGAACAGGCTCTCCAACTGCTGCAACCATCGAGCCAGTTCATACAACATGCGGGGATTCCTCTCCTTGCGCCAGCAGCGCTTTGACAATCGTGTCCATGGCGCTGCCACGGGAACCCTTGACCAGGCAGCGCACGCCGGCGTGCAGCTCGTCCTTCAGCGCCTGCGACAGCGCGTCATGGGTGGCGAAATGACGGCCGCCTTCACCGAAGGCGGTGGCGGCAGCGGCGCTGAGCGGGCCCAGCGCATACAGGCGCTTGAGGCCAGCAGCGCGCGCGCGGAGCCCTGCCTGCGCGTGCAGCGCTTCGGCGTCCGGACCCAGCTCGCGCATGTCGCCCAGCACCAGCCAACCCTCTTCCGGTGCGGCGGCAAGGGCGTCGATGGCCGCGGCCAGCGAACCGGGGTTGGCGTTGTAGCTGTCGTCCACCAGCACCGCGCCGTTGCGCAGCTGATGGGCGATCTGGCGGCCCGGTACCGGCTGTGCTTCGGCCAGGCCGGCCGCGATCAACGCCAGATCGACACCGGCGGCCAGCGCCAGGCTGGCAGCGGCCAGCGCATTGCTGACGTTGTGGCGACCCGGCAGGCCCAGCACCACGCGGGCTTCGCCGCCCGGTGCGACCAGGGTGAACTGGCTGCCCTGCGCGCCGGCGCGGATGTCGCGCGCGGTGATGTCCGCGGTGTGCTCCAGGCCATAGCGCAGTACGCGGCAGCGCGGCGGGGTGCCGACGAAGTGCTGTTCGAACCAGCGGCCGTAGGCATCGTCGACGTTGATCACGGCCACGCCATCGGCCGGCAGCGCGGCATAGATCGCGCCCTTGGTCACTGCCACGCCGAGCAGGCTGCCCATGCGTTCCAGGTGCGCCGGGGCGATGTTGTTGACCAGCGCATAACGCGGGCGGGCGATGTCGGTCAGGTAGGCGATGTCACCCGGCTTGCCCGCACCCATCTCGTAGACCGCGTAGTCAGCATCTTCCGGTGCATCGATCACCGCCAGCGGCAGGCCGATCTCGTTGTTGCGGTTGCCCGGGTTGGCGTAGACCACCTTGTGCGCATGACGGGCCACCTGCTGCAGGATTGCCAGCAGCAGGCTCTTCACGCTGGTCTTGCCGTTGCTGCCGGTGATCGCGAACACCTCGGTATCGCGGTCACGCTGCATGCCGGTGGCGATCTTCGCCAGCGCCAGTTCGCTGTCGGCCACCAGCACCTGCGGCAGTTCGATCGGCAGCAGGCGCTCGACCAGCAGCGCGCTGGCACCGCGCGCCTGCGCGTCGGCGGCAAAGTCATGGCCATCGAAACGCTCGCCGCGCAGCGCCACATACAGGCTGCCCGGGCCGAGGCTGCGGGTGTCATTGCTGACCGCATCGATGGCCACGTCGTCGCCGTGGATCTCGCCGCCGGCCCAGTGTGCGATCAGCGAAAGCAGAGTGCGCTTCATGCGATGCCCTCCCCGGCCTGCGCGCTGAGCACACCGGCCTTGGCGGCCAACGCAGCGGCGGCCACTTCGGTGTCGTCGAAGTCATGGCGCACGCCATTCACTTCCTGGTACGGCTCGTGGCCCTTGCCAGCGATCAGGATGATGTCGCCGGCACCGGCACGCTTCACCGCCAGGCCGATCGCACGCGCGCGGCTGCGCTGCACGGTCACGGCGGAGGCATCGGTGAAGCCGGCCAGGATGTCGGCTACGATCACGTCGCCATCTTCGCCACGCGGATTGTCGTCGGTGACGATGACCTGGTTGGCCAAGCGCTCGGCGATCGCGGCCATCTGCGGGCGCTTGCCGGTATCACGCTCGCCACCGCAGCCGAACACGCAGAACAGCGTGCCCTGCAGGTGGCCGTGCAGGCTGTCCAGCGCCTGTTCCAGTGCGTCCGGGGTATGTGCGTAATCGACCACCACGGTCGGCAGGCCGTCTTCGCCGCCCAGGCGGTTCATGCGGCCACGGATCGGCTGCAGCGCCGACAACACCTCGGCAATGCGCGGCAGCGGCTGACCCTGAGCGTGCAGGGTGCCGGCCACGGCCAGCAGGTTGTCCACGTTGAAGCGGCCCAGCAGCGGCGACTGCACCGCCGCGCGCTGGCCGTCGATGACCAGTTCGAAGGCAATGCCACGGCCGTCCAGCTGCAGCGCCTCGGCGCGCACGCTGGCATCGGTGGCACCGCGCGAGCTCAGGCCGATCGGTTGCACGCCCGCCGGGAGGCCGGCGAACAGCTGGCGACCGAACGCGTCGTCAAGATTGATCACCGCGGCCTTCAGTCCCGGGCGATGGAACAGCCGTGCCTTGGCCGCGCCGTAGCTGGCCATGTCGCCGTGGTAGTCCAGATGGTCGCGGGTGAGATTGGTAAACACCGCCACGTCGTAGTGCACCGCATCCACGCGGCCCTGGTCCAGCGCGTGCGAGCTGACTTCCATCGCTACCGCGCGCGCACCGGCATCACGCAGCTGCGCCAGCAGCTCATGCATCTGCAGCACCAGCGGCGTAGTGAAGCCGGTAGGCTCAACCGAACCATAAAGTCCGGCGCCCAACGTGCCGATACTGCCACTGGGCGTTCCGAGCAGGTGCCAGGCCTGGGCCAGCAGCTGCACGGTGGAGGTCTTGCCGTTGGTGCCGGTCACGCCGACCATCGCCATCGCCCGCGACGGTGCGCCATGGAACTGGTCGGCCATCGCACCCATGCGCGCGCGCAGGCCCGGCACAGCGATCGCATCGTCCGGTGCCGGCAGTTCGACCGGTGCCGGCGGTTCGAACAGGATGGCGCCAGCGCCGGCCGCACGGGCCTGCTCGACAAAGCCCAGGCCATGCGCGCCGAAACCGGCGATGGCGACGAAGGCATTGCCGGGGCGCACGGCGCGGCTGTCCAGCACCAGGCCGGTCAGAACGGGATCGTGGCCCGCCAGGGCCACATCCGGAAGCAACTGCGAAAGCAACATCGAAGGACTCATTGCGTGCCTCCCGTAGCGGGCGGCGTCTGGGCTTGCGCGCTGGGCAGCGCAGCGTCGAATTCAGCGGCGGCATCCACCGGCAGCGCGGCCTCGGCCGGCGGCGCGGGCAGGATCGAGGCCGAATGGCCGACCTTGCCGGACTGCTGTGCGGCCAGCCACGACTGCAGGTCGTCCAGCGGCACGTCCATCAGGCGCAGGGTGCCTTCCATCACGTTGTGGTAGACCGGCGCCGACACCAGGCCGCCATAGAACTTGCCGGCCTGCGGGTCGTTGATGACGATGACGGTGGCGAAGCGCGGATTGGTGGCCGGCACCACGCCGGCGAACAGCGCGTTGTAATGGCCGCGCTCGTAACCGCCGGGGCCGGCCTTGCGCGCGGTACCGGTCTTGCCGGCCACGCGGTAGCCCAGCACCGCCGCCTGCTTGGCGCCGCCCTGGGTGACCACGGTTTCCATCATCGCCACCACCTGCCTGGCGACGTTCTCGTCGATGATCTGCTGGCCTTCGTTGCGCTGGCCCTTGACGAAGGTCGGCGCGATCAACCTGCCGCCATTGGCCAGCGCCGAGTAAGCAGTGGCGATCTGCAGCGGCGTCACGTTCAGGCCATAGCCGTAGGACATCGTGGTCTTGGTGGTGCCCGACCAGCGCGCCGGGCGCAGCACCACGCCGCCGGACTCACCCGGGAAGCCGCTGTGCGGTACCGAGCCATAGCCGAAACGGCGCACGCCGTCGTAGAACACCTGGTCCGGCATCTTCGCCGCGACCTTGGCCGCACCCACGTTCGAACTGCGGGTGATCACGCCGGTCACGTTCAGCACGCCGTTGTTGCGCGGCACGTCGCGGATGGTGAAGCGACCCAGGGTCATGTAGCCCGGGTTGGTGTCGATGATGGTGTCCTTGGTCACCGCGCCGGACTGCAGCGCGGTGGCGATGGTCAGCGGCTTCATCGTCGAACCCGGCTCGACCAGGTCGGTCACCGCGCGGTTGCGGCGGGTGTCCGGAGCCGCACCACCCACCGAGTTCGGGTTGTAGGTCGGCAGGTTGACCATGGCCAGGATCTCGCCGGTGGTCACATCCATGATCACCATCGAACCACCTGCCGCCTTGTTGGCCACCAGCGCGTTGCGCAGTTCCTTGAACGCCAGGTACTGGATGCGGCGGTCGATGCTGAGGGTCAGGTCCTTGCCCGGTTCGGCGGCGCGCAGCAGATCGCTCTCGACGGTCTCGCCCTTGCGGTTGCGGATCACCCGCTTGGCACCGGCCTTGCCGCGCAGCCATTCGTCGAACGCCAGCTCCAGGCCTTCCTGGCCGCGGTCGTCGATGTTGGTGAAGCCCAGCACGTGCGCCATCGCCTCACCCTGCGGGTAGAAGCGGCGGAACTCGCGCTGCGCGGCCACGCCCGGAATCTTCAGCGCGACCACCTTCTCTGCCTCGTCCGGATTGATCCGGCGGCGCAGGTACATGAATTCCTTGTCCGACTTCTGCGACAGGCGGCTGCTCAGTTCATCCACCGACATGCCGACCGCCTGGGCCAGCTCAGGGATGCGCTCAGGCGAACGCAGCAGGTCCTGCGGGTTGACCCAGATCGAAGCGACCGGGGTCGACACCGCCAGCGGCTCGCCGTTGCGGTCGGTGATCATGCCGCGCGAGGTCTTGATCGGCAGCTCGCGCAGGTAGCGGGCTTCGCCCTGGCGCTGGTAGAAATCGCTGTTGATGATCTGCACGTAGGCCGCGCGGCCGACCAGCGACACCGAGCACAGGCCGAGCGCCAGGGCAACCCAACGCAGGCGCTGGCGCAGGTTGAAGGCGTTGCGGGGGCGGTTGCGGCCGGTCTTGCTCATGGGCGCACTACCACGATGTCGGCGGCCTCGGGGAACTTCATGCCGAGCTTCTCGCGGGCGATGCGATCGACACGGTTGGCTTCGGCCAGGGTGGCCTGCTCCAGCTGCAGGCGGCCGAATTCCAGATTGATGTCATCGCGCTTGCGCTCAGCGCGCGACAGCTCGATGAACGTCTGCCGGTGACGGTGACGCACGAACACGACGCCGATCGCCGAGGCCACGGTCGAGGCCAACAGGATGATCAGCAGCAGCCGGCTCATGCATCGGCCTCCCGCTTCTGGGCCACGCGCAGCACGGCGCTGCGGGCACGCGGGTTGGCCGCCAGTTCTTCGTCGGTAGCCTTGATGGCACCCCCGATCAGATCCAGCGTCGGTACGAACACCTCCGCCTCGGGCAGGCGGCGGTTGGCCGGCGGCGCCTTGGCCAGGCGGTTCATGTACTGCTTGACGATGCGGTCTTCCAGCGAGTGGAAGCTGATGATCGCCAGACGACCGCCGGGCTTGAGACGCTCCACCGCCGCATCGAGCCCGGCTTCCAGATCGGCCAGCTCGCGGTTGATGTGGATGCGGATGGCCTGGAAGCTGCGCGTGGCCGGGTGGATCTTGTCCTTGCCACGCGGCATCACCGAGGCGATCAGCTCGGCCAGTTCTGCGGTGCGGGTGAACGGCTGCTTCTCGCGGCGCGCCACGATGGCACGGGCGATACGGCGGCTCTGGCGCTCTTCGCCGTAGGTCCACAGCACGTCGGCAATCTCGCGATCTTCGACGCGGTTGATCCACTGCGCGGCGCTTTCACCGCTGTCCGGGTCCATGCGCATGTCCAGCGGGCCGTCCTTGCCGAAGCTGAAGCCACGCTCGGCCACGTCCAGCTGCGGCGACGACACGCCCAGGTCGAACAGGACGCCGTCCAGGCCTTCAGCCGTCGCATCCCACTGCAGCAGCTGGGCGAAGCTGCCACGGAAGATGGACACGCGCGGGTCCGGCGCGAAATCGCGCTCGGCTACGGCGATGGCTTCCGGATCCTTGTCCATGACCAGCAGGCGCCCCTCGGGACCGAGCTGGGTGAGCACGCCACGTGCATGACCGCCACGACCGAACGTGCCATCCAGATAACGTCCGTTTTCGATCACCCTCAGGCCTTCAAGGACCTGGGTGTACAGGACCGGCAGGTGCACCGCCGGCGACTGCGACACCGGAAGGTGACCGGCCTGCGCTTCTGGGCGCATCCGGGCACCCCGGCTCACAACTTCAGGTCGAGCAACCCATCACCCAGATCCTCGTCAGACAATGTCTGCTGGATCAGGGCCCGATGCGCCTGCTCGCTCCACAATTCGAACTTGTCGCCCATACCGAGCAATACCGCCTTCTTCTCAATGCCCACCGCACCGCGGTGGCTGGCGGGGATGCTGATGCGACCGTTGCCGTCCAGCTCGAGATGGGCGGCCGAGCCGACCAGCTTCTGCTGCAACAGGCGCACGACGCGCTGGGTGTTGGGCTTGGACATCACGTCGTCGCGGACCCGCTCCCATTCCGACTCTGCATACAGCCACAGGCAGCCGGCTTCGAACGGGTTGTAGGTCAGCACGAGACGGTTGTTGCTGGCGCGCGCGACGAGGTCGCGGTAAGCGGTGGGAACCGCCATGCGCCCTTTATCGTCAACTGTGATGGCCGTCTCGCCCTGGAACACGACGCGTGCACCTATCCTTCGCCCGGTGAAACATTGAACCACGAAAACCCACAAAACACCCGGATTTCCCTCTGATGCCCACCTTAGCAGCGGCCGAAGGGTTGTCAACAACTTTTCAGCGGGGAAATCGCCAGCCACATCAATGGCTTGCAACAACCTTTAGAGAATTGTTCAAGGCTTATCCACAAGTTGCTGATCCGTCTCAATTTTTGAGATTGAACGGAAGTTCAGGGCTGTGGACAGCGCGTGAAACATCGGCCGCGCATTCATCCAAAACGGGCTGGAAGCGGCGCCAGACTGCGCAAACCGTGCACAATGAGGCCATGTGCCTGCTCGCTCTTGGCTGGATGCACCACCCGCGCTGGCGGCTGGTGATGACCGGCAACCGTGATGAGTTCCACGCCCGCCCGACGGCGGCGCTGGCCCCCTGGCAAGATGAGACCTCCGTCATCGGGGGGCGCGACCTGCGCTCCGGCGGCGGCTGGGCGGGCGTCGGTGCCGCAGGCCGGATGGCGGTGGTCACCAATGTGCGTGATCCGCTGGCCTCCCAGACCGGTCCTTCACGGGGCGCGCTGGTGGCCGACTTCCTGCGCGGCCGCGACCCGGCCGCCGTGCATATCGACCGACTGGCAACCGTGGCCGGCGCCTACGCGCCGTTCAACCTGTTGCTGGCCGACGGCCACAGCCTGGAGTTCCTGGGCAACCACCCCGCCGAGCGGCAGAGCCTGGGCCCGGGCGTGCATGGCATGTCCAACGGTGCGCTGGACGCGCCCTGGCCGAAGACCCGGCGGCTGATGGCCGCGCTGTCGGCGTGGCTGCAGTCCGGCGACGACGAGCTGGCCCCGCTCTGGGCCGCGCTGGCCGACGAACACCGCCCTGCCGACAGCGACCTGCCCGACACCGGCATCGGCCTGGAACGCGAGCGCTGGCTGAGCCCCGCCTTCATCCGCGGCGACGACTACGGCACCCGCGCCAGCACCGTGCTGCTGATCGACGCCGACGGCCACGGCCAGATCCACGAGCGCCGCTTTGGCCCACAGGGCGCAGCCAACGGACAGAGTCACGTCATTTTCTGACCGGGTCGTGCCGGCCGCTGGCGGGAATTCCTTTCCAGCAGGGTAGTGCCGGCCGCTGGCCGGCAACCTCTGGATCTTTGGATGCGCCATGAAGCTGCCGGCCGGCGGCCGGCACTACCGGGCATCGCGTTGTCGCGATCCACGCGACGGCAGTCGTCATCGCAACGGGCTCGAAACGTCATTCAGCTTCCAACCGCGACCGCGATCCGCCCACGCCACAGGGGCTCCGGCGTCGCAGTCCGCCCACTGTGCCCTTTTCGCAATCGGCACTGTGTCTATAAATGTCGCCCCTGCCCCCCCAGGGTGGTGGCGCCCGGCACCCCGCCGCGCGATCGACCGCAACCCCCATGGAGGCCCCATGCGCCGCATCCTCATCCTGATCGTCACCCACCTGCTCACCCTCGGCCTTGGCTTCGGCTTGGGCGTGTACTTCCTGCCGATCCTGATTGCCCCCGATGACCCGCCGGTCGCACAGGTGCAGGCCGCCATGACTGATGCCCCCTACCGCACCACCTTTCGCCGCGACCTCAAGGGCAGCGATGCAGTGCATTGGGCGGAAGGCAAAGTCAGCGTCAGCCCGCGCCAGGTCGCCTTCGACGGCAAGATGGGGCCGGGCCCGGATTACAAGGTGTACCTGGTCCGCGACTTCGTCGACAACAAGGCCGACTTCCTGAAGATCAAGGCACAGGCGAAACGCATCGGTGAAGTGAAGACCTTCAACCGCTTCCTGGTCGATGTACCCGATGACGTCAACGTGGACGACTACACCACGGTCGTGGTGTGGTGCGAACGCTTCTCGCAGTTCATTTCCGCAGGGCAGTACCGTACGCCGGGCTGACGAACGCGCGACGTCGAGGCAGTGCCGGCCGCTGGCCGGCACTCTGTCCGCCCTGCAGGCATCGTGAAGCTGCCGGCCAGCGGCCGGCACTACCGATGCGCGGTTCACGCATATGGAAGAAAGAGGCGGAGCCGGCCGATAAGCCGGGTTCTGTCGTGGACAGTCATTCCTCTAGGCGTTACGTCACCGCAACGCTCAAGCAACCTACCCGGATCCAACGCGGGCCGCGCCAAAGGATCCCTATTTGGTCTTGCTCCAGGTGGGGTTTGCCGTGCCGGTCTGTTGCCAGACTCGCGGTGCGCTCTTACCGCACCATTTCACCCTTACCGGCCTTCCGAAGAAGACGTAGGCGGTATCTTTCTGTTGCACTTTCCGTCGGCTTGCGCCGCCCAGGCGTTACCTGGCACCTTGCCCTATGGAGCCCGGACTTTCCTCGGCACCCCCGAAGGGATGACGCGACTGTCTGGCCGGCTCCGCCAGTGCACATTCTAGCCTACGCACGCCCTTCCTGCCGTGCTGATCGCGGCGTCCGGTTCATCCATCCACGCATGGCGTGGATCTACCGACTCCGCTGCTCTGGTGGGTGCGGATTCCGCTCTGGTGGGTGCGGACCTTGGTCCGCATGATCCATCAACTCCCGTACAACGCCTTGCGCGGTGCGCCGGTCAGCTCGGCAGCCAGCTTGGCGGCGGTCGACGGCGGCAGATGCTCGCTCAATTTGGCGTAGACACGGCGGCCATGCGCCAGCTGCGCTTCCTCATCGTCGCCAGCACCCTGCACCATCACCACGAACTCGCCCTTGCGCTGGTTCTCGTCAGCTTCCACCTTCGCCAGCAGGCCGGCCAGGTCACCATCGAGCACGGTCTCGAACAGCTTGGTCAGCTCGCGGGCCAGCACCGCCGGGCGCTCACCGCCGAAGATCGCCGCCATGTCGGCCAGCGATTCGGCGATGCGGTGCGAGGATTCGTAGAACACCATGGTGCGTACTTCACCGGCCAGCGCCTGCAGGCGGTCGCGGCGGCCGCTGGCCTTGGCCGGCAGGAAACCCTCGAAACTGAAACGGTCGCTGGGCAGGCCGGCCACGCTCAGCGCGGCGATGGCAGCACAGGCGCCGGGAATCGGGCTGACCTTGATGCCCGCCGCGCGCGCAGCACGCACCAGACGGAAACCGGGATCACTGACCAGCGGGGTGCCGGCATCACTGACCAGCGCCAGCGATTCACCGGCCTGCAGGCGCGATACCAGGCGCTGGGCCAGGGCCTCTTCATTGTGTTCGTGCAGGGCCACCAACGGCTGCTGGATGCCGAAATGGGACAGCAGCTGGCCACTGCGGCGGGTGTCTTCAGCACAGATGGCCGCCACCGACCGCAGCACCTCCTGCGCGCGCGGGCTCAGATCGGCCAGGTTGCCGATCGGGGTGGCGACGACGTACAGGGTTGGCACACTCATTTCAGCGGTACTCACGGGGCAAGGGTAGAATCGTAGCGTGTACCCGGCCAAGGCCGCTGCCCTCATCGCATGGACCCGATCATGAACAAGCCCGCCGCACGGATCTCCGCCCTGTCGCTGTCGCTGATGCTGCTGGCCGGTTGCGCCACCACCAGCCTGACCAGCACGCCCGATTCGCCGGCCCAGAGCCAGGCGCTGGCGCTGATCGAACAGGGCAAGCCGCGCGACGCCGCGCTGCAGCTGGAAGCCCTGGCCGCCACCCTCCGCGGCGGCGCCCGCAGCAACGCGCTGGCCGACGCGGCCTGGGCCTGGCACCTGGCCGGTGACAGTGCGCGCGCGCGCAGCCTGCTGGGCCAGCTCACCGCGCGCCAGCTGTCCGGCGCCAGCCTGCAGCGCTACCAGCTGACCGGCGCCGAGCTGGCACTGGCCGACAAGCAGCCGGCGCAGGCCCTGGCCCTGCTGAAGGACCACGGCGACAACGTGCTGCCGGCGCTGCGTACGCGCTGGTATCTGGCCCGCGCCAACGCGCTGCAGGGCACCGGCGATGCCTTCGGCGCCGCCACCGAACGTGCACGCGCCCATGCCAGCCTGACCGGCAGTGCGCGCAGCGAGAACCAGGCCGCCATCGCCGGCCTGCTCGGCACCCTCGACGACGCCACGCTGCGCAGCCGTGCCGCCGCCCTGCCGGCCAACGACCCGCTGTACAACTTCGCCGGTCGCGCGTTGATCGCCCGCGGCCTGCCGCTGCCGCGCCCGTTCGACCGCGATGGCGCGGCTCAGTTCGACACCAGCAAGCGGCCGCCGGCGATGAGCGACGGTTACCGGCCGCCGGCCAAGCTGGCCGTGCTGCTGCCGCTCAGCGGCCGCCTGGCCACCGCCGCGCAGCCGGTTCGCGATGGCCTGTTGAGCGCCTACTACGGTGAAAGCCGCCGCCGCCCGGACATCAACTTCTTCGACACCGCCGGCACCCCGGCCGGTGCCCTCGCCGCCTACGACAAGGCCGTCGCCTCCGGTGCCGACTTCGTGGTCGGCCCGCTGGGCCGCGACGAAGTGGACGCCGTGTACGGCCGCCAGCAGCTGCAGGTACCGGTGCTGGCCCTGAACCGCGGCAAGGATGCACCGCCGGCCGGCAGCGCTGGTTTCTCGCTGGCACCGGAAGACGACGGCATCGTCGCCGCCGAGTACCTGCGTGGCCGCGAGCGCAACCGCGCGCTGGTGATCAGCAGCAACGACGACACCGGCCGCCGTTCCGCCGCCGCCTTTGCCCAGCGCTTCGCACAGCGCGGCGGCCAGGTGGTGGCCACGGTCAATGTCAGCGAAGCCGTCGGCGATGTCGGCGCGCAGGTGCGCAATGCCGGTCAGGTCGATGCCGTGTTCCTCGCCGTGCGCGCCCCGCAGGCCCGGTTGCTGGCGCCGCAGCTGGCGTTGGCCGGTGCCGGTGGCGCGACCCGCGTCGGCACCTCGCAGCTGACCGTCGGCAGCGGCAAGGTGGAAGAAGACGTGGCACTGGACGGCATCGTCTACCCGAACGAAGCCTGGAACGTGCGCAGCGTGTCCGGCCTGCCCTCGGCCAGCCAGGTGGCCAGCACCCTGCCGAGCGCACGCGGTGCGGCCGGCCGCCTGTTCGCCTTCGGTGCCGATGCCTGGAAGATCACCGCCTACCTGGACAAGCTGTCCAACGAAGGCGGCCTGGACGGTGCCACCGGCACCCTGTTCCTGGACAGCAACGGCAACATCCTGCGCCAGCCGGCATGGTCGACCTTCAATGGCGGCCGGCCGATGCCGATCGTCGGTGGTCGCTGAGCGCAGCCAACGTGGCTCGGCGGTGGAAGCTGCCGCCGAGCAGCATCTGCAACAGGCCGGGCTGCTGCCGCGTGCGCGCAACGTGCGTTATCGCGGCGGTGAACTGGACCTGGTGATGGATGACGCCGGTACCGTGGTGTTCGTGGAAGTGCGCTATCGCGCGCGCTCCGATTTCGGTGGCGGCGCCGCTTCGGTGGATGCGCGCAAATGCCGGCGCCTGGCGCATGCCGCGCAGCTGTACCTGCAGGACAACCCGGCACTGGCCAATGCGCCCTGCCGTTTCGATGTGGTTGAAGCCAGTGGTGAACCGCCGCAGCTGCGGTGGCTGCGTGATGCGTTCCGGCTGGATGACTGCTGATGGTTACCGTCCGCTCTGGTAGAGGCCGACTTTGGTCGGCGCTTCTGTGCCAACCAAGGTTGGCACCTACCAGAGCGCAGCCTGGCCGGCACGACCACGGTGCGTGACTGATGCCTTCGATCATCACCCATGCCGCTGTGCCGTTGGCGCTCTGGTGCGCCGCTGACCGTGGCCGCATCCCGCCGCGCCTGCTGGCGGCCGGTGTGATCGCTGCGATGCTGCCCGATGCCGACGTGCTGGCCTTTGCACTGCACATTCCCTATGCCGATGCCTTCGGCCACCGCGGTGCCAGCCATTCGTTGCTGTTTGCCTGCGTGCTGGCGGCATTGGCCGCGGTGTTGGCGTTCTTTGGTAGCGGCCGATCCTGGTCGGCACCACACAGCTCCGGTAGTCGCCGACCTTGGTCGGCGGTTTCGTGCCAACCAAGGTTGGCATCTACCCTACAAGCCGCCGTGTTCGTCTTCGTCTGTGCTGCCAGCCATCCGTTGCTGGATGCGATGACCTCCGGCGGCCTCGGCGTCGCGCTGGCCTGGCCGTGGAGCGAACAGCGCTTCTTCGCACCGTGGCGACCCATCCGCGTTTCTCCGTTCGCGCCGCAGTTCTTCAGCGCACGCGGCGTGGCCACCCTGCTCTCTGAACTGCGCTGGGTGTGGCTGCCGCTGGCTACCGCCGTCGTCGCCTGGAAACTGATCCAACCCGCTCCTGTTACCCCACGAGATCCGTCATGAGTCCTGCCCTGCCTGCTGCACTGGTTGCCGAACTGTCCGCCCTGCTGGGCGCGGAGGGCTGGCGCATGGATGACGGCGCGCTGGAGGCGAACGCGCAGGACAACTCATGGCGTCACCAGCGCCCGGCGGCGGTGGCGCTGCCAGCCGACATCGAACAGGTGCAGGCTTTGGTGCGGGCCTGCCGTGCGCATGGCGTGGCCTTGGTCGCACGTGGCGCTGGTACCGGCACCACCGGCGCGGCGGTGCCGCTGCCCGGCAGTATCGTGCTGTCGTTCACCCGCATGGACCGCATCGTCGAGATCCGCGCCGGTGACCGTTGCGCGGTGGTGCAACCAGGCGTGCTCAACGGCGCCCTGCAGCAGGCGCTGGCCCCGCATGGCCTGTTCTGGGCGCCGGACCCCTCCAGCGCCGAGATCTGCAGCATCGGCGGCAACCTGGCCTGCAATGCCGGCGGCCCGCGCGCGGTGAAGTACGGCACCAGCCGCGACAACGTGCTGGGCCTGGTTGCCGTTACCGGCACCGGCGACGTGATCCGCTGCGGCGGTGCCTACACCAAGGACGCCACCGGCTATGACCTCACGCATCTGCTGGTGGGCAGCGAAGGCACGCTGGCACTGATCGTGGAAGCCACGCTCAAACTGACCCCGTTGCCGGTCAGCCAGGCCGGCCTGCGTGTGCTGTACCGCGATGCCGATGCCGCCGCTGCGGCGGTATCGCGGCTGATGTCGCAGCCGGTGGTACCCACCCGCCTGGAATTCATGGACGCCCGCAGCCTTGAGCTGCTACGTCTCAATGGTGCGGACGTACCCGAGGCTGGCGCGATGCTGCTGGTCGAAGCCGATGGTGACCACGACACCCTGCCCTACCTGCTGCAGGCACTGGCCAGCGCTGCCGAAGGCGACGGCATGATCGAGCTGGACGTCGCGATGGAAGGCCGCGCGCGTGACCAGCTATGGGCCGCACGCAAGGCGCTGTCGCCGGCGCTGCGCAGCGTTGCCCCGGGCAAGATCAATGAGGATGTGGTGGTACCGGTATCGCGCATTCCGGAACTGGTGGCCGGCGTGCAGGCATTGGCACGCGACTACGCGCTGACCATCGTCACCTTTGGCCATGCCGGCAACGGCAACCTGCACGTCAACATCCTCTATCACCCCGACGATGCCGACGAGAACGCGCGCGCGCATGCCGCACTGCCGAAGATCTTCGAGCTGACGTTGGCGCTCGGAGGCACGCTGTCCGGCGAACACGGGATTGGATTGGCCAAGCGCGATTTCATGGCCCAGGCGTTCACCCGCGAAACGCTGGCGGCGATGCGTGCGATCAAGTCCGCGCTTGATCCGGATGGGATTCTCAACACGGGCAAGGTGCTGCCTCCGGTGTGAGGCCTGGTTGCTCGGGGTCAGATCCCATCGCAACGACGATGGGCTCGGACCCCAACAGATGCACCCACCGCACTATAGAGCCGAGCCCATGCTCGGCTGCGCGCCGGTCAGATCCCGCAGAGCGCCGCGCTTCTCGCGGTGAGCCGAGCATGGGCTCGGCTCTACAACATGCTGCGCTGCACACGTTTCACAGCCCTGAACCGCGCCACCACGAACTGTGTCGAAAACGACACTTTGCAACTAATTGCATGGGATCAGCCAAAGGCAGCCGGGACACTGGCGTCCGATCCGGATGTGCCAAGACGACTTGCCCTGTGCATCACCCGCTCTTCACCCCACTGAGCGCATTCAGCAGCGTGCGATAGCAAGCTCATCCGGAAACCTGACCGAACCATCTTCCATCAGGAGCGTCCCATGCATCGCGATTTCCAAACCCGGCGCCGTTTTCGCCTGCGCCCGCTGACGCACGGCCTGTTGCTGGCCCTTGCCGCAGCTCCCCTGCAGCCTGCACTGGCCCGCAACCTTGATGGGCAATCGGCCACAGTGCGTGAAAGCAGCACCGTAGAGGTCTGGAATCTGATCAATGGCTCCTCTTTGACGGTTGACGGGGGCCGCACGGAGGAGATCACCAGCAAAGACTCGCTGGTGACGCTGCGCAATGGCCGCGTCGAAGCGCTGGCCAGTGGAGGGAAGGCAAACATCGTACTTCGAGGCACATCAGCGCTGGATATGACCAACAGCACCCTGCATGACGGCAGCGTAGTGGTCAGCGACCTTTCCACCGCGCGCATTACTGGAAGCACCCTGCATTCGGTCGGCGCCAATACCCGGTTCAGCGTCGGCATCTACCTCGACAAGTCGCCCACCGAGCCCAATGCCAACAGCACCGTCATCGTCGACTCCTCGTTCGTGCGCGCTGAAGCGTCACCGGGCGCGGCAGTGCTCAGCAATGGTCACGCGGTGCGCCTGCAACAAGGCACGGCCATCCTGCAGAACGGCACCCGGGTGGGAGGCGCGAATTCGGGTGTACTGCTGCTGGGCGGCACCATCGCGTCTGTGCTCAATCAACCCATCACCCTGCGCGTGGACAACGCCCAGGTTGCCTCGGACAGCGGTCCCGCCATCTGGGTAGCACCGCGCAGGTCGGTGCGCTACGACATCACCGTCGCCAACGGTTCGCAGCTGTCCGGCGGTGATGGGCATCTGCTGCTGGTACGCCCCGATGGCACGGCCTCGGGCGAGGCCGATGTCCACTTCACGGTGGACGACGCCCGCCTGGCCGGTGACATCACCTTCGATACCAGCCGGGTCAGTGGCAATCTGGATGTCGTGCTGCGCAACAAGGCGCAGATCGATGGCCGCTTCTTCAACGTCACCTCCGCCGAGATCAGTGGCGACAGCACCTGGCTGCTGACCGGCGACAGCACCGTCGGCGCACTTACCTTGGGCAACACCGGTACCGTCGCACTGGGCAACGGCAGCACCTTCAACACCCTTACCGTCGATACCTTCACCGGCAACGGCGGCACCCTGCTGTTCAACACCCAGCTGGGTGATGACACCTCGGCCACCGACAAGCTGATCGTCACCGGCGACACCAGCGGCCAGGCCAACGTGCGCGTGCTCAATGCCGGTGGTGCAGGCGCAAAGACCGACAAGGGCATCGAGCTGATCCGCGTGGGCGGTACCTCCAACGGCCAGTTCGACCTGCAGGGCCGCGCCGTGGGCGGGCAGTACGAGTACTTCCTGTTCAAGGACGCGACCAATGGCGGCTGGTACCTGCGCTCGGAACTGGCCACCGTGCCGGACCCGTGTGTGGTGGACCCGACCCTGCCGGAATGCCAGCCGATCGACCCGGTGGACCCGGTTGATCCGGTGGACCCGACCCCGGTGCTGCGCCCGGAAGCCGGCGCCTACCTGGCCAACCAGTTCGCGATGGACCAGCTGCTGCGGCACTCCTGGCGCGACCGCCAGGGCGGCAGCATCACCGCTGAGGAAGGCGTGCGTGGCTGGGCCCGCGTGGATGCCAACCAGAGCAAGCTCTCGGCGGTGGAAGACCAGCTGGACCTGCGCGTAGACCGCTCGCGCGTGCAGCTGGGTGCGGACATCGGCGTGTTTGATGACGGCCGTGGCCGCATCGGTCTGATGGGCACTGCGGCGCGTAGCAGCGCTACCTCGCGTTCGAACGTGACCGGTTTCAGCGCACGCGGCAAGGTGGAAGGTGGCGCGCTGGGCGTGTACGGCAACTGGGCCAACGATGCTCTGTATGTGGATGCCAGCGTGCAGCGTGGACAGTTCCGCAACCGCGTGCAGGGCGAAGGCCTGGCCGAGGAACGCTACGACTCGGATATCTGGCAGAGCTCGGTGGAAGCCGGTTACCGCTTCGGCATCGGCCAGATCGGCAACACGGCGCTGAGCCTGCAGCCGGAGCTGCAGTTGATCTACACCGATGCCAAGATCGACCGCCACGAGGAAGCCAACGGCACGGTGGTGCGCAGCCTGGGCGACAGTGGACTGTCTGGCCGCATGGGCCTGCGCCTGCAGGGCGAGGGGCATTCGGCGGCTGGCGCATCGATCAGCCCCTACGTGGTAGCCAACTGGTACCGCGACGGTGCCAGCAACGGCATGGCGTTCGACGATGAAGCGCTGAAGGCCTGCGTGCCGCGCAACCGTTACGAGTTGAATGCCGGTGCGCGAGTGGACTTCCGCTCGGGGCTGAGTGCCTGGGGTGGGTTTGGTGTGATGCGCGGTGACCATGGGTACCGCGAAGCGACGGCCAATCTGAGCATGTCGTACAAGTGGTGATGTAGTTGAAAGAACGGCGCCGGAGAGATCCGGCGCCGTTCTGCTTTCTGCTTTCTGCTTTCTGCTTTCTGCTTTCTGCTTTCTGCTTTCTGCTTTCTGCTTTCTGCTTTCTGCTTTCTGTAGCGTCGAGCCATGCTCTACTGGCTCTTCTCGACGGCGGCCAACAACAGTCGAGCATGGCTCGACGCTACAGGGAATGTCGCATTCGGCAGGCAACGCCATCTGCTGCCTGCCGGCGACGAAATTGCAACTCTTTCGAAGTTTCCAACAATTCTCATTGGCAGCATTGGCGCTCCATGCAAATCATGTGGCGCCACCGACAACGGGTGGCACGGGCTTCCAATCCCGATCGGTAACACTGTTGTTTACGCTTGTCTGCCGGCGTCACCCTTTCCTTGTTGGGTGACGTCGGCAGGCATTCTGTCCGCGCATCTATGGCGGGCGGTGCGTGGGGGCCTCGTGCCCGCCGGTGTTTCGCAGTGTTACCACCGGCATTGGAACCATGCACCGTCCGCCACCCTCGCTGTTAAGCGGGGTGGCGCCTTGCCTCCTGCACAAGGACGCCGCCATGACTGCCACGCACTATCCCTACCTGTTCGCCACCCTCGGTGGAGCCGCCAACCAGTTGCCCGAGACCATCGCCCGCGCACTGGAAACCACGCTCAGTGCCACGCACGGCAACACCGCGCCCACCAGCAACACCTTGCTTGCGTGCCTACAGCGCATCCGCCACGTGGAGGGTGCTGACGGCCAGCCGTGGCCAGACAAGGGCCGTACATCGGGGCAATGCATGGCCATGGCACGTGCCGACCGCGCCAAAGCCGGCCTGACGTTGCTGCTGGAACTGCTGCATGCGACCGAACGCGTGCGCGTGGACGGCGCTGATGACCAGCAGGTGGGTGACGACGTGCGCGAGGGATTACTACTGGCCTGTCGTGGGCTGGCCGAATATGTGGATGTGCAGTTGCACACGGCGTAACACCGGGCGATGCGGATGCATGTCCACTCGGGTAGGTGTCGACCTTGGTCGACACGGCATTGATACGGGCGCCCGACACGTTCGTGCCAACCAAGGTTGGCACCTACCAGGGCAATGCCGATGCGCCCCTGCTTCGGTAGGTGTCGACCTTGGTCGACACACTCGTACCAATCAAGGTTGGCCCCACCAGAGCAGTACCGCTGCGGCTACGCGAAGTGCTGGTATCCGCCGTCGGCGGCTTCGCCATCCACATGCACGCCCTGCCCTTCGGCAATGCGACCGATGCGGGTGAGCGGCACGTCCAGCGATTCGGCCAGGTAGTGCAGCGCATCGCGCTGGTCGGCGGCAGCGGTGAAGCAAAGTTCGTAATCGTCGCCACCGCGCAGTGCGCAGTCGCGCGCGCCATCGCGGCCGAGCAGCTCACGCAGCGCGTGGGAGATCGGCAACGAATCGGCATCGACATGTGCGGCCACGTTGCTGCGCGTGGTGATGTGACCCAGATCGGCCAGCAGGCCATCGGATACATCCACCGCCGCGTGCGCGAAGGCACGCAGGCGCAGGCCCAGGGTGACACGCGGCGTCGGCCGCAGCAGGCGCAGGCGCAGGCTTTCGTAGTCGGCCAGCAGCGTGGCGGTGGCGATGCTCAGCGCAGCTTGCTGCCACAGGCGCAGCGCACCGGCGGCATCGCCGAGCGTGCCGCTTACCCAGATGTCATCGCCCACCTGCGCGCGGTCGCGACGCAGCGCCTGGCCACGTCCCACCTGGCCCATCGCGGTCACCGACAGCGACAGCGGGCCACGCGTGGTGTCGCCACCGATCAACGCAATGTCGTGCTGATCGGCCAGGGCGAAGAAGCCATCGGCGAACGCATCGATCCAGTCTTCGGAGGCTTCCGGCAGCGACAACGCCAGCGTGCACCACGCCGGACGCGCGCCCATCGCAGCCAGGTCCGACAGGTTGACCGCCAGGGTTTTCCAGCCGATGTCGAAGGCCGGGGTTTCCACCGGGAAGTGCACGCCGCTGTTGAGCGTGTCGGCAGTGACCACCAGTTGCTCATTGGCACGCGGCTGCAGCAGCGCAGCGTCGTCGCCGATGCCGAGCAGGATGTCGTCGCGCTCGAGGGTACGGGCGCGGATGCGGTCAATGAGGGCGAATTCGGCCAGGGACATGGGGCGTTCCCGCTGTTGTACGTGCCGCGCAGTGCGCGGTGGGCGGTAGTGCCGGCCGCTGGCCGGCAACCTCAGGATCCCTGC
>NZ_JCAFWP010000037.1:0-45944 GCF_059295135.1 Stenotrophomonas sp. INTA L402-1
GACGTGCGGCACCCTGTCTGGACGCCCCACCCGACCCCGCCGAACCACCCGGGGGGAGCGGTTGGGGGGGGGGGGTGGGCCGGTGTGGGGGGGCCGGCGCTCGCCCTTCCGTGTCCCCCCTCGCGCGCCACCCTGGGCCCCCCCCCCCCCCCCCCCCCCCCCACCCCGCCTTGGACAATTCGCCGCAATCTGCAGTAGATCCACGCCATGCGTGGATGTTCTTCGGTGCCGACCGTTGGTCGGCACGGGATCGGATCTCCAGATATTCCATTCCGACGGAGATTCATCCACGCATGGCGTGGATCTACAATTCCTCCATGTCCTCTCCCGCCCTGCCCTGGAATGGCACGCTGCTGCTGGATGCTCACGTGGCCGTGCTGCAGGGCCACGCCGGTGGCAGCGATACGCACGCGCACTACGCCCATCAACTGTTGCTGAGCGAAGCCGCGCCCTGGCAGGTCGAGGTTGATGGCGTGCGGCAGCAGGGCCAACGGCTGTGGCTGCCGTCATTCCAGCCGCACGCAATCCTGTCGGCGCCGGAAGCGGGCTGCACGGTGTTCCTCGAACCCGCGCATGCCGATCCCGGGCAGATCCAGCAGCACCTGCACGCGCTGCCGGGCAACGCGCTGGGGCTGCACGACTGGCTGGCACGGCTGAGTCGCCCGCAACCGCTGGACCGCCGCGTGCAGGCCGCGCTGTCCCGTATCGCCGAGCACCTGCCCGGGCCGGTGCCAGCCGCCGATATCGCCGAGGCGGCACATCTGTCGACCAGCCAGCTGCATCGACGCTTCCAGTCCGATCTGGCGGTGACCCTGCGCGGCTGGGTGCTGTGGCAACGGCTGCGCAGCGCACTGATGCATCATCTGCGCGGGCACAGCCTGACCGACAGCGCGCACGCGGCCGGATTCGCTGACCTGGCCCATCTGTCGCGCAGCCTGCGCCGCATGTTCGGCATCAGTGCCGCGCAGCTGCAGGGCCTGCAGCTGCACGCGGCCTGACACGCCCCATCATCCGCGCCTGCGCAGACCTTCCGGCAGCTCCGGTACCTCGCCATGCGGCAGTTCGCGGAACGGCGCCAGCAGCTGTCCGGGATAATCGCGCGGATAGTCCGGCTGGCTGCCGATGCCGAGGTCGCGTTGTTGCAGCCGATAGCCGGGCGCATCGAAGGCGGTCCCCAGCAGGTGATCCCAGACAGTCAGGAACAGGCCGAAGTTGACGTCGCCGGCGGTGCCGTAACGCATGTGGTGGAAGCGGTGCAGCGGCGCCCAGGCCATCACCCGGCCCAGCACGCCGGGGCGCATGTCCACGTTGGAATGCTGCAGCAGCAGCTGGATGGCAATGGCGAACGCCAGCACCGCGGCCACCGGCATCGGCAGGCCCAACAGCAGCAGCGGCAGCACGCCACCCACTGCTTCGGCCGCCTGGTGCAACGGGTGTTTCATCAGGCCATTGAAACCGTACATGCGGGTCACGCTGTGATGCACCGCGTGCAACCGCCACAGCCAGCCGATGCGATGGCTGGCGTAGTGCACCAGGGTGATGCCGAGATCGGCGCAGATGACGGCCAGCAGCACCTGCAGCGCGAATGGCCACTGCAGCGGCCAGACCTGCCACGGAATGATGGCTGCCAGCAGTGGCACCGCCGCGATCGACAGCAGGTTCAGGCTCTCGTTGACCAGCGCATGCAGGGTGTCACGCAGGCTGTCGCCGTGATCGTGGTTGAACGCGGGGTCATACGGCCAAGCACGTTCGGCAGCGAACGAGACCGCGATGGCAACCGCCAGCAAGGCCAGCAGCCATAGTGGGTCGCCGTGGAGGTGGCCGATCCAGGCGACGGCGGCGGCAACGAAACCCAGCAGGAACAACGGGGCATACAGGCGGAGCATCCAGTGCTTCATGGGCAATCCGGAAAGTAAGGGGCCTGCATGCTGGCGCCGCGTATGGGGCGCCGGCTTGAACAAACGGCGCAACCCAGCGCGCTCCCCAGTGGATGACCATCGTGGACGGCACCACGTTTCCCACATCCAGGCATGGCGTGGATCTACAATGGCGCCCTCATCGCGCCCGGGACCGGCATGGATTCCTTCAACCTGATGCGTGCCTTCCGCCGCATCGTCGAACGCGGCGGGCTGGCCCGCGCCGCCGAAGACCTGGGCATGTCGCCGGCCGGCCTGAGCAAGCAGCTGCGCACCCTGGAAGCGCACCTGGGCGTGGTGCTGCTGCAGCGGACCACGCGGCGCATGAGCCTGACTGAGACCGGCCACGCCTATTACCGCGAATGCTGCCGCCTGCTCGACGAGCTGGATGCATTGGAGCGTGGCATCGCCGAACAGCGCGGCGACGTGGCCGGGCGCCTGCGCGTCAATGCACCGCAATCATTCGCGCTGAGCACGCTGTCGCCGCTGCTGCCACGCTTCCTGCAGCAGCATCCGCAGCTGTCGCTGGACCTTGTGATGGAAGACCGCCTGCTCGATGCGGTAGGCGAAGGTTTCGATGTGTCGCTGCGGCTGCGTGCCGAGCTGGACGACTCGCGGCTGGTAGCGCGCCGCCTGGCCTCGCTGCAGCAGGTGCTGTGCGCGGCTCCGTCCTACCTTAAGCAGCATCCGGCACCGCAGGCGGTGGACGATCTGCAGGCGCACAGCGTGCTGGCCTACAGCCTGTCCGACTCGCCCGGCAGCTGGCCGCTGCTTGGCCCTGATGGGCAGGTAACGATCACCCTGCCGGCGCGCGTCACCGTCAACAACAGCCTGCTGCTGCGCGACCTGCTGGTGGCCGGCATGGGCATCGGCGCCCTGCCCTCGTTCCTGGCGGCACCGGCGCTGGCCCGAGGCGAACTGCAGCAGGTGCTGCCCGACCACCGCTATCCGCCACGCTTCGTGCATGCGGTCTATCCCACCTCGCGCCACCTGCAGCCCAAGGTGCGTGCCTTCATCGATTTCCTGCACGCCGAGCTGCCCGGCTGCGCGGGCCTCGATTCGTAACCGCCAGCGAAAACTGAGCTGCCCGCGGCGTGCTGTTTCAGCCACGCAGCGCTGCCTAATCTGCCGCCTCCCCTCTCACCGATGGCAGGCAGATGTCTTCCGTTCCTTCCCCCGCCACCGCCGCGCCGGTGGTCGATTTCTTCCACGACGTGGTCTGCGGCTGGTGCTTCGTGCTGGCCCCGCGCCTGCAGCAGGTCTCCGCCGAACTCGGCATCCAGGTGCGTCACCGCAGCTTCGTGCTGCAGGACTCGCGCGCGCAGATGGTCGAGGTGTTCGGCTCGATGGAGCGCGCCAAGGCGATCATCCTGCGCCACTGGACCGACTGCGCCGCGCATGAAGACACCGCGCGCATCGATATCGAAGGCATGCGCGCACAGGACTTCGAGTATCCGTCCGGCTGGCTCGGCGCACTGGCCTGCCAGGCCGCCGGCATGCTCGGTGGCAACGACGCCCATGGCGCGATGTTCGATGCCGTGCAGTGGGCGCACCTGCACCAGCACCGCAACATCGGCGATGCCGAAGTACTGCTGGATATCGCCGAAGCACTGGGCCACCCGCGTGGCGCCTTCGCTGACCACATGCGCAGCGACGCAGTGCGCCAGCGCGTGCAGGCCGACCGTGCCGAAGCCGCGACCCTCGGCATCCGCTCCATTCCCACCGTGATCGGCGGCAACGGCCTGCGCCTGCAGACCCTGCCGCTGCCGCAACTGCGCCAGGCCCTGGCGCACCTGGTCGCGGCCTGAGCCGCACCGTCCCTCACCCTGCAAGGAGATTCCCCATGACCTCACGTACCCTGGCCACCGCGCTGGCCCTGCTGTTGGCCGGCACCGCCGCTTCCACCACCGTGTCCGCGCACGAACGCGTTCCCTCCGGCCAGCAGGTCGGCACCAGCCCCTGGGGGCCGAAGGACGAGATCGGCCGCCTCAACCTGATCACCGAGGCCTCGCGTGCGGCGATCCTGTCGCGGGTCAGCGGCGGCAAGGCCTATGACCTGGCCACCGAATACTACGTCGGCATGCCCAGCTGGCAGGATGCCGGCGACCCGCACTACCAGTTCTGGATGACCCACACCCCGCGCGGCACGGTGATGGACGACCCGATGGGCGTGGGTGAAACCATGAACCTCACCCGCAGCTACACCGGCACCGCGTTCTCGATGTACAGCCACACCGGCACCCACATCGATGCACTGAACCACTTCGGCATCCACGGAAAGATCTGGAACGGCTTCGAGGCCGACAAGCACCTCGGTGACCGTGGCTGGAACGTCACCGGCATCGAGAAATTCCCGCCGCTGATCGCGCGTGGCGTGCTGATCGACGTGGCCGGCGCCAAGGGCGTGGACATGTTGCCGGACAGCTACCGCGTCACCCGCCAGGACCTGAAGGATGCGCTGGCACGCCAGCAGGTGAAACTACAGCAGGGCGACGTGGTGCTGATCCGCACCGGCCGCATGCGCCTGTTCGAACAGCCCAAGGCCTACATGGCCAACCCGCCGGGCATGGGCCTGGACGCGGCGCGCTTCCTGGTGGAGGACAGCGGCGCGATGATCGTCGGCGCCGACAACCTCAGCTTCGAGACCTTCCCCTCGGAGGTGTCCGACGACTACGTGCCGCTGCACACCTACCTGCTGGCCCAGCAGGGCGCGCCGATCATCGAGCTGGTGGCGCTGGACGAACTGGCCCGCGACAAGGTCTATGAGTTCGCCTTCATCGGTGGCCCGCTGAAGATCCGCGGCGGCGATGCCGCGCCGCTGCGCCCGGTGGCGCTGCCGGTCCGCCCGTAACCGGGGCCTGCGGGGTGCCGCCCCTGGTCGGCATTCCGTCCCATACCGGGTGGGTGCCGACCTTGGTCGGCACTCCTTTACCCCTTCAGCAACCTGAAACCCGACCTTCCGATTTCATTAGTAATTCTACTCACAAGGCGAGTAGCATGTCCGGTCTCAGCCCCTGATACCGGCCCGTCGATACTCGCGCCATGCCTGCCGTTTCCGCCCGTTCCTGCCGCTTCCAGCCCGATCGGCGCCTCCCTTGGAGGACCGGCTGATGGGTGCTGTCGTCGCCCTCGACCGGCTGCTGGACGGGCGCCAGCTGTGGCGCGGCCCAGCCCGCCAGGGGCCGGCCAGCGACCACCTGGCCAGTGGCCATCCGGCGCTGGACGCACGCCTGCCCGGCGGTGGCTGGCCGGCCAGCGGGCTGTGCGAGGTGCTACAGGCCGCGCCCGGCGTCGGCGAGCTGGCGCTGGTCTGGCCGGCGCTGGCGAAGCTGAGCCAGCGCGACCGCCCGATCGTGCTGGTCGCCCCGCCCTACCGCCCGCATGCCCCGGCCTGGGCGGCTGCCGGGCTGGACCTGGCCCAGCTGCAGATCATCCACGCCGCACCGAAACAGGCGCTGTGGGCCGCCGAACAGTGCCTGCGCTCTGCGGCCTGCGCGGCGGTGCTGTGTTGGCCACACCAGGCCGACGACCGCTCACTGCGCCGGCTGCAGGTGGCTGCCGACAGCGGCCAGTGCCTGGGCTTCGTGTTCCGCGAGGCGCAGGCAGCGCGCAACCCCTCCCCGGCCAGCCTGCGCCTGCAGCTCGACCACGGCCAGGTACGGGTGCTGAAGTGCCGTGGCGGCCTGCCACCGGCGCAGCCGTTGCCACTGGCCATCGCCCACTGAGGCCGCGTCATGCATTGGGCCTGCCTGTTGTTGCCGCAGCTGGCACTGGACAGCGTGCTGCGCCTGCAGCCGGACCCGCAGCGGCCACTGGTGCTGCTGCAGGGGCCGGCGCAGCGTCGCGTGCTGCGAGCGGTCAGCCCGTCGGCACGCGCAGCGGGACTGCGCCCGGGCATGCTGCTGTCGGCCGCACAGGTGCTGGTGCAGGACATGTACCTGCACGACTACGACCCGAACGCCGAACAGCACACCCGGCAGCTGCTGGCCAGTTGGGCCTACGCCTACAGCTCGCAGGTCAGCCTCGATTTTCCGCACGCGCTGGTCATGGAGATCGGCGCCAGTCGCGCCCTGTTCGGTGACTGGCTGACGATCGAAAAGCGCCTGCGCGGCGAACTGCATGAGCTTGGTTTCCGCCACCGCCTGGTGGCCGCACCCACCGCGCATGCCGCGCGCGTGCTGGCCAACGTCCACGACGGCCTCGGCATCGATGCGCAGCAGCTGCCAGCGGCACTGGCGCAGCTGCCGTTGCCGCGTTGCGGCCTGCCCAGCGAAGCGGTGACCGTGCTCGGTCGTTCCGGTCTGCGCACGCTGGGTGCGGTGCTCGAACTGCCGCGCGACAGCCTGGCCCGGCGCTTCGCCCCCGAGGTGCTGCAGCAGCTGGACGCATTGCGTGGCCTGCCCACCGCGCCACTGCGTTACTACCAGCCACCGGACCGTTTCGATGCGCGCATCGAATTCGAATACGAGATCGAATCCAGCCAGGCCCTGCTGTTCCCGCTGCGTCGCCTGCTGCTGGACCTGGCCGCGTTCCTGTGTTCGCGCGATGGCGGCGTGCAGCGCTTCGACCTGCATTTCGAGCACGACCTGCTGCCGGCCAGCGTGCTGACCATCGGCCTGCTGGCACCCGAACGCGATCCCACGCTGCTGTTCGAGATCGCACGCAACCGCATGGAAGCCTTCGCCCTGCCGGCCGGCAGCCGCGCACTGCGCCTGCAGGCCGAGCAACTGCCACCGTTCGTGCCCGCAGCGCGTGACCTGTTCGATACCCGGCCGGCGCAGGCGATGCCTTGGAACCAGCTGCGCGAGCGCCTGCGCGCTCGGCTCGGCGATGACGCCGTGCAGCCGCTGGCGGTGCAGGCCGACCACCGCCCCGAGCGCGCCAGCGGCACCCAGCCTGCGGCCAAGCCACCGGCATACTGGCCACTGCGCCCCGGTTGGCTGCTGGATACCCCACAACCGCTGCGTGATCCGCGCCTGCGCATCGTCACCGGGCCGGAGCGGATCGAATCGGGCTGGTGGGACCAGGCCGATGCGCGCCGCGATTACTACGTGGTGGAAACCGCGCATGGCCAGCGCGGCTGGGCTTTCCGTGACCGCAATGATCCGCATGCGCCGTGGATGCTGCACGGCTGGTTCGGCTGAGCCGTCATGTACAACGAACTGCCCGGCTACGCCGAACTGCACTGCCTGTCGGCCTTCAGTTTCCAGCGTGGCGCCTCGATCGCCGAAGAACTGTTCGCGCGCGCCGCTGGCCAGGGCTACCGCGCGTTGGCGATCACCGACGAATGCTCGCTGGCCGGCATCGTGCGCGCCTGGCAGGCGGCGAAGACGCATGGCGTGGCGCTGATCGTCGGCGCCGAATTCCAGGTCGAGGACGGGCCGAAGCTGGCCCTGCTGTGCACCGACCAGGCCGCCTACGCCGGCTTGTGCCAGTTGATCACCACCTGCCGGCGGCGCGCGGCCAAGGGCGAATACCGCTGCCTGCGCGAGGACCTGCTCGGCCTGCCCGAGGGCCTGCTGTGCCTGTGGCTGGACCGGCAACCAGCGGCCACCGATCTGGAACTGTTGCGCGCCAGCTTCGATGATCGGCTGTGGCTGGCGGTGGAGCTGCACCATGAGCATGACGACGCGCGTCGCCTGCAGCAGCTGCAGGCCTTCGGCGAACGCCACCACCTGCCGCTGGTGGCCAGTGGTGATGTACACATGCACGTGCGTCGCCGCCGCGCCCTGCAGGACACACTGACCGCCATCCGCCACCGCTGCAGCGTGGCCGAGGCCGGCTGGCGCCTGTTTCCCAACGGCGAGCGCCACCTGCGCCCGCGTACCGCGCTGGCCCAGCTGTATCCGCCCGAACTGCTGGCCGAGACCCTGCGCATCGCCGAGCGTTGCCACTTCACCCTGGAACAGCTGCAGTACACCTATCCACGCGAGCTGGTGCCGGAGGGGCATGACCCGGACAGCTGGCTGCGCGAGCTGGTCGAAGAAAAGATTCCCTGGCGTTGGCCAGAAGGCATCAAGGACGCACAGCGCAAGCAGATCGAACATGAGCTGGCGTTGATCCGGGAGAAAAACTACGCTTCCTACTTCCTTACCGTGCATGACATCGTGCGCTTCGCGCGCAGCCAGGACATCCTCTGCCAAGGGCGTGGCTCGGCGGCCAATTCGACGGTGTGCTTTGTGCTGGGCGTGACCGAGATCGATCCTGCGCGCAGCAATCTGTTGTTTGAACGCTTCATCTCCGCCGAGCGCAATGAGCCGCCGGACATCGACATCGACTTCGAGCACGAGCGCCGCGAGGAAGTGCTGCAGTACGTGTTCAAGCGCTATGGCCGCGAGCGCGCCGCACTGACCGCAGTAGCAATCAGCTACCGTGGCCGCAGCGCGATCCGCGACGTCGCCCGTGCGCTCGGCCTGCCGATGGACCAGGTCAACGAACTCGGCGCGGCGATGGACCACTGGGGTGGCAGCATCCCGCTGCCGGAAACCCTGCGCGAGCGCGGCTTCGACCCGGACACGCCGCTGATGCGGCGGCTGCTGTCACTGACCAATGAACTGATCGACTTCCCGCGCCACCTGTCTCAGCATCCGGGTGGTTTCGTCATCTCCGAGCATCCGCTGTCGACCCTGGTGCCGGTGGAAAACGCGGCGATGGCCGACCGCACCGTCATCCAGTGGGACAAGGACGATCTGGATGCCACCGGCCTGATGAAGGTCGACTGCCTGGCGCTGGGCATGCTCACCGCCATCCGCAAATGCCTGGCGATGTTGAAGCAGCACGGCCTGCATGAAGGACGCATGGACGCGATCCCGCCCAAGGATGCAAAGACCTTCGACATGATCTGCGCCGCCGATACCATCGGCGTGTTCCAGATCGAATCGCGCGCACAGATGGCGATGCTGCCGCGCATGCAGCCACGCACGTTCTATGACCTGGTGATCGAGGTGGCGATCGTGCGCCCTGGCCCGATCCAGGGCGACATGGTGCACCCCTATCTGGAGCGGCGCCGGATCCTGCGCGAACAGGGACCGGACGCGTTGAACGCCCCGGACAACCCGCTCTACCCACCGCAGCTGGAACGCGTATTCGCACGCACGCTGGGCGTGCCGCTGTTCCAGGAACAGGTGATGCAGCTGGCGGTGGAAGCGGCCGGCTACACGCCGGGCCAGGCCGATGCCCTGCGCCGCTCGATGGCGGCATGGAAGCGCCGTGGCGGCCTGGAACCGCATCGCGAGAAGCTGCTGGCCGGCATGCTCAATAACGGCTTCAGCCGCGAGTACGGCGAGCATCTGTTCGAGCAGATCAAGGGCTTCGGTGACTACGGTTTTCCGGAAAGTCACGCCGCCAGTTTCGCCCTGCTGACCTATAACAGTTGCTGGCTGAAGTGCCATCACCCGGCCGCGTTCACCGCCAGCCTGATCAACAGCCAGCCATTGGGTTTCTACAGCCCCGACCAGCTGCTGCAGGATGCGCGCCGGCATGGCATCCGCGTGCTGCCGGTGGACGTGCGCCACAGCGACTGGGACTGCACGCTGGATTTCAGCAAGGGGCCGGCCGCGATCCGGCTCGGCCTGCGCCTGGTCGATGGCTGCAACGAGCCCGCCGTGCAGGCCATCATGCGTGAACGTGCGCGGCGCCCGTTCGACGATGTGGGTGACCTGTGCCAGCGTACCGCTCTGGACCGCCGCCAGCAGGGCCTGCTGGCCGATGCCGGGGCGCTGCGTGGGCTCAGCGGCCATCGCCATCGTGCGCGCTGGGATATCTCCGGTGTGGAAAACCGGTTGCCGCTGTTCGACCAGACCCGCGCCACCACCGAAGCCCGCGTGCCACTGCCGCTGCCCAGCGCCTGGGAAGACATGCAGGCCGATTACCGCAGCACCGGCACCACGCTGGGCCGCCATCCGATCTCGTTCCTGCGCGCGCAACTGCGCAGCCGTGGCTGCCTGGATGCCGCACAACTGGCTGCCCACGGCCATGGCCGGCGCGTGCGCATCGCCGGCCTGGTGCGCATGCGCCAGCGCCCGCAGACCGCCAGTGGCGTCACCTTCCTCACCCTTGAAGACGAGACCGGCATGATCAACGCCGTGGTCTGGCGGCACCTGGCCGATCGCCAGCACCGGGTGCTGGTCGATACCCAGCTGATGCAGATCGATGGCCGCCTGGAACGCGTCGATGGCGTGCAGCACGTCATCGTGCAGCGCATGCACTGCCTGGATGAACTGCTGCAGGGACTGCGCAGCCACAGTCGCGATTTCCACTGACGATACACAACGTCACACAACGAACTGGCCATTGCCGGTCCGCATCCGCTATCGTCGGCACATCCAAGGAAGGACGACCCGATGTCCCGTGCGCTGCTGCTGACCACCCTGGTGGTCTCGACCCTCGCCCTGCTTGTTTCCGGCTGGACCGCCTGGAACCTGCATCGCAGCCAATCGCCACAGCGCATCATCGAGGCACGCGGGCTGATCATCCACGATGCAAGCGGCCAACCGCGGGTAATCCTCGGCGCACCGGTTCCCGATCCGCTCAGCCAGGGCCGTACCCAGGGGCCGCGCG
Organism: Stenotrophomonas sp. INTA L402-1; assembly: GCF_059295135.1. Lineage (NCBI taxonomy): Bacteria > Pseudomonadati > Pseudomonadota > Gammaproteobacteria > Lysobacterales > Lysobacteraceae > Stenotrophomonas > Stenotrophomonas sp. INTA L402-1. Next base: position 10,476 of record NZ_JCAFWP010000037.1, read on the forward strand.
CCACCGCCCTGTCCGGCCTGATCCTGCTCGGCCCCGACGGCTCCGAACGCGGCGGCTACGGCACCAGCGACCGCGGCGGCGAAGCCCTGCTCACCCTGGACGATGCCACCGGCACCACCGAAGTGTTCAAGGTCGTCGCCAATCCGGACCGTGGCGCCAGCCTGATGGTCAAGCACCAGAACAACACCGGCGCCATGCTCACCTCCTGGCAGGGCAAGCCGGAGTTGATGTTCGTCGATGACAGCGGCCAGTCCTACTACGTGCGCCCCGGCGCCAACGCCGCGCCTTGATCTGCTTCTGTAGCGTCGAACCATGCTCGACTACCGGTCATGTAGAGTCGAGCCATGCTCGACTGCACTTCGCTCCAACGCCGCGATGCCTGATCGAAAAGCAGTCGAGCATGGCTCGACTCTACAAACCACACACCGCCGCCAGGTCATCGGCCAGCTGCCGCAGCTGCGCCGATCCCAGCGCCGCACAGGTAATGCGCAGACCATGGCCTGGTGCCGCCACCGCGAACACTTCGCCCGCGCGCACATGCCAGCCGCGTGCGGCCAGCGCCAGCACCTGCGGATGGCTGTCCGCCGGCAACGGCAGCCACAGGTTCAATCCTTCCATCGGCTGCGGCGTCGGCATGCCATGCGCGCGCAGCAGCTCCTGTAGCGACTGCAGGCGCTGCTGGTAGCGCTCACCCGCCGAGGCGATCTTCGCCCGCTGCGTTGCCGACGCCAGCACCGAAGTCGCTGCATCCTGCAGCAGGTGGCTGACCCAGCCGGTGCCGGACGCCAATCGCAGCCGCAACCGCGATGCGGTCTCCTCATCGCAGGCCAGCCAGGCCAACCGCAGGTCCGGACCCAGTGGTTTGGACAACGAACGCAGCAGCGCCCAGCGCCGGCCATCCAGCGGCAGCACTGAGTGATAGGCCTGCTGCGAGAGCAGCGCGTAGTGATCGTCGATCAGCACCGCCACCTGCGGGTAGGCCGCCAGCAACTGCCGCAACGCCCGTGCCCGCTTCGCATCCAGGCTGGCCCCGGTCGGATTGTGTGCCCGCGGGGTCAGCAGCACCGCGCGTGCGCCGGCCTCCAGCGCCTGCCGCAGCGAATCGACCTGCATGCCATGCGCGTCCACCGCCACCGGCAACGGCGCGTGGCCCACAGCATTGAGCACATTGAGGCTGCCGAGGAAGCATGGATCCTCCACCGCGATGCGGTCTCCTGGCAGCAACCACGCCGCCAGCAGGCGCTCGATGCCATCAACCGCGCCATGGGTCAGCTCCAGCGCATAGCCCTCCGGACAGTCCGCATCCAGCGAGGCGCGCGCCAGCGCCTGCAACCTCGGGTCGACCGTACTCACGCCATACAGCCGTGGTGCGGCCGGGGCCAGGCGCAGGTTCGGCAGCAGGCGCGGATCCGGATTGCCACCGGCCAGGTCCTGCAGCGCCAGCCCGGGCGTACTGCCCTCGCGCGCCAGCGTCGGCGGCAATCCGCGCACCACCGTGCCACGGCGGCCCGCCGTGCTGGCCAGGCCCGCCGCATCCAGGCGCTTGTAGGCAGCGGCCACGGTGTTGCGGTTCACGCCCAGCTGCTCGGCCAGTTCACGCACCGGCGGCAGCACGCTGCCGGCCGGCAGACGGCCCTTGCCGATGCCGTCGCGGATGCTGTCGAAGATCGACTCAGCGCTATGCCCGGTGATTTTCATTTTGTCCTATGCCAAAATATCTCTTGTCCTGTGCCAGTGTATCCCACCCTGGCCACCCTGCATTGGAGGTGCCCGCATGCCCCTTGCCGCTGCCGACTGGCCCATCGCCCAGTCCGTTGAACAGATCGCCGCCAACCTGGTCACGGTGCGCCAACGCATCGCCGATGCCTGTGCGCGCGTCGGCCGGGACCCGGCCAGCGTGCGCCTGCTGCCGGTCAGCAAGACCGTCGATGACGCCCGCATCCGCATGGCGGTGGCCGCCGGTTGCCACGAACTGGGCGAGAACAAGGTGCAGGAGGCGCAGCGCAAAGCCGAAACGATGGCCGACCTGGGCGTGCACTGGTCGGTGATCGGCCATCTGCAGACCAACAAGGCGCGCTACGTAGCGCGCTTTGCCAGCGAGTTCCAGGCGCTGGACAGCCTGCGCGTGGCCGAGGCCCTGCAGCAGCGCCTGCAACTGGAAGACCGCAGGCTGGATGTGTTCGTGCAGGTCAACACCTCGGCCGAGCCGAGCAAGTACGGACTGGAACCCGACGCGGTCGAGGCCTTCGTGCAGCAGCTGCCGGCCTTCGATCGCCTGCGTGTGCGCGGCCTGATGACCCTGGCCATCTTCACCCCCGACGTCGAGCGCGTGCGCGCCTGCTTCGTGCGCCTGCGCGAACTGCGCGACCAGCTGCAACGCACCGCCCCGCCCGGCCTTGACCTGTCGCAGCTGTCGATGGGCATGTCCGGTGATTTCGAAGTGGCCATCGAGGAAGGTGCCACCGTGGTCCGCGTCGGCCAGGCCATCTTCGGCGCCCGCGCCACCCCGGACAGCTTCTACTGGCCGAACAGCGGAGCCCCGGCATGAAGCACGCAGTCGTTCTGCAACACGTCGCCTTCGAAGACCTCGGCACCCTGCAGCCTCTGCTGTTGGCACAAGGCTGGCAGCTGCAGGTGCTGCAGGCCGGCGTCGATGCGCTCGATCCGGCCGAAGTGGCCGACCTGCTGGTGGTGCTGGGCGGCCCCATCAGTGCCAATGACACAGAGACCTATCCCTTCGTCACCGAAAGCATCGCCCTGCTGCAGCGCCGGCTGCAGCAGCAGCGGCCAACCCTGGGCATCTGCCTGGGTGCACAACTGATGGCGCGTGCACTCGGTGCCAGTGTCGCTCCCAGCGGCGGCAAGGAAATCGGCTTTGCGCCACTGCTGCTGACCGATGAAGGCCAGCGTTCACCGCTGCAGGCCCTGCAGGGCATTCCGGTACTGCATTGGCATGGTGAGGCGTTCGACCTTCCGGCCGGTGCACGCCGCCTGGCCAGCACGCCGGCCTGCCGCCACCAGGCCTTCGCCATCGGCAACCACGCACTGGCCCTGCAATGCCATCCGGAACTGGACGCCCGCCAGTTCGAGCGTTGGCTGGTCGGCCACACGCTGGAGCTGGCCCAGGCCGTCATCGATCCCAACGACCTGCGCGCGCAGGCGCGTCGCTATGGCGCACCACTGGCCGCGGCCGCCACCGCGATGTTCGACCATTGGCTGCAGGACCTGCCGGAGACACCGCAATGAACTATCGATTGCAGATCCACCGCGATGGCGTCTATTGGGGCCACTTCGACTGCAGCGGCCCTGATGCCCTGCAGCGCATGGACGCCATCGCCGCACAACTGCCTGCGGATCAGGGCTTCCAGCTGAAACGGCAGAAAGGTGTTGGCGAAGAGCGCATCCTGTCCAGCAATGCCGACGGCCTGCGCGTACTGGCTTCGCAGATCCAGTACCGCGATCTCTGACGATCGTCACGGTAGTGCCGGCCACTGGCCGGCATTCGAATCTACCGGCCAGCGGCCGGCACTACCCCGGCTGTTCGGCCGCGTGCGAAGCTTCACCGATGCTGACCCTGCAACGCGGCAACTACCACGGACTGCTCATCGCCCCGCGCTGGCCCTCCACCCGCATCCAACTGGAAGAAGAGGTACTGCAACGCCTGCTCGACGCGCAGGCAATGCTGCCTGTGGGGCTGCGGCTACTGCTCACCCGTGGCTTCGAACCCAGCCACAGCCGTCTCGGTGGCTTCCGCCGCCTGGTGCGTCAGCTCGGCATCACCCTCTTCCGTGCCTGTTATCCGCAGCGCCGGGATGAAGTCGACGCCATCTTCGGCGCCAACGGCCACGACATCGATGGCCGTCATGTCGATGTCTCACTGGTACTGCACGGCGAGCGGCTGCGGCTGCTGCCCCTGGGCGTGTTCACCCCGCCGCGCTGGCAGCACCGCCGCGTCGCCCGGTATGCCGAGCCAGTCGCACGAGCGAAGCGCAGCCTGCAGCACTGCGGCTTCGTGCTGCATCACAATCCCACCGAAGCCCTGCAGATCCACTGCGATTATCGTCCCCGCTGACGCCGCGGTGGCTCATGCGGACTGCGCTCGCACCAAAGATGCAAATGATTCTCTTTTGCTGTAAGGTGCAGCCGCTGCCCTTGCCGCCGCGGGCTGTTCCCTTTCCCAGTTGTCGCCCGCCCCGTGTCCACGCCTGTCGAACCGACGGATGTCGCGCAGCTGTGCGCGGCCCATTACCGGCCGCTGCACGCCCATGTCCGCCGCAAACTCCCGCAACGCAGCGACGCCGATGACGTCGTCCAGGAAACCTGGCTGCGTGTCGTCAAGGTCGCCGCCAGTGGCCTGCTGAGCAATGGCCGCGCGTACCTGTACCGTGTTGCCCACAACCTGATTGCCGACCATTACCGGCAACGCCAGCGCCGTCGCGAAGAAGCGCTGGATGACACGCAGTTGCATGCCATCGCCGATCCTGCGCCGCTGCCCGAGCAGCGACTGCTCGACGCCGAACAGCTGCGCCACCTCGACGCGATCATCGCCGCGCTGCCACCGCGCTCTCGCCAGGTGTTCCTGCTGGCGCGGGTTGAACAGTTGGCGCTGGCCGAGATCGGGCGCCAGCTCGGCATCAGCCGGCAGACCGCGCACGGCCATCTGCTGCGCGCACTGGTCGCCCTGCAGCAGGTGCCCGGCGCATGAGCCTGGACGCGATCGCGCGCGAAGCTGCACGCTGGTGGCTGGACGGGCACGACGGTGGCCGCGACGAGAACGCGTTCGAGCAGTGGTACCAGGCCGACCCTCGCCATGCTGCGCAGTACCAGCATCTGCAACACCTGTGGCAGGCCGGTGCGACGCTGCCCAGCCTGCAGCGGCAACAGCAGCGCAGGCAACGCCGTCGCCTGCGCGAAGCCGGCATTGCGGTTCTGTTGCTGTGCGCGCTGGGTCTCTACAGCCGCCATGTGTCGCCGCCTGTAGCGCAGGTCCTGCGAACGGCCGCTGGCGAGATCCGTGAGGAGACCCTTCGGGATGGCTCGCATGTCCTGCTGTCACCCGGCAGCGAAGTGAAGGTGCGCATCGATGGGCAGCGCCGCCAGCTCCAGCTGCAGCGCGGCCAGGCCTGGTTCCAGGTCGCCGCCGATGCCGACCGGCCCTTCCAGGTGCATACCCCACAGGGCACCGTCACTGCACTGGGGACCGCATTCGATCTTGCCGTGCAGGGCAACAGCAGCGTGGTCACCGTTACCGAGCATCGCGTGCGCGTGGACAGCGGCAACGTCAGCATGCTGGCTGACCACGGCGAACAGCTGCGCTTCGATGGGCAGGCAACAGCCCATGCAACAACGACCGCCCCCGGAGCATTGGCCTGGCGCGAGCGGCGCCTGCATTGGGTCTCGGCCCCACTGGCCGACGTCACGCAGGGCCTGGACCGCTGGCATGGCGGGCACACGTGGGTCGTCGGCGAGCAGCTGCGCCAGCAGCCGGTCACCCTGCTTGGCAGTGCCGACGGTGCGGCCGGCAACCGCGACCAGTTGGCCACTCAGTTGCAGGTGCGCGTGCTGCGCCTCGGCGCGGGCATACAGGTGTGGCTGCCGCCACGCAGGGAACAGCGTGATGGACCCTGACATCCGGCCTGCGGCTGCGTCTACCCAGGATGACGACGCTCTGCGTCTGCCCCTGGAGCCCCCGATGCTGTGCCCCCGCCCCCTTGTCCTCGCCCTGTCGCTGGCCTGTACCAGTGCCCTTCCGCTGTTGCCCGGCAGTGCCCACGCACAGACCGCCACCCGTACCTACAATCTGCCCGCACAACCGCTGGCGGCCGCGCTGGACGCCTACAGCCGGCTGACCGGAGTCGATCTGGTGATCGGCGCGGCGCTGCCCGCTGGCCATTCGGCGCCTGCGCTGCGCGGTGACTTCGACGATGCGCAGGCCCTGTCGCGCCTGTTGGCAGGCAGCGGCCTGCGCCCGCGCTTCGTCGATGCGCGTCGTGCCACCCTGGAGCCGGCGCCGACTGAACGCGCCGATGGCAGCCGTCGCACTGGCCCGCTGCGGGTGCAGGGTACTACCGCACACGGTCAGGCACCGGGCACCGGCGCCAGCCAGTACGTACCCGCCACCCGTGATGGCTTTGCGCCCTCGGTCGGCAGCGAGCGTGTGGCGATGGCCGAACGGCAGGAAGGCAACAGCCTGCTGCGCTCGATGCCCGGCGCCCACAGCTTCCATTCGCGCAGCCAGCCGGGCCTGCAGGTCAACATCCGCGGCATGACCGGTGCCGGCCGGGTCAACACCATGATCGACGGTGTCACCCAGACCTTCCGCAACAATGCCGGGCACGGCTCGGGCGGCCCGTTCGCCTATGTCGATCCCTTCCTGCTGGCCGGTGTGGACGTGCAGCGCGGTGCGGTCGCCGGTGGTGATGGCGCCGGCACGCTGGCCGGCAGTGCCAACTTCCGCACGCTGGACATCGACGATCTGCTCGGCGAGGGACGCGACTGGGGCCTGCGTACGGGCTACCGCCACGGCAACAACGGCTACGGCAGTGGCCGTACCTTCGCCGGTGCCTGGCGCCACAGCGAAGAGGGTGGCGACCGCCAGTTCGGCCTGCTGGCCGCCGCCAGCAGCAGCCGCAGCAGCGAATACGCGACCGCACGCGGGCAGAAGAACAACGCCGATCCGGGCAGCCAGCAGCCCAGCAGCTGGCTGTTGAAGGCGCGCCTGCAGCCCAGCGACCAGCATCGACTGGACCTGAGCCACATGCGTTACGAAAACGACTTCTACCACAACTATCCGTGGCAGATTTCCGCGCGCAACCAGCGCGCCAGCTACCACTACACACCCTATTCGCCGTGGATCGACCTGCGTGCGACCTTCGCCAGCAACAAGACCCGGCTGTTCTACCCCCCGGTGGAGGACTCCAGCTACATCGGCCGCCGCACCCACAGCAGCCTGAGCAGCTGGACCGTGGACAACACCAGCCGCTTCGACATCGGTGCACTGCAGGCGCGCTGGAACACCGGCATCAAGCACCAATCGGACATCTATGTGGCCGATACGCCCATCCTGCGCGGTGCCAACCCGCAGGGTCGCAGCCAGCTGGACAGTGTGTTCAGCACGCTGGAGCTGCAGTACGACATCTATGCCCTGACCGCAGGACTGCGCCAGGACCGCTTCGGCATCCGTGGTCACATCCCGGTGTGCTCGGATGTGCCCGGCCAGTGCGCGGAGATCAATGGCGGCGACATCGACGTGCGTCGCACAGAGCGCGCACTCAGCCCGAGCCTGGCGGTTTCACTGCAGGCCACCGACTGGCTGCAGCTGTTCGCCGAGGTCTCGCGCACGTCGCGGCCGCCGCGTGTGCAGGAAATGTTCTTCGAGAAGATCCCGCTGGAGGACGCCAGCGTCGCCGACGGCATCGGCGCCAATCCGTTCCTGCGCCGCGAGCGCTCGCGCAACCTGCAGTTCGGCGCCAACCTCAGCACCGACTCGCTGCTGGTCGACGGTGACCTGGCACAACTGCGGGTCACCCGCTTCGACAACCGCATCCGCGACTACATCAAGCCGCAGTACCTGCTGATCGTGCATCCGCCGGAAGTGGAACCGTTCGTGGTGCCGATCGACAGCGATCCGCAGCTCAATGCCTGGACCGATGTGCTTGACGCCGACGACTTCAGCGCCACCACGCGCTGGATGAACCACCCCGGCGTGGTGCGCATGCGCGGCATCGAACTGGAAGCCCATTACGCCAGCGAGCACTACCACGCCACGCTGAGCTGGACCCGCTCGCGCACCAGTGCGCCGGCCATCGAGTTCGTCAACCTGGAAGACATCACCGCCCTGCCCGACCGCTACTGGACGCTGGACGTGGGCGGCCGCTGGTGGCAGCAGCGCGTGCAGGCCGGCCTGCGCGCCGAGTACTCCGGTCCGACCGAGGAGGGCTACGACTTCTTCCAGACCCGCAAGACCGGCGGCACCGGCGTGCTGCTGGACTTCTACGCCAGCTTCAAGCCGCAGGCCAACACCACGCTGTGGCTGAACATCGAAAACCTGCAGAACAAGGCCTATGACAACAATGCCTCGATCGACAGCATCTTCAGTCCGATCCTGGACCGCGGCAACGGCCGTGGCCGTACCGTCTCGATGGGCGTCAATGTGGCGTTCTAGCCGTCGCTGGCTGCCGCTGTGCCTGCTCGCGCTCGCGTCGATGACCAGCGCGCAGCCGATGCCCGGCAAGGTGCTGGACCTCGCCAGCGGCCAGACCCTGGACGAAGCTGCGTTCGTGAAGCGCGCAGCGAACGCTCCGCGACTGCTGCTGGGCGAACGCCACGACCTGGCCGGTGACCACGCTGCCCAGCGTTGGCTGCTGCACGCGCTGCAGCAGCAGCGTCCACAAGGCGCGCTGGTGCTGGAGATGATTGCCAGCGAACGCCAGCCGCGCCTGCAGCGGGTGCAGCGCTGGCTGGCCAAGGGCAACCATGCCGACGGTGCACGCCTGCAGGAGCTGCTGGGCTGGGATACACGATGGCCGTGGACCGCCTACGGCGGGCTGGTGCAGGACGCCACCGCTGCCGGCATCCCCTTGTTCGGCGGCAATCTCGCGCGCGTCGAGGTCAACGCCCACCTGGCGTCCGCTGATGCGGTGCGGTTCCCGGTGGCCGCCGCCCGCCAACGCCTGTCGGATGTGGTACTGGCCCAGCACGCAGACGCGGCACCGATGCTGGAAGGGATGCTGGCCGTGCAACAGGCCCGCGACACGCGCATGGCACAGGTGCTGACCGCAGCACCCACACCCGCGCTGCTGGTAGCCGGTCGCTGGCATGTGCTGCGCGGCACCGGGGTGCCGGGCTACCTGCCACCGGATACGCCTGCGCTGGTGATCGCATTGGCCTCGCCGGGTGAAACCGTCGGTGCTGCTGATGCCGATCTGCTGTGGGTGCTGGACGATGAGTGAGCGCGGCCAACACTGGCAGGCGATCGTGATCACCGTCGTCCTGCACCTGCTGCCCCTGCTGCTGTTGGTGCACTGGGTTGCAATGCCGCCGATGCTGCCACCGCCGGAGCAGGACGTGCGCATCAGCCTGCGCCTGCTGGCACCGGCCACGCCGCCACAGCCCGTAGAGGAGCGCCAGGCCGATACCCCCACCCAGGCGCAGCAGGCGCGTGCATCGCAACCGACAAAGTCGCCCCCGCCACCGAAGCCCACCGCCGCGCGCGAGGGCGAGTTGGCCGCCAGCGAAACGGGCGGGACGGGTCGAAAGCCGCTGCCAGTCGCCCCGCCTGCGGCCGCGACCGATGCAAGTCCCGCACCGGCATCGATCACGGCCGCGCCGCCCGCTCCAGCCGCGCCACCGGCGGACTTCCAGGCCGGCGCCGCCAGCGACCAGTGGGAAGCCCGCCTGATGGCGCGGCTGGAGCGTTACCGCTATTACCCTGCCGCCGCGCGCTCGCGCCGGCAGCAGGGCACTGCCTGGGTCAGGGCCAGCATCGACCGCGAAGGTCGCCTGCTGGCGCTGCGGCTGGAGCAGTCCAGTGGCCAGCCGATGCTCGATGACGCTGCGCTGCAGACCTTCCGTCGCGCACAGCCGCTGCCGCCCATTCCCGATGAACTGAAGGCACCGCAGGAACTGGTGGTGCCGGTGGAGTACTACCTGCGCTAGGCGGCGTAGGCCTCCGCCTCGATCTCGAACAGCATGCCGTCCAACGCCAGTCGCGGCACCGGGATCAGCGTGCAGGTGGGCGCCGCGCGGTTCGGCCAGCGCCGTCGCACCTGGTGGGCAATGATGCCCAGCCGGTCCTCATCGTGGTCGACCACCAGGATGCGCAGCCGCGCCACATCGGCCAGACTTGCCTGCGCCGATCGCAGCGCGGTCTGCAGGTTATCCAGCGCCTGCCCGACCTGTTCTTCGAAGCTGGGCGAGAGGCGGCCCTGGGCATCTTCGCCGCCCTGCCCTGCGACATGGATCACCCGTGCCGGCAGGCGCACCACCGCCACGTGTGAGTAGCCGTTGGCCGAAGGATCGTAGAGGCCCGGTGGATTGAACAGTTCCATCAGGCCATGGCTGAGGTCCGGTGTGGTCAGCAGGTTCATGCCGCGCGCCTCGTGGGGGATGCCGGCAGTCTGTGACCTCAACTCCGGTTGAGGTCAAATGGATCCGGTGCAACAGACCGGTCTGCCACGCGCAACGATCGCGCGTTCCCGAGGACTCGAGCCTGCTCGACTTCCACCGACCAGAAGCAGTCGAGCAAGCTCGACTCTACAGAAGCGTGGTCACGTCCACGCTGGGTCTGCGGTGAAATCAATGGTCAACCAGAACGTGCTGCCCCGTGCATCCAGCCGCATCGCAATCTCGTCACGCATCGCATCGACCTCGCCCACTGAACCCAGCGGCGTGGCCGGGTCGGCCAGCACGTGGATCTCGATGAAGCGCATCCGCCCCATCTTCGCCACATGGCTGGTGAAACCGGCATAGCCACGCTCGGCGACGAACGCCTGCATCACCCGCTGCACGCGCCGGTCCAGATCATCCGGTGCCACCTGCAGCACTTCGCGCATGGCCTTCCAGGCACCCCGCGCCGGCACCGGCAACACCGCCAGGCTGATCAACGCCAGCACGATCGAATCCAGGTACGGCACCCAGTGATGCCACTCACCACCGTGCAGGACCAGCGCCAACACGAAGGCCAGTACCACCGCCAGGCTCATCAACCCGCCCAGCAGCCAGCCGCGCACATCCAGCCACAACAGCGCGGAGCGCAGATGCCGCGCCCGCTGCGCGACGAACGCCGCCATCGCCAGATTGCTGGCACTCAGCAACGCCGCCCACCACAACGCGGGCCCGAACTTCACCTCGTGCCCGCCCGTGGTCAATCCGATCACGGCGTTGGCCAGCGCATACACGCAGGCCAGCGACAGGATCACACCGCCCAGCGCCTCGACCATCGGTTCCAGGTGCCAGTAGCCGTACTGGAAGCGCGGGCTCTGTTCCCGCGCCACCAGCCGCAGCACCGACAACGACACCAGGGTCAGGGCGACATCGACCAGGCTGTACACGCCGTCGAACAGGATGGCCTGCGATCCCACCAGCAGGCCACCGATGAAGCCGACCGCGCTGACCGCCAGGGTGACCCCGATCGAGAACTTCAGGATGCGTTGCTCGCGCGCGGTATCCATCGTTCGCCGAACGGCCGACCGTTGCCGGTCAGGCCTTCAGCACCTCCACCTTGTACGACACCGCATCACCCTCCTGCTCGATGATGAGCCCGTGCACGTCCGACTCGAAGCCCGGGAAACGCGCATTCTGCTCGCGGGCGATGCGCAGCGACTGGATGATCGGCTCGTCGCTGTCACCGAAACGCTCACCCGGCATGATGGTCGGGATGCCCGGCGGGTACGGCACCAGCATGGTCGCCGCAATGCGGCCACTGATCTGCTCGATGTCGACCCGCTCGATCTCGCCCTTGACCAGGTGGTTGTAGGCATCGGCCGGGGTCATCACCGGCGTCGGCAGGTCCACGTACATCTCACGCATCACCTTGGCCACGGCAAATTCCTGGTTGAACGCATGCAGCGCATCGCACAGGTCACGCAGACCCCAACCGGCGTAGGCATTCGGATAGTCGGCGGCCAGCGTCGGCAGTGCCTGGCTCAGCGGTGCGTTGCGGTCGTAGAGTTCCTTGAACGCCATCAGCTCGGTGACCAGGGTGCTCCACTTGCCCTTGGTGATGCCCATCGAGAACAGGAACAGCACCGAGTACAGGTTGGTCTTCTCCACGGTGATGCCGCGGCCCCACAGGAACTTGCTCAGCACCGCCGCCGGGATGCCCAGCTTGCCCATGCTGCCGTCCATCGCCAGGCCCGGAGTCAGCAGGGTCACCTTGATCGGGTCGATCAGCACATAGTCGTCGACCAGGTTCTCGAAGCCATGCCAGTGCGCATCCGGCTGCAGGTACCACTCCTCGCGCTTGGCCACCAGCGGCGCCGGCGTATCGCCCTTGTCCAGACTGCGCTCGACCTGGGTCGGCTGCCACACGCTGAACCACCAGTCGTCGCGACCGAGGTCGTCGCGCACGTGCAGCATCGCGCGGCGGAAGGCGATGGCTTCGTCATGCATTTCCTGTACGAGCGAGCGGCCGGCATCGCCTTCCATCATCTTCGACGCCACATCACAGGCCGCGATCACCCCGTAGTGCGGGCTGGTCGAGGTGTGCATCATGAACGACTCGTTGAAGCGCTCGGCATCCAGGTTGCGTTGCGCCGAGTTGCGCACGTGGATCATCGACGCCTGCGAGAACGCCGCCAGCAGCTTGTGGGTGGAATGCGTGGTGAAGATGATCGCATCCTGCTCACGCGGCTTGCCCTTGGCCATGCCGTAATGGTTCTCGTAGAACGGATGGAACGCAGCATAGGCGTACCACGCTTCGTCGAAATGCAGGAAGTCGACCGCGCTGCCGATCTCGTCGGCGATCTTCTCGGCGTTGTAGCACAGGCCGTCGTAGGTCGAGTTGGTGACCACCGCGATGCGCGGCTTGGAGCCGGCCTTGTAGGCCTGGCTGGCCAGCGGGTTGGCAGCGATGCGCTGCTGCAGCGACTCCGGCGTGAACTGGTCCAGGCTGATCGGGCCGATGATGCCGTGCGCGTTGCGGCTGGGGGTGAAGTACACCGGCACCGCACCGGTCATGATCAGCGCGTGCAGCAGCGACTTGTGGCAGTTGCGGTCGACGAACACCACGTCGCCGCGCGCCACCGTACCGTGCCAGACGATCTTGTTGGCGGTGGAGGTGCCGTTGGTGACGAAGAAGGTATGGTCGGCACCGAAATTGCGTGCGGCCTCGTTCTCGGCGTCCTTGATCGGACCAGTGTGGTCGAGCAGCGAGCCCAGTTCCGGCACCGAGATCGACAGATCGCTGCGCAGGGTGTTCTCGCCGTAGAACTGATGGAACGCGCGCCCGACCGGCGACTTGGTGAACGCCACGCCGCCGGCATGGCCGGGCGTGTGCCAGGAGTAGTTCGACTCGGCCGCATGGTGGATCAGTGCCTTGAAGAACGGCGGCAGCAGGTTCTTCATGTAGTCTTCGGCCGCGCGCATCACCTGCCGCGAGATGAAGCTCTTGGTATCTTCAAACAGGAAGATGAAGCCGTGGATGTACTTGAGCAGCTTGCTCGGCACTTTCTCGATGGTGCGGCGCTCGCCGTACAGGAACACCGGCAGGTTGGCGCGGCGCGCGCTCTGCTCGCGCAGGAAGGCGGTGAGGCGCTGGAACTCGCCATCCACTTCCTCGCTGCCATCGATCGAGATCAGCACCGCGGAGGCTGCCACGTAGGTGCGGGCACCGGCGCGGGCATCATCCAGGTTCAGGCCGCACAGCACGCGCTGGTCGTTGCTGCGCAGCTCCTCCACCAGGGCGCGGATCAGGATGCCGCCGATGCGCGGCGACTCGTAGTCGTTGTCGATGACAATGACCGGATAGTCCAGGGACTTGAAGTACACGTTGATTCTCCTTGTCTAACTCAGGAACGCTGGGCGCCGGCGCTGATCGCCGAGGCCTCGCGGGCGCGCTGCCGCTGCTGGCGGCGCTCCTCGCTGAAGAAGGGATAGAACACGGTGATGAACAGCACGAACAGGAAGGCGTACTGCACGATGGTTCCCGACGAGCCGTAGATCGCCCACAGGCAGTACACGACGGTCAGGCTGGTCAGGGTCCAGAACGCACCGGTGTGGACCAGGGTGTGCGAACGCTCGACCACGAAGTAGCAGGCCACGCACGAGTAGATGTAGGGCAGCAGGGTCAGCACCACCGCCGCCGACGTGATCACGTCGAACTGGGCCGATGCGGTTTCCGAGGTGGAGGTGACCAGCACCGCCAGGGTCATCAGCACCGCCACGATCAGCACGCCCTTGACCGGCACGTCGTCCTTGTTGGTCTTGCTGAAGATGCTCGGGAACAGGCCATCATCGGAGGCCGCCTTGGCACTCTGTGCGGTCAGCAGGATCCAGCCGCCCAGCGAACCGGCAGCGCCGATGAAGGCGCACAGGCTCACCAGCGCACCGCCCCAGCCACCGACGGCCTTGGCGGCAGCCAGTGCGAACGGGGCATCAGAGGTCTGCAGCTCGCCATTGGGCACCATGCCCATGATCACCGAGGAGCTTGCGATGTAGGCGATGGCGGCCAGGAACACGCCGGCCAGGGTGGCGCGGGCCACGTTCTTTTCCGGGTTCTCCACCACGCCGGCGGTGACCGAAGCGGATTCGACGCCGATGAAGGCCCACAGAGTCAGTGCCGCGGCACTGGAGATCGCGCCGAAGTTCGACTCGCCGGACACGTTGTAGGCGCCCTTGAAGATGTCGGCGTCGAAGAAGAACCAGCCGAAGATGGCGATGCCCAGGATCGGTACCAGCGCGAAGCTGGTGGTGACCGTCTGCACGCGGCTGACGAAGGCCGGGCCGATCATGTTGGCGAAACTCAATGCCCATACGAGGATCAGCACCGCGATGCAGCGCACCAGTGGCTCGGACAGGATCGGGAAGAAGTAACTGAAGTAGCCCACCGCCGCGATCGGGATGGCGACGTTGCCGATCCAGTTGGCGAACCAGTAGATGGTATTGGTCTGGAAGCCCATGTACGGCCCGAACCAGTCACGCGCGTAGGCATAGGGGCCGCCCGCCTTGGGTGCCAGCTTGCCCAGCTTGGCGAACACGAAGGCCAGCAGCAGCGCACCGGCGGTGGTGATCAGCCAGCCCCAGATCGAGGCGGTGCCGATCTTGGCCAGGCTGGAAGGCAGCAGGAACACCCCTGAGCCCATCATGTTGCCGGCGACGAGGAAGGTGGCTCCGACCACCCCGATTTTCTTTGCTTCTGCCATGACAATCTCCTGTACTGGCATGAGCCCGGTACAACCGGGCGTGGGGACGGTTACGCTGGCGTACGACCGCTGGCGCCTATTTGATGAAGTTGTATTGCAGGCTGCCCTGCACCCGGACCGTGTCGCCGCGCGCGCCGCTCTGCTGTTCCAGGCGGCCGTACAGCAGCTCCATGCCCATCGTCCACGACGGTGCCGGGCTCCAGATCAGGTTGAACACGCCGTAGCGGCTCTGCCGGAATGCATCGGCCGCCAGTGCGGCATTCCGCTCCAGGGTCAGCTGGCCGAAGATCAGGTTCGAACGCCACGGCTCGGACCAGTAATGGGTGTAGCCAACGAACCCACCGTGCAGGTCCAGGGCATCAAGGCGGTCATCGGCATTGACCACCGCGTCCAGTCCGGAGCCGGTCAGGTCGGCGGTGTAGCGACTGAGACCGCGCCCGCCGAGGGCACCGAACAGCAGCAGGTCGCGCTCGCCTACCGATGCCGATCCGCTCAGCTGCAGGCCACCGGCCATGCGCCGGTCGCGCTCATCGTCACCGTCATAGGCCAGGCTGCGTACCACCGCGCCCAGTTGCAGGTGGCCCCAGTCGCGCTCCATGCGCGCGGTCACCGTCACGTCGGGCAGGCGGTTCACTGCCGCTCGCTCATCGCTGGCGCCGGCCAGTTCGGTCTTCGGATCTTCGGCGGCGACGGTCAGGGTGTTGCCCTTGCCCATCGCAAAGCTGTGGTGGATGCCTGCCACCAGCAGGTAGCCGGCACCGCCGGGACCTGCGAAGTCCAATGTATCGGGCAGGCTGTCCGGATCCATGAAGCTGGAGTAGCCGTAACCGGCATAGGTATTGCCGAGCTGGCCATAGGCATGGCGCAGCCGGAATTCGTAGCCGTCACTACTGCCGAAGAAGTCGTTCTCCAGGTAGAAGCGCAGGTTGCCGTGCGTGGTCGGACGTCGCGCCTCGAAACTGAAGCGGGTCTGCTTGGCATGGATGTTGAAGTTCGAGACATCACGATGACTGCCACCGACCGGCATCGACGAGGGAATGAACTGATCCTCATCCCCCGCTGCACGCGAATCGGCGATGGCATCCAGCTTGGCGTAGCCGCCGATACGGATCACCGTGTCAGTACCCGGAATGGCGAAGAAGCCCTTCAGATCCGGATCGGTCGGGCCGGCCGCACTGTCCGGTCGCGACGCGGCGGTGGACGGATCGGCCACCGATTCGCGCTGCGGCAGCACCGGCTGTGCCACGCCCGGTACCTGGGTGGGGTGCAGCAGGTTGGCAGTGCTGGCAGGCGCGACCACGGCGGCGGGTGCCTGTGCTGTAGCAGGCGCAACGGTTGCGTCGCGCTGCTCAAGGCGGTCCAAACGCTGCTGCATGCCCTCCAGCGCCTGCCGCATGGCCGCAATCTCACGACGCAGCGCCTGCGCGTCCTCCTTGTCATCCACCTGTGCATACGCCGGCGTGATCGCCAGTGCTGTCACACAGGCCAGGCTCAGTACCGCCACGCGCATTGCATCCTCCCTGGACGACCCCTGTTCGCAGCACGCAGACAGGACGCACGCATGCGCCACTCCGGCCTCGTGCTGCCGTTGCTGGAAATGCGGATACTGCGTCGACGACACCGGCCAGCCTGCGCATGGCAGGCAACAGGACGATGACACTGTCCTGCCCGCACCGATGTCGACGCCATCAAGGCCGCGCTGCCAGAGAGGTGGCGACCGCAGCGGTCTGGGTAACAAGCACGGAGTGAGAGTGTCGTGAATGGCTGTGCCAGCCGACCCTGATCAGGGCGTGGCGAGCGCGGCATCCATCGCGCATTGACGCTGTATTCCATGCGTCACAGGCTAATCCGCCTGTCGTTTTTGGCCTTGATTGGAATCAAGGCGGGATGCTTGATGTCAGTCACGATTCAGACGTGACGATGAACCACTGTTGCGCGGGCCCGCAACCGCAATGCCCGCCATGGAATGCGACAGGCCCGCATGCTGCCATGCGGGCCTGCGCAATGTTTCATGGGGCTGGCGCCACTCAGCGCGGGCCAAGCACCGTCTGCAGATCGGCACCCTGCGGCAGACCCGCACGACGCTGCACCTGGCCCTGTGCGTCCTGGAACAGGATGCCCGGTGTGCCCTGGAAGCCCATCTCGATCATCAGCACCTGATTGGCGTCGAGCTTGCCAGCGATCTCGCGGCTGATGTTCGGCAGCGCCTTGATGCCACCGCGATCAAAATCGTGCTCGTTCTGCAGCAGCGCTGCGCTCGGGTCACGCGCGGCAAGGATCGCCGCGGCCTTGGCCGGGCTGTCCTCGCGGATCACGCCGACCATGATGTGACGCAGCTGCACCTTGCCGGCATCGACCCACGGCCGTGCCGCTTCCCAGAACTTGTGGCAGTACGGGCAGTTGGCATCGCTGAAGGTATAGACCACGCGCGGCGCATCGGCCTTGCCATCACGCACCCAGGCGCTGGCTTCCAGCTTGGTCCACATCTTGGCCGACATCGGCGAAGCCACCAGCTTTTCAACGGCCTCAGCGGCTACATCGTTGCCCTCCGCATCGAACAGGCTGCCGACCAGTACGTTCTTGCCGTCAGCAGTGACATAGGCCGCTGCCGGCTGCTGGCCGCCGACCACGCCGGCGAAGCCCCGCAGGCCACCAGGGGCATCGAATTCTGCGACGACCTCGAAACCATGCTTCTCGATGCCCTTCAGCACCGCAGGGCGATCGCCCTTGTTGGCCGTGGCTGTGGCGCTCGCTGCCGGTGCCGCGGCGGTCTTGCCCGGTGGCGTCTGTGCCTGGCTGCAGGCGGCCAATGCCAGCAGGACCGGCAGCAACAGCACCGCAGGGGCGGTGCGCAGGGAAGTCGACAACATGGGAACTCCGTAGTGAGATGCCCGCGCAGGCTACCGCAGCCGGCGCAGTTTGTGTTCAAGACCGGCTGCCGTCAGTTCGCCGAGGTGCAGTTCACGCAGGCGCCCTTGGGCGTCGAAGAACAGGGTCGAGGGATAGGCCTGCACGCCCAGCACCGTGGATGCCGCAGCGTCATCATCGAGCAAAACGTTGTGCAGCAGGAGCCGTTCGCGCGCAACGAAACCCTGGACTTCCTCAAGGGTTTCACCCTGGTTGAGGAACACGAACTGCACGTCCGCATGCGCCTGCTGCGCCGCAGCCAGGACCGGCATCTCGCGCCGGCAGGGCCCGCACCAGGTCGCCCAGAGATTCAGCACCAGCGGTTTTCCCCGGAACTGCTGCAGATCAACCCTGCCACCCTGCAGATCAGCAACCTGCAATATCGGCAAGGGCATCTGCCGCTCCTGCCATGCGGACAGCAGTTGACTGCCGCCCGCCCATAGCAGCGCACCCGCCAACGCCGCGCCCAGCACCGGGGCGCGCAACGTCCGCCATGGGCGCACCCGCCACAGCCCCCATGCTGATCCCGCAACCAGGACAACCACCAGGTGGTAGCCACCATCGGCAATCTGCAGAATGCTCCACGGTGCCTCGCGATACAGCGCGAAGTTCAAGGCCACGAAGCTGATGCGACCACACAGCAGGCCCACCAGCAGCATGTCCAGAACCATGCTGGGTGCAGAAGGCAGCGGCATGCGGTCCTTCCTGCGTGGCCACAGACGCGCCACGGCCATGGCAATCACTACGCACACGAGAATCAACACCACCGGCATCGGCACCGGCCCAACGCTCGACATCAGACCACCTGTTCAATCGTCCACTGACTGCATGGTCGAAGTGTCGCGCTCCGGTTGCAAGCGCGACGATGCCGCCGACATCAGGCCGCGCTGCGCCCCAGTTGCATCACCGACGGCGATTGCAGCCCGCGCAGGCTGCCTGCCACCGACGGCATCAAGGGCCGCTCGCGACGCTTGCTGCTGACGTGACGCCGATAGTTGGCCGGCGTCATGCCAACGATGCGCAGGAACAACCGGCGGAAAGCACTCTGATCAGCGTAGCCGACACCCCACGCCACCTCATCGATACCCGCCCCCTGCTGCAGCAGGGTCTGCGCCTTGGCGATGCGCAGCCGTTGGCAGTATTCGATCGGCCGCAGGCCGGTGGCCTTGAGGAACCGCCGCTGCAGTGTGCGCGGCTCCAGCCCGGAGACCTCGCAGATCGCGGCAAGGGTGGCGCCGCGTGCCGCCGTGGTGTGCAGCCAGCGCTGTGCCTTCAGCACATCACGATCGCCATGTGCGAAGTTGGCGCTGAAGCGCTCCAGGTCCTGCTGGATCGTGGCGGGCACGGTGATGCCCAGTTGCTGTGCGACCGCACTGGCCACGCCCTGCCCGTGCAGCCGGTACAACAATCGCAGGCCAAGGAAGCGCCAGGCCTGGGCCCCGCCGACCGTCAGCAGGTCACCGTCATCCACCAGCGCCCGCTCACTCGGCACCCAGCTCGCGGCCTGCGCCTGCAGGCCTGGATGGCGCCCGAGATCGGGGCCACTGACCGTACGCCCGGCCAGCAACCCGGCGCGTGCCAGCACGCTGACGCCATCACTGGCGGCGGCCAGCAGACTGCCGCCGTCATAGTGCGCGCGCAGCCAGTCCAGCAGGACCTCGTCCGCGCGCAGGCACGCGCCGGCACTGATCTGGCCGGGAACCGCGATCACAGCCGGGATGGCCGCATCGAGCATTTCCGCACCCGCAATACGATGCACCCCGGTCTGGCTGGCCGGCACGATCCAGCGGGTGACCAGCACCCGCTTGAACGGCCGACGCTGCTGCTGGGCAAGGCGATTGGCAACGTGCGCCATTTCGGCCAGTACGGAGGCGGCAGACGGATCACCTCCCGGGTATTCAACCACCGCGATCTCGACGAATCCTTCGTTCCTGAATCCTTCCACAGACCACCTCCTCGGTTCGTTGCAGGCCATCGAACGGCCGGTTCAGGCGAAGGGTAGGAACTGGTCCATCGGCGGGGCTATGAAGAAAGTTGCAAAGTGCGCTGAATGCGCGCACCCGGGCCAAGCCTTGACTCTCGACCTTACTCCAGGCTTCACAATGGTCGGCAGCCCCTGCAGGAATCCGCCATGAACATTGGACAACTGGCCCGCCAGGCGGGCGTACCGATCGATACGGTGCGCTACTACGAACGACAGCAGCTGCTGCCGACCGCTGCCCGCTCGGCGGGTGGCTACCGCATCTTCGGCGAGCAGGACCTGCGCCGGCTGCGATTCATCCGCCGCGCCAAGGCGCTGGGCTTCAGCCTGGAAGAGATCGGCGAGCTGCTCGCATTGAGCGATCGCCACTCGCAGGACATGGGCAGCGTGCGCGACACCGCGCAGGCGCGCCTGCAGGACATCGCACAGCGGATGGCGGAGCTGCAACGCATGCACACTGCACTTTCGCTGCTGGTCGACGCCTGCCCGGGTCACGGCGCGCTGGACCAGTGCCCGATCCTGGCGGCACTGACCGATGATGCTGCACAGGCGAAAGGCGACTGACATCGGCTTCGCAACGCACGTGAAGAAAAGTGCAACAAATGCTTGCCAACCCCCTGGGGCAAGGCTATTATTTCGCTCCTCAGCGACGTGGGGCCATAGCTCAGCTGGGAGAGCGCCTGCATGGCATGCAGGAGGTCAGCGGTTCGATCCCGCTTGGCTCCACCAATCTTTCGGCATTAGGCCGTCGAAAGGTCGCTAAAGAACATTGATGAGAATTGCGTCCCCATCGTCTAGAGGCCTAGGACATCACCCTTTCACGGTGGCGACCGGGGTTCGAATCCCCGTGGGGACGCCACTCATCACGAACAACGAGGACCCGGCCGATAACCGGGTCTTTTTTGTTCACCGCCTACCGGCATTCAGGTTGTGGCGTTGCGGTTCCCCTGCCCTCATGGTCGCGGTTGAACCGGAACGAAAAAAGCTCAAAAAAGGCTTCCACAAACGTGAACACGCAGGTATGATAGGCGGCTCGGTAACACGGGGCCATAGCTCAGCTGGGAGAGCGCCTGCATGGCATGCAGGAGGTCAGCGGTTCGATCCCGCTTGGCTCCACCACTTTCGACATTAGGCCGTCGAAAGTTCTACAACTTGAAGTTTTTCGTGCGTCCCCATCGTCTAGAGGCCTAGGACATCACCCTTTCACGGTGGCGACCGGGGTTCGAATCCCCGTGGGGACGCCAGTTTCAAAACGGACTCTGCTCCCGGCAGATCATCCGGAGTTTCATTGGGGCCATAGCTCAGCTGGGAGAGCGCCTGCATGGCATGCAGGAGGTCAGCGGTTCGATCCCGCTTGGCTCCACCACTTCGACATTAGGCCGTCGAAGGATCTACAATTTGAAGTTTTCGTGCGTCCCCATCGTCTAGAGGCCTAGGACATCACCCTTTCACGGTGGCGACCGGGGTTCGAATCCCCGTGGGGACGCCAATTCTTTAAAACCCCGGCTTCGGCCGGGGTTTTTCTTTGCCTGTGATTCCTGGGAAGGCCCTATCCACGCATGGCGTGGATCTACTGCAGGGCCGGGATGGATCCGGCGGCCGGTTGGCCCAGTAGATCCACGCCATGCGTGGATGGCTTCAACTCGGCCACACCTCAGAACCGGCGATACATCCCGATCGATGCAGGTGCGGTGGGTGCGAAACCAAACTGCGCGTACAGCCGGTGCGCTTCACCATCTGCCAGAAGGCTGACGTATGCCGACGGCGGCAGGTTCGCCTGCATCCAGCCCTCCAGGCGACGCATCACTTCCTTGCCCAGGCCCTGACCCTGCAGGCGCGGCAACACAGCGATATCGCAGACCTGCAGGTGGCAGCCCCCATCGCCGACGATGCGCCCCATCGCCACCAGCTCGTTACCCTGGTAGGCACACACGCCATACAGGGTATTGGGCAGCGCGCGTGCCGCCGCCTCCTGGCTCTTGGCACTGAGGCCCGCCAGCACACGCAACTGGCAATAGTCTTCGACCGTGGGCACGGCGTCGCGGAACTGGCAGGCGACGGAATCATTCATGCGCTATCTCCCTGTAGGTCGGGCTATCCTGCCTCATCCATGTCGCATCTGCTGCGACCCACGCCCGCAGAGTTCCCATGTGCTATTCCGCCCTCATCCGCGCCGACTACGCCAAGCTGGTGCGCGAGTTCGGCGCCATCCTGTCGCTGGAAGAATTCGCGGAGCTGTACGCGCACGATCCTGGCAAGAAGCGCCCCAGAACTCCCAAGGCGATGGATGACGGCTTCGCCGGCGCGCGCACCGAGCAGGGCCGCGACATCGTCGCGAAAATCCAGCAGTGGCATGCGCAGGAACGCCAGGATCTGGAAGCGGAGCTGGCCCGCCAGCGCGAGCGACGCGATATTGCCAATGCCACGCTGGCGACCCGCCCCACCCAGAAGGCACGCAACGACCTGCGCGTGGCCGGCAACCGCATCGATCGTGCGCAGGCTCGGCTGGAAGATCTGCACCGGGTGCAGCTGCTGCCGCGCGACAACCGTATTTTCCCCGGTACCTACGCACCGGTGATGGTCAGCGAGGGCGGCAAACGCGTGATCAAGCCGATGCGCTACCAGTGCCGGCTGCCGGACAAGCCTGCGCGCAACGACGTGCTATATCCGGGCACCTACAACGCGCGGCGCGACAGCCTGGAAGGCTATTGGCGCGGTGCGTTCGGGCTGCGCCACGGCGTGGTGGTGGTGCAGGCGTTCTATGAGCACGTGCCACGCCATGCCATCGCCGGCCGTACGCTGGGTGCCGATGAGAAGGATCAGGACGTGGTGCTGGAGTTCCGGCCCGATCCCCCGCGCGACCTGCTGCTGGCCTGCCTGTGGGCGGAATGGGAAGGACCGGAAGGTCGCCTCCTGTCATTTGCCACGATCACCGACACGCCTCCGCACGACGTCGCCGCTGCGGGCCATGACCGCGGCGTCGTTCCCATCCGCAAGGAACACCTCGATGCCTGGCTCAATCCCGATCCGGATGACCTGGCGCGGCAGTACCGCATCCTCGACGACCACGAGGAGATCCACTACGTATACGAAGAAGCGGGCTGAACACCGCGCACAGATGAAAAACCCCGCCTGGGCGGGGTTCATGGATCAGGGATTGCCGCCGCACATCGCCTCTTCGCAGAAGGCCTGTTCCTGCAGGCATTGTTCGACCTCTCCACCCCGCGCGATGCAGCTCTTGTAGAGCTGGAAACAGGGCTGGCCACACCACGCGGCAGAGGCCGTACCACCGAAGACCGCCATCGAAAGGACACCCGCAGCAACCATGCGCTTGATCCACTTCTTCATGCCACTCTCCTTGTAGGCCTGAGCATTCAGGCCCGGGCAGGATACGCCCACCGCTTCAGCACGCGCCAATCAAGCGCTGGCGCTGGCGCGGCCCACTGCGCGTACCAGCGCCTGGCTCAGATCTGCCGAGAGATAGGGCTTGACCAGCAGCACGCCGGCCAGCATCGGCTCGGGCAGCTGCTCGGCCTGCATCCCGGTGGCCAGCACGAACGGCACCCCGCGCGCCGACAGTGCCGCAGCCACCGGCTCGCTGGTCTCATTGCGGGCCAGGCGGTAATCGAGCAGGGCCACGTCCGGGGTCGACGCCTGCAGCAGGCGCAGCGCTTCAGCCACGCTCGCGGCCAGCCCCACCACCGTCGCACCGGCATGCACCAGCTGCATCTGCAGCAGTGCGGCACTCATCTCGTCGTTCTCGACCACCAGCACCCTCAGGTCCTGCAACACTGTCATCGGCTACCGCTCCTGGAGGCATTCAAGCCGCCGCAGTATAGCCATGACAGGGCCGAAGCCGACAGGACGCGCCCCGATCGGCCTCCCCACTATGAAAGCCGTGCCGACCTCGGTTACACTCGCACGCTGCCTGCCGGTGTGGCGGAATGGTATACGCAGCTGACTCAAAATCAGCCGGGGGTGACCCCATGAAGGTTCGAGTCCTTTCACCGGCACCACTGCATCAAAGGCCAGGTCCCCGACCTGGCCTTTTGCATTTTCAGGACCGGAGCGCCGACACTGGCGACGATGCCAACGCCCGCCCTGCCCACGCTCCCCGCCACCCTGCCCGCACGTCTGCGTCCACTGCACGTGGATGATGCTGCCGCCTGGGCCGGCTATCTCTCGCTGCCGGGCGTGACCGAGCACACCAGCTGGGGCGACGTTTCCGAAAGAGCACTGCGCTGCCAGATCGCCGGTTACCTGCCCACGGCAACGGACCAGCGCTGGGCGCTGGTGGGCGCCGACAGCCAGCTGATCGGCACCGTTGGCCTGAACGGAATCGACCTGTCGCATGGCCGCGGCGAACTTGCCTATGATCTCGATCCGCGCTGGCAGGGTCAGGGACTGGCCACGCACGCAGCACGCGCGGTGCTCGAATGGGGCCATGCCGCACTCGCTCTGGTCCGAATCCAGGCGACTGTCCTGGACAGCAACGCCCGCTCGATCGCTGTGCTGGAAGGCATCGGCATGCAGCGCGAAGGCCTGCTGCGCGCTTACCGGCGGGTTCGAGGACAGCCCCGTGACTTCTGGATGTACGCCCGCGTCGAAGGCTCCGCGTCACCATGCTGAAACACAACTGCGACTTCCGGCAAGCTTTGGAATAGACGCAGCGCACACTTTTCTTGCAAGCCACACGTGCTTCTGCCTATCGTGATCCCAGCCGGAGCTGGGGGCGGGGGAATGCATGACGTTGCGTGCGGCACTGTTTTTTCTGGTCACGCACGCGCTCGTCATTGCCTTTGTTGGCCCGCAGGACCCGGTCGGCTCCTACCTGATGCTGATCACTGCGCCGTTGCTGGCTGCACTGGCCTGCGTGCGGCGTGCGCGTGACAGCCGCCAGGCGGCCTGCAAATGGCGGACGCTGGGCGCTGCCGTGGGCCTGTTCTCGCTGGCCCTGCTCGCCCTGCTGTACCGCAATGTGGCCGGCCTCGATCCTGCGCAGATGACCGTGTCTTCGCTGATCCTGTACGTGTTCTACCGCATCCCCCTGACCTACGTGGCCGCCAGCCCGGGCGGCGGCAACCGCTGCATCCGCGCGGTGGACCTGCTGATCATCGCGCTGCTGTGGCTGCTGTACTTCGGGCACACGCGGGCGATGGCGCATTTCAACGCCGCATTGTGGACGCAGTGCCTGAACGCCATGAGCAACCTACAGAACAGCCTGGTGTTCTGCTTCGCGCTGATCCGCTTCCTGGCCGAGGACAATCCCGACCGCCGCGATTTCTTCCGGACACTTGCGATCTACGCGCTGGGCTATTTCCTGCTGGCGTTCTACATCAACACCTACCAGCCGCAGCTGCCTGACGGCAACTGGGGGGACCTGCTGATCAGCGGACTATTCGTGGTGCTGGCCGTCATGGCCGCCAGCAAGCGCCGCTATCCGGCGGTGGAGGTATCGCGCAGCCTGCGCCGCATCGTCGACGCCGGCGTGCCGTTGATGCTGCCCTTGCTGCTGATGATGGTGGCGCTGCTGGTCGCGCGCCTGCAGCCCACCCTGGCCACGGTGGGCTTCATTGGTGCCATGCTCGGTTATGCCCTGCGCAGCGTGCTGAGCCAGGTGGAGATCCAGCGCCAGCGCGATGAGCTGGAAACGCTGGCGCGGCGCGATCCGCTGACTGGGCTGGGCAACCGCCGCAGCTTCGACGAATCTCTTGGCAATGCCCGTGGCCGCGCACGCCGCCAGGGACTCGGGCTGGCGGTACTGATGATAGACATCGACCACTTCAAACGGCTCAATGACACCTATGGCCATCCGGAGGGTGATCGTCGCCTGCAGTCGGTCGCCGCCATTCTTGATGGCTGCCTGCAACGAGGTGACGATCTGCTGGCGCGCTATGGCGGCGAAGAGTTCATCGCCGCCCTGCCCTCGCCCGATGCCGCCCACGCACTGGGCCTGGGCGAACGGCTGCGCGCTTCGGTCGAAGCCGCAGCCCTGCCCGCCCCCGAGGCCACCATCACCATCAGCATCGGCGTGGCCTGGCAGGCACCCGGCGAAGACCGCGATCCGCGCGACCTGGTCGAACGCGCCGACCAGGCCCTGTATCGCGCCAAACATGCCGGACGCAACTGCGTACGCGGCGACACCGATAGCAAAGAAGACCCGTCCGGTCGCCGCGCCTAGACCGCGTGCAGCCCCGCTGTTCCGTGCCGGTGCCCGGCCCCGCCCTGCACGCGGAAACTGGCCACGGTCTGCAGCAGCTGCGCCGACTGCTCTTCCATGCTGCGCGCCGCCGCCGACGCCTCCTCGACCAGGGCCGCGTTCTGCTGGGTGCCCTGATCGATCAGGTCGACCGCATGATTCATCTGCTGGATATCGTCGCTCTGCTGCTGCGAGGCCGTGCTGATTTCAGTCATCAGGTCACTGACCCGGCGCACGTTGGTCACGATTTCATCCATGGTACGGCCCGCGCTCTCAACCTGCGCCGTGCCGGCGCCCACATTGGCAACCGACTCATCGATCAGGTGCTTGATCTCCTTGGCTGCGCTGGCCGAACGCTGCGACAGCTCGCGGATCTCAGTGGCGACCACGGCAAAGCCGCGGCCATGTTCACCGGCACGCGCAGCCTCCACCGCTGCGTTCAGCGCGAGAATGTTGGTCTGGAAGGCGATGCCGTCGATCACTCCGATGATGTCGACGATGCGCCGCGACGAGGCATTGATCACCGCCATCGTCTCGACCACTTCATGCACCACATTGCCGCCTCGAGCGGCGACGTCGGCCGCTCCGCCGGCCAGCTGGCTGGCCTGGCGCGCGTTGGTGGCCGTGCGCTGCACGGTCTCGGCCAGGCCCTTCATCGACACAGCGGTTTCCTCCAGCGAGGCCGCCTGCTGCTCGGTACGCTGCGAGAGGTCGCTGTTGCCCTGTGCGATTTCGGTCGCGCCGACTGCGATGGTGTCCGCGGCGAACTTGATCTGGCCGATGATCGCGGCCATCGCCTCGACCAGCGAATTCACGCCTTCGCACAGTTCTGCGATCGACCCGTTCTTGTCGGCGGTGGCCACGCGCTGGGTCAGATCGCCCTGCTTGGCGGCAGCCACCACCTCGCGGGTCTGCGCCACGGCGCGCTGCATGGCCTGGTTCTCGTGCACCTGCGCGGTGATGTCGGTGGCGTACTTGACGACCTTGAATGGCCTGCCATTGAGGTCCAGGATCGGGTTGTAGGATGCCTGGATCCAGACCTCGCGCCCGCCCTTGCCCAGGCGCCGATACTGGCCGGCGTCATATTCGCCGCGCCCGAGCTTCTCCCAGAACTGGCGATACTCGACGCTGCTGCGATGCTCAGGCTCGACAAACAATGAATGGTGCTGCCCGCGCACTTCGTCCAGGCTGTAGCCGGTAGCGGCCAGGAAATTGTCATTGGCCGACAGGATTCGGCCATCCATGCTGAACTCGATCACCGCCTGCGATTTGGCCATCGCGGCCAGTTGCCCCGCCGAGTCGGCCGCCTGCAGCTTCTGCGCGGTGATGTCGGTCGCGAACTTGACCACCTTGTACGGCCGCCCCTGGCGGTCCAGCACCGGGTTGTACGAAGCCTGGATCCAGATCTCGCGCTGACCTTTGCCGAAGCGGCGGTACTGTCCGGCGTCATATTCGCCACGCCCCAGGCGTACCCAGAAGTCGCGGTATTCCGCGCTGCGCGCCTGCTCGGGGTCGACGAACAGGGAGTGATGCTTGCCCTGGATCTCCTCCAGCCGGTAACCCATCGCCTGCAGGAAATTGTCATTGGCCCGCAGGATGGTGCCGTCGAGCGCGAACTCGATGACGGCCTGCACGCGATGCAGCGCGGCCACCTGCGCTTCCAGCTCGGTGCGGTCGGTCATCGCCGCCTCTGTGCTGGTGCGTTGCTGCGGCGCCAGCACGCCAAGCAGCGCACGCCACGGCGACCAACGGGTATGCAGCTCGGCCGGCGCCTGCGCGCCTGCCGTGAAGCCTGGAATGAGCATTGTCTGATCCTCGGTGTCCGGTAAGCGGTTGTGACCCGACGGGCGGGATGCCCGGCGGCAACATCAGTTGCCAGGGACTACAGGTGCCAACGGGCACCTCTCGAGCGACTGCCAAGAACGTCTGCTGCGGGTGCGATCGGCATCTGGAAACGGCGGAACACACTGCGCGGACCATCCGTCGGGGGCAGCCTGGGGTCCTGCGGCGGGTGACTGGAGCGGGATCCAGAGGGAGTATCGGCGACGCCGTCGGCCGCTTTAGCGGAATTCCGCGACGTCCGTCGCAACTCCGTGCATTGCAGCCGGAATGCGGTAGACGATTGCCGTGTACTTCACGCCCTGCTCACGTGCCACAGCCTGCCCACCGAGGGACTCAGCCAGTGCACGGCTGGACCGGTTCCGTTCCGCCACCGGGTAGCGGAACGCAGCACAGCGCAGGCGCCCGGAGGCCACCGACCACACCGCCGCCACTGCCTCGCGGCCATAGCCGTGCCCATGCATCACTTCTGCGATCCAGATGCCCAGTTCGGGTTCTGCTTCACGGGCTCGATGCAGGCCTGCCAGGCCAAGGAATACCCCATCCCCGCGCCTGCGGATCACCAACGTGATGTCGGTCCCGTCGGCGATGGTAAGCAGCCACGTCCGCCAGACGGCAGCAAACGCCTCCTTCGAGGGTGGCGGCTCAAACGCCATATAGCGGGTCAGCCCGGGTGTGATTGCCACAAATGCCTCGTCGGCGTCACCGGGCGTGAATGGCCGGAGGTGCAGCCGCGGACTGTCGATGGTCCAGTCGTCCAATGTCATCTTCTGCATCGCCTGGGCATTGCGTACAGCATCGCTCAGCAGAAGGATGCAGCTCAAGGCAGAAAGGTTTACATGACCAATGCGGGATTCCCCAGCAGGAGAAAATGACCAGCATGAAGGTCCCGCAGGATGCTTATCGACATGGAGATCGCATGTTCCCTCGCTTTGCCAGCCTTCTCTTCCTGGCCCTGTGCAGCAGCAGCGCGCTGGCCAACGACGCCGCCTATCGACCCGCCTTCCACCCCGACCAGCTGAAGGGACCACCCGCAGGACGCCCGAACGAAGTGCTGGTGCTGGGCAGCCCGCACCTGTCCAGCCTGCCGGAGACCTTCACGCCGGCGATGCTGGAACCTCTGCTGCAGCGCCTGGAAGCCTGGCGGCCCACCGCGATCGCGGTGGAGAACCTGTCCGGCCTGCAGTGTGACTTCATGCGCCGCAATCCGGCCCGATACGCGGAGAGCGTAGCGGACTACTGCGTCGATCCGGCACCGGCGCAGGCCGCCACCGGCCTGGACGTGCCCAGCGCCAACGTGGAGATGGAACGCCTGCTTGCGGATTGGCCGAAGGCGCCAACCGCTGCCCAGCGGCGCCGATTGGCCGCCGTGTTCCTGGCCGCGGGCGAAAGCAGCTCGGCAGTCGTCCAATGGCTGCGGCTGTCCAGGGAAGAGCGACGTGCTTCGGACAGCCTGACACCGGAGCTGGTGCAGTTCCTCGACACGCGCATGGCCCGCCGCAACGAGGCCGGACTGGTGGCCGGCGTACTTGCGGCACGCCTGGGGCTGGAGCGCCTGTGGTCGGTCGACGACCACACTGCAGATTCGCCAACACCGGAATCGCAGCAGAAGGCCTACGCTGCCGCCATACGCGGTGCCTGGGACAATTCCTTCGTCAAAGCGCGCAGGGCGGCCGATGAACGACTGGAGGCCAATCTTGCTCAACCGGATGGATTGCTCGCAATGTATCGCGCCTACAACACGCCCGAGGCCGCGATGGTGGCCTTCAACAGCGATTTCGGCGCGACCCTCGTCGAGCCCTCGCCGGAAGGCTTCGGCCGCAACTACGTGGGCTACTGGGAAACCCGCAACCTGCGCATGGTCGCCAACATGCGCGACATCCTGGGCCAGCATCCAGGCACCCGCATGCTGACCATCGTCGGTGCCTCGCACAAGGGCTACTACGAGGCTTACCTCGATCTGATGCACGACGTGCAGCTGGTCAGTTCGGATGAAGTACTGCGCTGACGCAACATGACGTGGAGGATGCGGTGACCATCCACCGCATCACTCCACCGCGTTCCTGCCCGTCCGCCACAGCACGATGCTGGCGGCACCGATACAGGACAGCGTGAACACCAGCAGGGCGACCGCGCCGCCCTGCAGTACCGGCAGCAGGGCCTGTGCGTGAAGGTCGCCTCGCAGCTGTTCCGCACGCAGGCAGGCGGCCAGCGCGAGGCACCAGCCAACCATCGCCGGGGCGTAGGCCCGCATCGCAACCGGGTTCCAGACCTTCATGGGATCACCTGCATGAGTGGATGTGCGCGCAGTATTCGCGCACGCCCTCTCACAGGCTGAGATCAGCCCTCGGCGGCTTCGGAATCATCGCCGGGCAGCTCACTGGCCTCGCCCTGCACCTGTACGTTGTTGCGACCCATTGCCTTGGCCCGGTAACACTGGGCATCAGCCGCTGCCACGGCCTGGTCCACGCTCATCCCACCCGCCAATGGCGCGATACCGATGCTGGCACCCACATGCAGGCGGTCCCGGTCCCACGGAATCGACAGCGACGCCAGGGTATGCAGCAGTTCACCGCCGATGCGCGCGGCACGACGCGGCGTGCAGCCGGACAGGATCACTGCGAATTCGTCGCCGCCCAGACGCGCCACTACGTCCGAATCGCGCACACCGTGGCGCAGCACGCTGGCCACCGCCCACAGCACGGCATCGCCAGCCAGATGGCCCCAGGTGTCGTTGACCGGCTTGAAGCGGTCCAGGTCGATGTACATCAACGACGCGGCCTGGCCAGTTCGCTCGACGCGGGTGATCGCCTGCTGCAGATGCACCTCGAAACCGCGACGGTTGCTCAGCTCGGTGAGCGGATCGATCTCGGCCAGATGGCGCGCTTCGCGCTGGCGCGCGCGCTGCTGGGTGTCATCACGCAGTACCCACACTGCACCGCGTACATGACCTTCATCATCGCGCAGCCAGGCACGGGTCAGGTCGACCGGGATCGTGGCCGTGCCCAGGCGCAGCAGAAGATCGGCGTGCAGGTCCACCGCATTGCTTTCCGGATCCAGCAGGACCGACACATCCAGTACCGAGCCGGGCGCATATTCGGTGGTCAGTGCCAGCACGTCCTGCACCTTGTGCCCGGCCAGCGACAGCGCGCCATCACCCGCCAGGGTGCGTACTGCGGCGGCATTGGCGTAATCGATACGGCCATCCAGGCTGACACTGAGCACCAGGTCGGCAACCGCATCAAGCGTGATACGGCTGCGCTGCTCGCTCTCGAACAGGCGCTGCTCGCTGCTGCGCTGGGCGCTGATGTCCTGGATCTGCGACACGAAATGCAGCGGTTCACCGTGCTCGGTGCGCACCAGCGACACCGACAGCCGCGCCCAGATCACCTTGCCGTCGCGATCGAGATAGCGCTTTTCCAGGTGGTAGTGGCTGCGCCGCCCGGCCAGCAGATCCTGCACCAGGGCCAGGTCGGTCTGCAGGTCATCGGGGTGGGTCAGGCGCTGGAAATCAACCTGCAGCAGTTCTTCGCGGGGGTAGCCCAGGATCCGGCACAGTGCGTCATTGACGTCCAGCCAGCGTCCTTCCAGCGACACCAGCGCCATGCCCAGCGCCGCCGACGTGAACGCACCGGCGAATTTCTCTGCCGACAGGCGTGCTTCGGCGCGCGCCTGCAGGATCTCGGTGATGTCGATGGACATGCCGACATAGCCGATCCGCGCGCCGCCGGCACCATCCATGCGGCTGATCGACAAGCGCACCTGGCGTGGCTGGCCATCCTTGCGCCGCAGTGTCCACTGCCGTGAATAGGTCTGCTCATCGGCGCGGGCGCTGAGTGCTTCAAACGCGCCCGGCAGGCTTCCGCCCGCAGCCGCCAGCGGACGCAGCCAGGCCGCCAGCTCGTCCGGATCGTGGAAATCACCCAGTCGCCGCTGGCCGACCACTTCTTCCGCGCTGAAACCCAGCAGGCGTTCCGCGCCGGTATTGAACAGGGTGATGGTGCCTTCGGTATCGGTCGCGATCACCGCCACCTCATCGGACGCGTCGACCACGGCCTGCAATCGCTGCCGGCTCTCGGCCGCATCCTGCCGCGCCTGCTGCAGCTCGGTCACGTCGGCGTGCGCACCGGCCATCCACAGCGGTCGTCCCTGCCCGTCCCATTCGAACACGCGGCCACGGTCGTGGATCCATATCCACTGGCCATTCTTGTGGCGCATGCGCAGCAGGCAGACATAGTTGTCGCTGAGGCCTTCGAAGTGATCCTCGAGTGCCGCGTCGGACAGGACGATGTCGTCGGGGTGGACCAGCTTCAGGAACGTTTTCTGGCACACCGGCTCCAGCTCTTCCAGGCGATAGCCGACAATCTCCGCCCAGCGCGCATTGACCCGCATTTCGCCGGTCTGCACGTTCCATTCCCAGGTACCGGCAGCGGTGCCGTCGATGATCATGGCCAGGCGCCGGCGCTCCTCTGCCAGTTCCTGCAGGCGCCGCTCGAGCAGCCCGTTGCCGTTGTTTCCCTGGCCCGCCATCAATCCGGTCCCCGGCCCGCACAGGCGGGCAGCAGCCGCAGCACAACGCTGCAGCCCTCAACGAAGACAACGGGTCCTGCTGGCGTCATGGCCCTCCCCAGCGACAGCGGGGAGGCCAAACGCCCCCCTCAGGCGCAAGTGTGCGCAATCACGGGGAAAATCGACAAGTCCCCCGCCACGAATCAAGCGTGACGGGGGACACGGTCCTCAACTGCGCTTGGCGCGGGCGAAGGCCTCCGCCAGGGCGTTGTTGGCCGGGGGCGCGGACTGAGCGGGACGGCCGCCATTGCCCTGGCCCCGGTTTGGCCCGCGGTTCTGGCCGCCTGCGTCGCGGCGCGGCCCCTGCCCCTGGCCGCGGTCATCACGCTGGCCCGGGCGGCTGGTGGCCTGCCCGGGGGTGTCGTCCAGGCGCCGGGTCAGGGCGATGCGCTTGCGCGCCACGTCCACCTCCAGCACCTTGACCTTGACGATATCGCCGGCCTTGACGACGTCGCGCGGGTCCTTCACGAAGGTATCGGAGAGCGCCGAGATGTGGATCAGGCCATCCTGGTGCACGCCGATATCGACGAAGGCGCCGAAGGCGGCCACGTTGCTGACCACACCTTCCAGCACCATGCCCTCGCGCAGGTCCTTGATGTCCTCGACGCCCTCGGCGAAGCGCGCCGCCTTGAACTCCGGACGCGGGTCACGGCCCGGCTTTTCCAGTTCCTTCAGGATGTCGCGCACGGTCGGCACGCCGAAGGTGTCGTCGGTGAACTGTTCTGCCTTCAGGCCGCGCAGGAAGCTGCCATCACCGATCAGCGCCTTGATCGGGCGCGCGGTGCTGGCCACGATGCGCTCGACCACCGGGTAGGCTTCGGGGTGCACCGCCGAGGCGTCCAGCGGCTGGTCACCATCGGCGATACGCAGGAAGCCGGCGCACTGCTCGAAGGTCTTCTCGCCCAGGCGCGCGACCTTCAGCAGGTCCTTGCGACGCTTGAACGGGCCATTGTCGTCACGATGGCGCACGATGTTCTCGGCCACCGTGGACGACAGGCCGGACACGCGCGACAGCAGCGCGGCCGAAGCGGTGTTCACGTACACGCCCACGGCATTCACGCAGTCCTCGACCCGCGCATCCAGCGCCCGCGCCAGGCGGTACTGGTCCACGTCGTGCTG
Source organism: Stenotrophomonas sp. INTA L402-1 (assembly GCF_059295135.1). Taxonomy (NCBI): domain Bacteria; kingdom Pseudomonadati; phylum Pseudomonadota; class Gammaproteobacteria; order Lysobacterales; family Lysobacteraceae; genus Stenotrophomonas; species Stenotrophomonas sp. INTA L402-1. Next base: position 43,951 of record NZ_JCAFWP010000037.1, read on the forward strand.
GTACTGGCCGACACCGATCGCCTTGGGTTCGATCTTGACCAGTTCGGCCAGCGGATCCTGCAGGCGGCGCGCGATGGACACCGCGCCACGCAACGACACGTCCAGCCCCGGGAATTCCTTGGCCGCGAACTCGGACGCCGAGTACACCGAAGCGCCGGCCTCGCTGACCACCACCTTCTGCAGCTTCGGGTTGGCGGCAGCCTTGATCGCTTCGCCGGCCAGCTTGTCGGTTTCGCGGCTGGCGGTGCCGTTGCCGATCGCGATCAGTTCCACGTTGTGCTTGGCGCACAGCTGCTTGATCGTCTGCAGCGACTGGTCCCACTGCCGGCGCGGCTCGTGCGGGTAGATGGTCTCGGTGGCGACCAGCTTGCCGGTGGCATCGACCACGGCAATCTTGCAGCCGGTGCGGATGCCCGGGTCCAGCCCGAGTACGGTCTTCGGGCCGGCCGGCGCGGCCAGCAGCAGGTCCTTCAGGTTGTCGCCGAACACTGCGATGGCTTCGGCCTCGGCCTTTTCGCGAGCCTGGTTGAACAGGTCCAGCAGCAGATGGGTGTGCAGCTTGGCACGCCAGGTCAGGCGGCAGGCGTCCAGCAGCCAGCGGTCGGCGGCGCGGCCCTGATCGGCGATGCCGGCCTTGCGCGCCACGCGTCCTTCGGCGTACTGGTGGCCGGCCTCGGCCTCGCTGCCCGGGTCCAGTTCCAGGAACAGGATTTCCTCGCGGCGCGCACGGAACAGCGCCAGCAAGCGGTGCGAGGGAATCTTCGCCAGCGCCTCGGCGTGTTCGAAATAGTCACGATACTTGGCGCCTTCGGTTTCCTTGCCCTCGGCCACGCGGGCACGGATCACGCCGGTCTCGCCCAGCCAGGTGCGCAACTCACCGACCAGCGCGGCATCTTCGCCCCAGCGCTCCATCAGGATCGCGCGTGCACCTTCCAGCGCAGCCTTGGTGTCGGCCACGCCCTTGTCGGTGTCGACGAAGGAAGCCGCGAAGACCTGAGGGTCCTGCGTCGGGTCGGCCAGCAGGCCATCAGCCAGCGGTTCCAGACCGGCCTCGCGGGCGATCTGGGCGCGGGTACGGCGCTTGGGCTTGTACGGCAGGTACAGGTCTTCCAGTCGGCTCTTGGTGTCGGCGGCCAGGATGTCGTTGCGCAGGTCGTCGCTGAGCTTGCCCTGCTCGCCGATGCTGGCCAGCACCGCCGCGCGCCGGTCTTCCAGTTCGCGCAGGTAAGTCAGGCGCACTTCCAGGTTGCGCAGCTGGGTGTCGTCCAGGCCCCCGGTCACTTCCTTGCGGTAGCGCGCGATGAACGGAACGCTGGCGCCCTCGTCGAGCAGGCCGACGGCGGCACGTACCTGGGCGGACTGGGCACCGATCTCGTCGGCGATGGTCTGGGCGATCTGCTGGGCGAGCGCGCTCTGGGCGTTCTTGGCGTCGTGCATTGCTTCAGGTCTGTGCCGCGTTACGGGAAGACCCCATTCTGGCAATCCACGACGGAGCCGGACAAGGCATTGACAGGGGGCGAGGTTCAGCAGCGAGGCCGGAGTGGACGCCGGCATCCTGGCGAAAAGAGGGCTCGGACTGGCCCTGAGCTGGGATGCCGGCGCGGGCGCGCGATGGTGGGCGCGCCCTGCCGCGTGTTGCGGAGGTCAGCGGTAGTGGCGGGCGGCGCGCTGCATGACGATCTCGTCACGCATGCCTTCCAGGGCCATCAGGCGGACCTTGCCGACACCCTGCAGTTCCATGAACCGCTCCGTGTAGAACTCCGGCCCCAGCGCGGTGTCGGCGCGGGATTTGCTGAAGCCGTAGGGCACCACGCCCTTCTCGCCATCCTTGCTACCACCGACATAAAGAACGATTGCCATGTGATGTATTCCTCCAAATTGCTACTGCGTACTGCACTCGATGAGCGATGCTGCGAGCTCATCGAGGGAGAGCTTACCGCGTCGAACCTGACTGGAACGTCACGAAGGCTAATGACTGTCTCTTATACACATCT